>NZ_CP025120.1:0-331626 GCF_002838765.1 Kangiella profundi | reverse complement strand
ATTTTAATTTCTTCTTCCCTGGAGTCATCCTCTGAAGCGTCCTCATCATCTTCTGCAGGTGCTAAAATTACTGAAACATTAGTATTAGCCCCTAATAAACTTTCCAATTTAGTAATATCTCTTTGTGCAATTGCTTCTGCTAGTTCTTGCTCAAAGCCCAATGCTGTTAATTCAGAAACTGATTGTGACTGCTCTGAAGTAAGGTTTGCAATAGTTTCGATAAGTTGTAAATTTTGGCTCATAGTAATCTCCTTTAAGTGTTGATAAGACCATTAGTTACAATCATTTATTCCTTACAGGTGGTATTACAAGTGTTGTTTCCAGGCTGGTCTCAACATCTGCTAATTGTTGTAATTCTATTTTTTCTATTCTTGATTGTTTAAATAAAACTGTCGAAGACTCATAAAGAATAACTTCATGGCTTTCAGGGTATAATGTAGTTAGTTTCTCTCTAAGTGCTTCTAGCTTTTCTTCTGTTGTATTAAATTGAGTGAGTTCCTGATCCCCCGCAATCCCTATTTGCCAAAGTATTAAATACGCACTTGGCTCAATATTCTTATTATGAATCATATACTGAGTTGTTTCATAATGCTGACAGCCGAACTTGCCTGGGTCAATAGCTAAATCAGCATATAAGCAGTCTTCTGCCGAAATGCCTGGCTCCATATGCGCTTCATAGCCTTCTTTTCTGGCTATTTCTATGACTCTATGCGGGGCAAGAGCAAATACTCCTGGGTGCCCGTAGAAAGCCGCACACACATTTTTCCCAGCTCTCACTTCTTGCATAATTGCGGCAATCATTTCTTTATAGGTTTCAAGTCGTGATTTACCTGGCTGATAATATTGGCCTAAATCATGAATATTGGGATTAAGCTCCTTTATCCAGCTTCCCATCAAGCTACTTGCAACGGCTATGAATACAATATCAGCCTGTTCAATTTGCTGTTTCGATATGGGGGTCATGTGCACCATGAGCTTTATCCCCGTTCCTACACAGACCAGCCTACCTTTCTTATTCAAAACTCATCCCCAATTCTTTCTTTCATACACCCAATAACCATAGCCATCATCATTCTTATAATTCTCAAACCCCATACTTTTGACCATGTTGATACTAATATCGTTTTTATGATTTATACGGCCATATAATTTGTCGATTTGTAGCTGGCTCAAAATGTCTTTTGTTAAACTTTTAATGGCTTCTTTGGCAATTCCCTGGGCAACAGCCTGTTTTGCTAAAACAACTCCCAGTTCCCAGTTATCATTGAATATGCTTCTTTGACTAATCCCTATTAAACCCAGTTTTTTATTTTCTGCTTTGTTTATGATAATCCACAACATGCTTTTTGATGGATTCTGACCTGTAGCTGTTAGTTCTTTTTTAAATCTTTCCACAGCCTGATTATCACTCAAAGTCTCTCCAATATGTTGCATAGTACTATGGTCAGTAAACAGCGAGACATAAAACTGCTGATCAGACTCAGTGACTAACTTCATACATAAATGGATGCTTTCAAATGATGCAATGCTGCTTTCGCTAATAACCATTTGCTACTTGTGTAGTTCTTATTTCCCCAAACACCCCTGATAATACCCATCAACTGATTGAATAACCACCACTTTATTGCTGTTTATACAACCACTATTCGAACATAACCCTAGATATCTTATATAAGCAATAATGGCTACAGAATAACTATTTACATTCTTATGAGAGTGCCTTAATGTTTGTAGCCTTCAATTTAATAAGTTAATCATCCACCTACATGAGCTTACAATTCGAGAGTGCACATTTTGTCTATAAGCCAACATCTACTGAAGATGAGGATTTATTTTTAGAAATATACACTAACTCTGAAATTATGAAATTCGTCGCTACCCCTCTTTCTTTCGATGATGCCACAAAACTATACGAGTCAAGCCTCTTAGAATGGGACTTCCAATCGGGGAAGCTTCTCACATTTGTTATCCGTTGCAAGAAAACAGACGGCAAGATTGGTCTTTGCGGGGTAAAAACCTCAGACATTTTTACTAAGCAAGGACATATAGGTGTTATGTTATTAAGCAAGTACCAATCGATGGGCTTCGGAACAGAAATACTTATTGCCTTAAGTGCTTTTTGTTTTAACTCACTGGGTTATCATAAGCTTCTAGGCCCTCCAGTTCCTGGAAATACTAAATCAATAAAAATGCTGTTAAATGCAGGTTATCAGAAGGAAGCAGTTTTAAGAGATAATTGGATTATAGATGGGCAGTATATAGATACGCCACTATATACATTAATTGAAACAGATTTCAGGAAACAGTTTACCTCTGAGCTATTTAAATAACTAAGAGGTAAATATTATCAGGCTTCAGGTGTAAGCAGTAAAAGCTTATGATCTTGACCATTTGTTGGCTCTAATAGTAATAACTTAGAGCAGTTTGTAGACTCTTGTTGTTTAGTAACTCCATATAACTCAAGTACTGCTTCTGGGTTATCTTTATAGACCCTTTTTAACTCAGAGTTTGTCGCTAAGTCAGTTAACATCTTTACAATTTTAGTATCCATATTACCCTCTTTGTTTTTTTTACCAGACATTAATACTATATAGAAGTAACAGGTTGTCAACTAACCCTCTGTAGTATTTTTGTAGCTATCCACCGTTAATCCAAAGTGCTTTAAGCCCTCTTCATCAAGCTCTAGCTCGTATAGTGGAGGTATAACCATAGTGCTACTCATATTTAATTCTTTATCTGGCAAACTACTTAGCGGGAACCGTTCAATTCTGGCTTCTTGCGTTGGTAAAAACGGTGCCTCATATATAATCACTTCATGTGATAATGGATACCAGCGAGTCAAATAGGACACTGTTTTTTCAAGGTTACTTCTTGATGTGCTGAATGATTGTAGTGTCCACTCACCTGCAAGACCTATCTGCCATAAAATCACATATGAATATAAATCTAAGCTATGCTTATAAAAAAGAAGTTGAGTGGCCTCATAACCCTGACAACCTCTCGCTCCAGGGTCTATCCCTAAGTCAGCAAATAAACAGTCTTCTGCTGAGATACCAGGTTCCATAAAGGCCTCATAACCAAGTGCACGTAACTGTCTTATCGCTTCGTGAGGAGCCCAAGCAAATACACCTGGATGTCCGTAAAAAGCACCAACAACTTTTTTCCCTGACTTTACCTCCTTGACGATGGTCGAAACCATATCCTTATATGTCTCTTTCCTTGATCTATCTTCTGAGTACAAGTTTTGCAAACTCACAAAGTTGGAGTTCAGCTCACTAATCCAACTCTCTGCAACTGGATCTGGTAAAACACCGAATACAATATCAGCCTCTTCAATGTAGCTTTTTGCTATAAGCGTAATTTGCCCCGCCAATTGGATACCTGTTCCCACGCAAACCAACGAGCCTTTATTATTTAACATTTATTATCCTCTCCCAGATATACCGCCCTCAATTCAAACGTAAAGCTTTTAGGGCTGCAAAGTAATTCGCTATTATCAATAGCTGATTAGGAAGCAAAATCCTAGCATAAAGAAGGGAGCCATAGGCTCCCTTCTGATATAGTTTGCTGTAATTTACTTCAACAATTTAGCGGCGATTGTTCTGAAACCATGACCGGTTCCGCCTGCTGAGAAATAGGCAGTTGGGTTGTCATTGTAGGCTCCGGCGAGGTCAACGTGAATCCAACCTTTACCATCATTTGGTACAAAGCGCGACAAGAAACCTGCTGCATTACTGGCACCACCGGGTCCACCACCTTTTACAACACGGCTATTGGCGGTATCAGCAAAGTTGGATGGGCACTTAGCGGCATGGAATGGTTCCAGTGGTAATGGCCAGTGGCGCTCATTCTCACTTTTCGCGACTTCCAGATAATCATTACGCTGAGCATCGTCTAGAGCAAATACAGCGTTATAGTCTTCACCTACGGCGGTCACTGCGGCACCGGTCAGAGTTGCGGCATCAATAATCAGAGGCGCTCCAGTTTGACCTGCCAACAGTAAACCATCAGCCAGAACCAGACGACCTTCTGCATCAGTGTTATGAATCTCAACCGAAATTCCGTTAGGGTAAGTAATGATATCGCCTAGCTTATACGCATGACCACTGATCAGGTTTTCCGCACAGCATAGGTAAAGATGAACCGGCTTATCAAGACCACGCAATATGGCTAATGCCAGGCCAGCAGTAACTGTCGCTGCACCACCCATATCCGCTTTCATGTGCAACATGCCTGCACTTTGCTTGATACTGTAGCCACCACTGTCAAAGGTTATGCCTTTACCGACCAATGCAGCGACCGGAGCCGAACTATCATTCTTCGGATCAAACTCAAGCTTTAGAATTGCTGGTGGTCTGGTACTGCCACGACCTACTTCCCAGGTGCCGACATGACCCTGCTTTTCAAGATCCTGACCAGAAACGATTTGATAGCGCACATTGTCAGGCGCCAAACTTTGAATAAAGTCGGCAGCTTCCTGAGCCAGAACCTGAGGAGCTAGCACTTCTGGCGTCTCATTAACCATTGAGCGCATCCAGCGGCTGACCTGCATACGGGCTTCGAGTTCTTTATTGTCATCATCAGACAGCTCTGCAAAATCGATCTGAACATCTATCTTTGGATCGTATGCACCTTGGAAAAAGGCCCATTGCTGCTCAAGCTCCCATTCGCCTTGAAGAGCGAAAAAAGACAGTCCCTGGCTAACCAATTTACGGGCTGCCATTTGCACCAGATCGGAGCCATCGGCGTGAATGGTTACTGCATCTTCTTTGTAGCTTAATAATGCACCTTCGCCCCATTGCGCCGGTGCGCTATCTGTCGATAACAATACTTTTAATGTCATACCAATCCTTAATTAAGTTGTTTGTCTATAGACCGCACTTAGATAACGCGTCTAGAACAAATGCCCCAGTTTCGATTGTTTAGTTGAAAGGTAGTCTTCGTTATGAGGGTTATGACCATATTTGAGAGGAACCCGCTCCACAACATCAATGCCAGCATCAATCATCGAGCTGACTTTACGCGGGTTATTGGTCATCAAACGAATTTTCTGAATACCCAGCTTATCCAGTGCATCTGATGCAACTTTAAAATCGCGTTCATCAGCACCAAAGCCTAAATGCTCATTAGCCTGAACTGTATCCATTCCCTGATCTTGTAAGGAATAGGCTCTAATTTTATTGGTCAAGCCAATACCACGACCTTCCTGACGCAAATATAACAAAACACCAGCGCCCTCTTCAGCGATTTTCTGCAATGCCGCTTTTAACTGAAAACCACAGTCACAGCGCAGGCTGAACAAAGCGTCACCGGTTAAACACTCGGAGTGAATACGCGCCAACACCGGCTGCTTGGTGTCCCATTCGCCAAATGTCAGAGCAACATGCTCTTTTCCATCTTCAGCCTCAAGCGCATGGATCGTGAAATCTCCCCAAGGGGTGGGTAAGCGTGCGCTCAGGCTATCTTTATGCGTCATTAAACCGTCTTCCGGGGTATTTAATTGAATGAAACCGCCATTTTACACCATGTTCAAAGCAGAAACAGCATGATAATATGTTATGTCGACTATAAAGGAAGAAAATACAGTGAAATTAAAATATTTATTTTTGGTCAGCTTTTTTCTGACTGCCTGCGCTACCACTCAAAACCAGAGCGATACCAATTTATCAAACTCATATAATAAAGATGTAGAACTTCCTGAAGATCCACACTCTCAGGCCATTATAGATATTCTGAAGGTTATGAGTATTCCTCAGATTGCCCGAGTCGCCATGAACAAAAAACTGGCTGAAGATGAAACTCAAAACCTATCTCCAGAATACATTCAATGCATTAATGAACAATTAACGGACAATCAAGTATATGCTTTGATGCTCCCCGTATATAAAAATAACATTGACCAGGAAAGCGCCTTGAAGCTAGCAGAGTTTTATACTGGACCTACTGGTCAGAAAATATCAACGATTCTCAAGATCAAGCTTGGCGAGCCATTAGCTCAACCAAACATTACCCAAGAAGATGTACAAGCGATGGCGAAATACCGCCCTCTTCTGCAAGAGCTCAAAAAACCTGAGCTAAAGGAGCAGGCTCAAGTTGCCGGTTACAACCTTGGTATCAGAATGGGAATGCAATGTGCCGCCACAGGCTCAATCTAGTTTTCTGCACTATTAAATATTAATACCTTTACAGGGGACATCTTATGAAATTTACTCAAGCTCTGGCTTTGCTTCTATTTTCAATTCTAACTTCGACGGCATCATTGGCAAATGACCAAGGTCAATCCGATGATGCTCATACTCAGGCCGTTATCGATATTCTTGATGCGATTGATACACCCAATATTACACGCAGAGCCATGATGTCCTCATTTGCGCAGGATACATCAGGCGATATCACCGATGAATTCGCTAACTGCGTCAATGATAATCTGACTGATGAAATGTTGTATGACATGTTTATTCCAGTCTATACATCAAATCTCGATCATAATACAGCGGTCAGACTGAGCGAGTTTTTCAAAACTGAAACAGGCAGAAAATTCGGTATCATTGTTCGCATTCAGACAGGTGAAGACCTACCGATGCCAAACATGACTGCTGAAGATATGAAAATTTATTCTCAGTACGAAAACGATATTCTAAGCCTAGGCAATGAGCAACTGGTCGCGGATGCGGAAGCAGCCGGTATGGAGATGGGCATGCAGCTTGGTCTTGATTGCGCTATGGGACAGTAGCCCTCATCGCAACGTTTCAAAAGCCGGGATTACCCGGCTTTTTTTTTATTCTTAAAAAACTACTGGTCTTAAGAACTGCTCTAACTCCTTCCAGAACTCACCCCAATCACCCGGTGTATCTGCATGCGCAGTTTCATACACTTTATGTGTTGCGTCTTCCTTAACCGTTAACAATTTATTTAGCGCATCAATGGGTACCGTTTTGTCAGCTTTTCCATGGATCAGGTAAACAGCTCCTTCATAAGCAGATAAAGCTTTAACATTGTCAAACGGATGCTGAACCAGAAAAGCCGGTAGCAGTCGCTTATAGGCAAGATCAACTATGCTCGAATAAGTCGACATCAACACAATTGCAATCGGGTTGTGTCTGGGTACCAATGTTAATACCGCGCCGCCTCCCATCGAACGTCCCAACAGCACAACTCTGTTCTTATCAAGCTGTTCCTGCTCCTCAACCCATTCATAAGCCAGGTTCATTGTTTCTGAAATACTGTCAAAACTGGGGCTACCATCACAGCGCCCATAGCCAGGATACTCCACCAGCACAACGGCATAACCATGTTCTCTCATGTAATCCACGCGTGGTGCCCAATCGTCGATAATATTGCCATTACCATGGGCAACCATAAGCACTGGAAAAGGTTGCTTAAAATTTTGTAGAGGCGGCAGATAAGCCACCTCAAATTCTCCCTGAGAAAACCCAAGACGATGAATCTCACCACCCGCATCTTCTATTAAAGCAGGATCGGAAGGTGGTAGTTCATGAACTGGGAATAACATCCTATGCTGAATAAAGTAGAAAGCAATCAGATACAGAAGATAGGCAGCGAGAGGAATTGTAATAAACCAGAGTAAGGTTGTCATAGAGCTCCAATAAGCTTTTTATTGCGTCTGTTTTTTATACTGTTAGAATCAAATTATTCTAACAGAGCCCAATCAATTTTTAACACTTCGAGTAGTATTAGTATGTCACACATTTGTTTAGTAACCGATATCAAAGACGGCCAGGCCAAGGCTTTCCCATACAAAGATCGCGATCTGATCGTGGTGCGTCGAGGACTGAATGTTTACGGTTACGTGAATCGCTGCCCGCATGCTGGCACTGATTTGAACTGGCAGGATGATCAGTTTATGACAGATGATGAACAATATTTGATGTGTTTTACTCACGGCGCATTATTTGAACCTGAGACTGGCAAGTGCGTAGCAGGCCCCTGTGCTGGCGCCCATCTTGGCGAAGTTCCGCTGGAAGTAGAAAACGGTAAAGTCTATCTGGCAGAGTAAATGCAGACCAATTATTTCCAGCGCTGTTGATAACTGTTTTGGTGAAAATTGTTGCATTCCTATTGCAATATTAAGAAATATTCTTAATACTGTTTTTTTGTGAATCAATTCACAAAAGCATTGCTGGGGAAAAATATTGAGCTCTCTCACGCTATTTGCCTTTACAACTGGCTTATCTTCTTCATGGCTACCACTCATATTAATCATGATGCTGGCAGCAGGCTTGGTAATATCCATTTTCTTATGGCGCAAAGCAAGTGATGAAACCATAGCAACAAAGAATCTACTCAATGCCCAATATCGAACTCTAAACTCTGTTGTTAAGTTTAAATCGCTTGAAGATAAACTAGACGATATCTGTTCGCTAATAGAGAGCCAGATTGAGGATGCACTATGCTCGGTGATGCTGGCTGATGAGCAGGGTGAAACTCTAAACCCAGTAGCTTCACCACAGCTTCCCCAGAGTTTTTTACAAGCTTTAAAAGACTTTCCAATTTCTGATAATTTAGGTGCCTGTGGAACAGCAGCAGCTACGGGCAAAGCTGTTATTGTTAGAGACATGCTGGAAGATAGCCGCTTTGAGCCGTTCCATGATCTAATCCATGGTTATGACTTAAGAGCTTGTTGGTCACACCCTATTTTTATCAGTGACAACAAAAAACCTGTAGGCACTTTTGCACTGTACTTCAGGAAACCCCGCTCTCCGAAGGAAGGAGAACTTGACCTGATTCTGCGGGGACGTGATTTAGCTGCACTCATCATCGAACAACACCAGCAGAGATTAAAAAGAGAACAATTTGAGCAGCATAACCGTTCCCTTTTCACTCACAACCCTGAGGCTGTGTTTACCTTTGATTTTGAAGGACACTTTACCAGCGTAAATAGGGCAGCCTGCGTTCTAATGAAATGTGGCGAGTCCGACTTGCTAGGACAACACTACAGCATTGCAGTTGCTGAAGATGATCTCGCCAGAACCAACGAACATTTTTATGCTGCCAGACGCGGCATTCCACAACGCTACGAAATTCACACCCCGGACATGCAGGGCAATATCCACTATCTGCATATCACAAATATGCCCATTATTGTGGATGGCGAAGTTACTGGTGTACATGGAATTGCGCTAGATTTAACTCGCGAGAAACAGCATGAAGAGCGAGCCAAAATTCTGGAGCGTAGCGTCGAATCCAGCACTCATGGTCTTCTGATAAGTGATGCAAGAGATAAAGACTATCCAGTTATCTATGCAAACCCTGCTTTTGAACGCATAACTGGCTACACCAAGCAGGAGATTCTTGGTCAAAATTGTCGAATATTACAAGGGCCCGACACTGATCAAAAAGCCCGACAGGATATTAGAGAAGCCCTAAAGAACAACCAGCAGATCTCCACCATTATCAAGAATTATAAAAAAGATGGTACGCCCTTCTGGAATGAGTTACTGATTTCACCAGTGAAAGATGCACGTGGCAAGGTAACTCACTTTATTGGCCTGCAAAATGATATTACCGAGCGAATTCAGCGCCAAGAAACCCTGGAATTTCATGCTTCACATGACCCCTTAACTCATCTAAAGAACCGCTCTGCTCTCGAGCGATATTTGATGGAGTGGGTAAAGAACAACGGCCACAGTCATAATATTTATATTCTCTTCATTGACCTTGATGGCTTCAAGCCAATCAATGATAGCTTAGGTCATGAATTTGGGGATCAGGTATTGGTCGAAACTGCTCAACGTCTCAATGATGAAATTGTTGAACCAAATATGCTAGCAAGGTTTGGTGGTGATGAGTTTGTGGCAGTTATTCAGAATATGACCGACCGAGAACAGGTCGAGGTACTGGCGCGTAGACTGCTAACAAAAATTGGTGAGTCTTATAAAGTGGACGACATAGAAGTCTCGCTCTCTGCGGCCATTGGTATTGCATCCAGCGAAGAAAGCTTCAAGCATCCAATGGAACTGATTCAACGTGCTGACATTGCGATGTACGAAGCAAAGAAGCGCGGTGGTAGTTATATCTATTGGCATAGTGCTGAACTGAATACCAATATCGATCAGCAGGTGGCAATTCGAGCACAACTGCAAGATGCCATCCAAAACAATCAATTTGAATTATTTTATCAACCGATCATGAGCCATGATAATCGAATTGGCGGGGTTGAAGCTCTAATTCGTTGGAAGCATCCGATAAAAGGCTATATATCTCCAGCAGAGTTTATTCCTGTCGCAGAAAGAACAGGACAAATTATCCCTATCAGCGAGTGGGTTCTTAATCAGGCTTGCAAAGACGTTAAGGACTTGAAAACTCTGGGGGTAAACTCAGTCTCTGTAAACTTTTCACCGATCCAATTCTATCGTGAAGACTTCATTGAGAAGATTGCAGAGACACTGGAAACACACTCCATACAGCCTGGTGACATCACGGTGGAAATTACCGAAAACGTATTAGTCCATGATACAGCTCATATCACAGAATTATTGCAGGAACTGCGCCAGCTTGGACTGGATGTAGCAATTGATGATTTCGGTAGCGGTTTTGCCAGTTTGCGTTATCTCAATATGCTGCCCGTCAATAAACTCAAGATTGATCGCTCCTTTACCGGCAACATTCACCAGAATGCTCATAACGCCGCAATTACTCGAGGCATCTTAGGCATGACCACTGAAATGAAGATCGAAGTGGTCGCCGAAGGCGTTGAAACTGACGAAGAGTATCAATACCTTCGCGAGCATAAATGTGACTTTATGCAGGGCTATTTATTCTGTCGCCCCATCCCAATTAAAGAGCTGATAGAATGGGTGCAAAATCGTCACTAATACTATTGTAATGAAATTCTCACCACCGCTTGAAAAAGCAACTCTAAAAAAGCGCTATAAGCGATTCCTGGCTGACGTTCACAATACCAAACTGGGCGACTTTACAGCCCACTGTCCGAATACCGGTTCAATGAAAAACTGTTGGCGGGAAGGTGATACCGTCTGGTTACTCGATTCAGAAAATCCCAAACGTAAATACCGCTATACCTGGGTGTTGGATGAAACAACAGATGGAGATTTGATTTGTATTAACACTCACCTTGCCAATCAAATCGTGATGGAAGGCATTGCCAAAAACAAAATCAAGCAACTTAAAGGCTATGGCTCTGTCAGACAGGAAGTGAAGTATGGGGATGAGAACAGTCGCATTGACCTCTTACTCGAGGATAGTAAGAAAGCTGACTGCTATGTTGAAATCAAAACGGTCACCCTTCTGGAGCAGGGTAAGGAGTATAAGTCAGGCGCTGGTTTCTTTCCTGATGCAGTGAGTACCCGTGGGCAAAAGCACCTGCGTGAACTAATGGCAATGGCTGAGCAAGGACATCGTGCAGTGCTGTTCTTTCTGGTCCAGCATACAGGCATCAGGACAGTCAGCCCAGCAGCGCATATTGACCCGCAATATGCTAAGTTATTAGATCAAGCTGCCACTGCAGGGGTTGAAATTATTGCCTATAACACCCATATCAGCCCCGCTGAAATATATTTAGGTAACGAACTACCCGTTATTATTCCCTGAATTTTCAGTCAGTTAAGTAGCAAGTTAGGCTGTAGAAGCTTATTTTTTGCACTTTTTTAACGTAATTTGTACAGATTAGGCTTTTCAATTGCCAATCATAGGGATAATATCCCTGTTTCACTTTTTCAAAGTGAGCCCTTTAAAAGCTTGCTTTTTTTGCCAAGTGCGCGCCGTGAGGCGCCTGGTTTTAATACGAAATGGAGCGTTGCTTAGATGCCACGTAAACAATCAGCTACAAATAGCACCCTCGAGAAATTAGGCCTCAAGCCTTATAAAGAGAAAAAAGGCGAAGAGTATATGAATGATGCTCAGTATGAGCATTTTCGTAACATTCTGACGGCATGGAAAAAACAATTGATGGAAGAAGTTGATCGTACTGTGCACCATATGCAAGACGAGGCAGCAAACTTCCCGGATCCGGTTGACCGCGCAGCTCAGGAAGAAGAGTTCTCTCTTGAATTGCGTACCCGCGACCGCGAGCGTAAGTTGTTGAAGAAAATTATACAGTCATTAAACAAGATTGATGATGAAGAATACGGTTACTGCGAGTCTTGCGGGATCGAAATTGGTATTCGACGTCTTGAAGCTCGTCCTACTGCTGAACTTTGCATTGATTGCAAAACTCTGGCAGAAATCAAAGAAAAACAATACGGTAGTTAATTGGTCGGGGCAGACACAGAGTCTGCCCTTTTCATATCTATCAATTCCTTGTCTCATTCTATGGCAGGACGTTTTGCTCCCTCTCCTTCAGGCCCACTTCACTTCGGCTCGCTGATAGCAGCTGTCGGCAGTTATCTGATTGCAAAGTCACGTTCCAGCAAATGGCTGGTCCGAATAGAAGATATTGATCCACCGCGCGAAGTACCGGGTGCCAGCGATATGATTTTGCGTCAGCTTGAGGCATTTGGTTTACACTGGGACGGAGAAGTTAGTTATCAAAGTCAGCATCTGGATCGTTATATCCACATAATCGACCAACTTAAATCCAGAGATTTAGTCTACGCCTGCAACTGTACCCGCAAGAAAATCAAATCCATCAGCCATAATGGGCTGTATCCTAATATCTGTGCCAACAAACACCTCAGCTTCGCTGGTGAGGTAGCAATAAAATTACGCCATGGCCATGGGGACTACAGTTTTATCGATAAAATTCAGGGTCAATGTCGCTTTTCGCCTGAAATTGACCAGGAAGACTTCACTATTCGCCGTAAAGATGGTTTGATTGCCTATCAATTAGCGGTTGTAGTCGATGATATTGAACAGGGCATTGATCATGTGGTGCGCGGCTGTGACTTGCTGGATTCAACCCCTCGTCAGCTGCGACTGTATGAAGTATTGAATAGTGCGCCCCCTGACTGGTATCACTTGCCACTGGCAATTAATGCTGATGGCAATAAGTTATCCAAACAAAACCATGCACCAGCCATTGATAGCCAGCAAGCCTCTCGCCTGCTGTGTCGTGCGTTAGAATTCCTAGGACATCCTATTGCAAAAGAGCTGCAGGGTGACTCCCCAGCGAATATCCTCAAGCTTGCCGTTAATCACTTCCGACTTAGCCAAATACCGGCGGAGCAACAAATCCTTTATTTAGATTAATTAGATAGGCGCTTGTGCTATGATCGCCCCATACTGTCAAATTCACACTTTATGAGTTCAATAATTAAGTCCGTTAAACATTGGTTTGCAAGCCCAGCTACAGAAGCGCCGGGCGCAGGTAACCACACCCAAATCATCTCACGCGATCAACACTCGATCTCACGTAAAGATATTAGCGAGAATGCCCTAAAAGTTCTTTATCGGCTGAGTAATGCTGGATATGAGTCCTTTCTGGTAGGCGGCGGCGTGCGTGACTTATTACTGGGACTGCATCCCAAAGACTTTGATATCGCGACCAATGCGACGCCGGAACAAGTCAAAGAACTGTTCCGTAACTGTCGGATTGTTGGTCGTCGTTTTAGATTAGCTCATATCTTATTTGGTCGCGATGTGATCGAAGTGGCTACCTTCCGGGCGCACTGTGATGACAACATCCAGCAAGCTAAAGAAGGCATGATTCTGCGCGATAATGTTTATGGTGATATTGAAGAGGATGCCATCCGCCGTGACTTCACCATCAATGCGCTTTACTACAACATCAAAGATTTCTCGGTACACGACTTCTGTGATGGCCTATCGGATCTAAGAAAGCGTCAGTTACGCATGATTGGCGATCCTGAAACTCGCTACCGCGAAGATCCGGTTCGCATGTTGCGGGTGGTTCGCCTGGCCTGCAAACTCGATTTATCGATTGAAGCCACAACACTTGAACCGGTTTCGGAACTGTCTTATTTGCTTGAGCAGGTTCCAGCAGCCCGACTATGGGAAGAATACCGCAAACTGTTTCTGGCTGGTGCTGGCAAGTTGACTTTCGTGAAGCTACGCGAATACGGCCTGTTCCACGCGTTATTCCCGGCTACTGACAGAGCGCTTAAGCACGATGATACAGAGCAGACGGAACAGCTAATTTTGGATGCACTGGAAAACACAGACTCTCGAATCGCTACCGAGCAAACGGTCAACCCTGCGTTCCTGATGGCGGTCATGTTATGGCAACCTTTGCTGGAGAGCACCGAAGCTCTGCAACAGAAAGGCAATAACTTTAATGATGCTTTTTTCAAAAGCATGGCTCGTGTTCTCAATGCACAGAGTCAGCATATCTCAATCCCTCGCCGATACGCTCTGGTGATTCGTGATATCTGGAGCATGCAATTGCGCCTACCTGCACATCATGGCAAAAAGGCATGGAGTATTTTTGAACATCCACGTTTTCGTGCGGCATATGATTTTTTATTGCTGCGCTCACAATCCGATCCGCGTCAAAAGGAACTTGCTGACTGGTGGACAAAATTCCAAGATGCTGACGCCAATGCTCGTCGCCAGATGTTGCAGCACACCGGTGGTGGCAATAAACGTCGCCGTCGCAAGCCGCGCAATCAGAAGCGCCAGCAAGCTAACAAAAATCGTCATTAATCGGGACAGTCATGGCAAGTCACTCTAATACCAAGCGATCCATTGCATACATTGGTCTTGGAAGTAATTTGCAGCAACCCGTTGAGCAAATTGAGCGCGCTTTGCTGGCTCTGGATCAGCTTCCGAATAGCTACCTTTTGAGTTACTCCAGCCTGTATCGAAGTGCCCCTATGGGCCCGCAGGATCAGCCGCCTTTTATCAATGCGGTGGCCAAACTGACCACTCAATTTACCCCATTGGAATTGCTCGATCAGCTGCAAGCGATTGAAAATCAACAGGGAAGAATTCGGGAGCAACGCTGGGGGGCACGCACATTAGATTTGGATCTGCTGCTCTACGATCATACAATCATGCAAACGGATCGCTTAACCCTGCCTCACTACGGTATCAAGGACAGGGATTTCGTACTAAAGCCATTAGCAGAAATAAGTCCTGAAATGTCGCTTCCTGATGGTAGCCTGATAAAAGACCTGCTAAAGCATTGTCCACAGTATGATTTGGTGACCTTAAAATATGACAAGAACTATCATTGGCATTTCTGAGTTAGGCGTCTCTGAATTAGGCATCTCTGAGTTAGGAGTATTTGAGTGAGTGTAAATTTATCCATTCCACATAATTTTATCGCCGTCGAAGGCCCGATTGGGGTGGGCAAAACCACTCTTGCTCGCAAACTGTCCGAGGTGTTGAGTAGCGACCTGATTCTTGAGGAAGCCGAAGAAAATCCGTTTCTTGAGCGGTTTTATCAGGACCCTAAATCGGGCGCTCTGCCAACTCAGCTTTACTTCTTATTTCAGCGCGTGCGCCAACTACAGGATGTGCGTCAATCCGATATGTTCAGTCCAGTTAGAGTCGCTGACTATTTGATGGAAAAAGATCGCCTGTTTGCCCGCTCGACACTCGACCAGGATGAGTTGCGCTTATATGAACAGGTGTACCAGAATCTAACCATTGATGCGCCTAAGCCTGATCTCGTAATTTATCTACAGGCATCCGTACCGGTACTGCTGGATCGTATCAAAAAGCGTGGCCGTGCAGCTGAAAGTCCTGTAACCAAAGAATACCTGCAGACAATCTGTGATGCCTATACCGATTTCTTTTATTATTATGATGAGTCACCTTTATTGATAGTTAATGCTTCCGGTATTGATCTAGTGGAAAACGAAGCAGACTTTAATATGCTGCTCGATCAGATCAAAAGCACAACCACCGGACGTAACTACTTTAATCCTCATCCCGCGTAAACCGAGACTAAACATGAAAACTCTTACCATTAGTGATATCGAACAACTGAAGCAGCAAGGTAAAAAATTCAGCTGCATAACCGCCTATGATGCCACTTTTGCCGGTGTTATTTCGGATGCTGGTGTTGATATGATTCTGGTCGGAGACTCACTGGGGAATGTCATTCAGGGGCAGAAGACTACCGTGCCGGTCACCATTGAAGACATGGAATACCATATTACCTGTGTTGCGCGTGGTAACAAACGCTGTCTGATAGTTGGTGATATGCCCTACATGAGCTACGCCACACCAGAGCAGGCCTACCATACGGCAGCACTGATCATGCAGGCTGGTGCGCATATGGTTAAACTGGAAGGTGGCGATTGGTTACACGACACTATTGAAGGCCTAACACAGCGCGGCATCCCGGTTTGTGCTCACCTTGGGCTAACACCCCAGTCTGTGGATGCGCTGGGTGGTTTCAAAGTGCAAGGGCGTGACTCAAAACAGGCCAAGCAGATGCTGGCTGATGCCAAAGCTTTAGAACAGGCTGGCGCTCGCATGCTAGTTCTTGAATGTGTGCCGCAAGCACTGGCCAAACAGATCGCAGAAAGTCTAACCATTCCTGTGATGGGCATTGGCGCAGGTGTTGATGTTGATGGTCAGGTACTGGTACTGCATGACATGCTCGGTATTTCGCCATTTCAGGCCAAATTTGTACGTAACTTCATGGCTGACGCCAAAGGCGATATCAAAGCTGCCTTCGAGCTGTACCACAGCGAAGTTCGTGCTAAAAACTTTCCTGCAGCTGAGCACTCATTCGACTAAAGGCTGGCTTCAATAATGATCGTTGTAAACTCTGTTAAAACCCTGCGCCGTCTTATCCAAACCCACCGAGATATGGGGCATAAGATTGGCTTTGTGCCAACCATGGGCAACTTGCATTCCGGCCATTTAAGTCTTGTTAAAACTGCCAAGACACATGCTGATATTGTGGTGGTTAGTATCTTTGTTAATCCCACTCAGTTTGGTCCAAATGAAGACTTCGATTCTTATCCGCGTACTTTTGAGCAGGATCAGGCTTTGCTGGAACAGGAAGGTGCAGATATTATTTTTGCTCCAGAGGTTTCAGAGGTCTACCCCAACTGGCCCAACTTGACCAAAGTTCATGTAGCCGAGCTTGGCAATAATCATTGCGGTGCATCGCGTCCTGGTCATTTTGATGGTGTTACCACGGTAGTCAGCAAACTGTTTAATATGGTGCAGCCCGACTGCGCTGTTTTTGGCCAGAAAGACTTTCAACAACTGGCCATTATTCGACGCATGACCAGTGACCTCAACTTTGACATTGAAATCGTTGGTGCGCCAATTGTGCGGGAAGACAATGGACTTGCCATGAGTTCACGCAATGGCTACTTAAGTAGCGAACAAAAAGAACACGCCTCTTTTATCTACCAGACCCTAAATTGGCTCAAGCAACAGATTGAGAATGGCGAGCACGACTATCGTGCACTAGAGAACGCAGCTGCACAACGATTAGCAGAGCAGAACTTCAAACCTGATTATGTACATATTGCACGCCAGGATAATCTTGAACTAGCCGAGAATGACAATAGGGAGCTGGTCATATTGATAGCAGCATTTATGGGTAAGGTGAGATTGATTGATAACGTTACTGTATCGCTCTAAGATTCTAAATTTCTCATATAAAAGCTCATAATTTCAAATGGTTATCAGCAATTACCACAACTGATAACCACTATTCCGGTCTAACTCTTTAACGCTTTCGATTTTTGTTTTATGCTGGTCTGATAAATGATTAGGAGCCAGTTATGTCTGATTCAAAAACCTATCCAATAAAACAATTCAGCACACATACCCCACACATAGATGAAGAAAAATATTTGCGCATGTACCAGCAATCTGTGCAGGAACCCGACAAGTTCTGGTCGCGTATGGCGCACGAGTTTATCGACTGGTTTGAACCTTGGAAAACGGTAAAAAACGTTGATTATAAAAATGCTTCGATTAAATGGTTTGAAGGCGGCAAATTAAACGTCAGCTATAACTGCATTGATCGCCACTTAAAGGATAAAGCCGATCATACCGCCATCATCTGGGAAGGCGATGAGCCAGATCAGCAGCGTTACATCAGTTATCAGGAGCTTCATGACGAAGTCTGTAAAATGGCTAACGCGCTGAAAAGTCGCGGTGTTAAAAAAGGTGACCGTGTCTGCATCTACATGCCCATGATTCCTGAAGTGGGTTTTGCCATGCTGGCCTGTGCCCGCATTGGTGCCGTTCACTCAGTAGTATTTGGTGGTTTCTCACCTGAAGCCCTGAAAAGTCGTATTCTGGATAGTGACTGCCGCGTAGTCATCACAGCTGATGCAGGTGTGCGTGGCGGTAAAACGGTTCCTCTTAAAGCAAATACCGATAAAGCGCTTAAGGATTGTCCCAACGTACACAGCGTTTTTGTTGTTAAGCATCGCCTGGCCGATATTGATTGGCATGCGGAGCGCGACATTGACTACAACGAACTCAAAACAGAGATGGAGCCAGAGTGTCCGGTGGAAACCATGGACGCGGAAGATCCACTCTTTATTCTTTATACCTCCGGATCGACCGGTAAACCTAAAGGGGTGCTGCACACCAGCGGTGGCTATTTATTGCATGTAGCTATGACCCACAAGTATATTTTTGATTATCACGATGGTGATATTTACTGGTGTACTGCCGATGCCGGCTGGATTACTGGTCACTCCTATATTTTCTATGGCCCATTAGCCAATGGCGCAACCACATTAGTTTTCGAGGGTGTGCCCAGCTACCCGACACCGTCTCGCTTCTGGCAGGTGGTCGACAAGCACAAGGTCAATATCTTCTACACCGCACCAACAGCCATACGCGCATTGATGGCCGTCGGTGATGATGCCGTTAAGTCCACATCACGCAAGTCACTGCGTCTGCTGGGTTCGGTTGGTGAGCCGATCAATGTCGAAGCCTGGGAGTGGTATTACAAAGTTGTCGGTGACGAGCGATGCCCTATCGTTGATACCTGGTGGCAAACAGAAACAGGCGGCATTCTGATTTCACCATTGCCTGGAGCAACACCCTTAAAACCAGGTTCTGCCACTCGTCCTTTCTTTGGTGTTCAACCGGCAATCCTTGATCAGGACGGCAATGAACTTGATGGTAAAGCGAGCGGCTACCTGGTGATGAAAGATTCATGGCCAGGCCAGATGCGTTCAGTCTACGGTGATCATGATCGCTTCTTCCAGACCTATTTCTCACAATATTCAGGCTATTACTTCACAGGGGATGGTGCCAATCGAGATGAGGATGGTTATTACTGGATCACCGGTCGTGTGGATGATGTTTTGAATGTTTCAGGCCACCGTATGGGAACGGCTGAAGTTGAAAATGCATTAGATCTGCACCCTCTAGTGGCGGAGTCTGCAGTCGTTGGCTATCCTCACGATATAAAAGGACAAGGAATTTATGCTTTTGTCATCTTCAAAAATGGCGTCGAGTTTAATGATGAAATCAAGCAGCAGCTGATTGATATCATTACTGAAGAGATAGGTCCGATTGCAAAGCCCGATAAAATTCAATGGGCTCCAGATCTACCCAAGACCCGCTCGGGAAAAATTATGCGCCGTATCCTGCGCAAAATCGCCGAGAATCAGGTCGAAAGTATTGGGGATACTTCTACTCTCGCCGACCCATCAGTGGTGCAGCATTTGATTGATAATCGACTGCACTAGTAATTCAATTCTAAAAGCCCTGATGCTTCATCGGGGCTCTTATTTTCCGCTTTTGTTACTGTTAGTCTTAGTCTCGAGTTAACACTCTTTGTCTGGCCCTTTTCAACCACTCATCGGTAACAACAAAGCCTCGTACCACCTCTTTTCCATTTTGCATGCCCACAATGGTAGCCAGCTGATCTTGATGGAGATCTCCGAGCTGCTTTACCTGCGAATAATCATTAGTGGTCAACTCCGAGAGCCAGTACATTCGTGGCAACTGATACCATTCATAATTTGTCTGTTCTCGATAATGGTTAAACTCTTCATGGGTCGCCCAGAATCCCTTCAAATGATTATCCACGACTTCTTCTGGATGGATGAAGGTTTGATTGAAGAAATTTTGTATTGCATAGAATAAGCGTCCACGAGTTAGTAGCGCTGACTGGTCTATAACCAGCTGCTGCTGTTCCAACCATTCTTTAACTTCTGCTTTGCTAGAGAGGGCAAGCTGATGACTGAGCAAGCGCTTAAATTTTCTATCAAAACGATCACGCAGGTTAGGACCAACCCAATTGGCCATCTTTTCACCGCTGCCTATTTGTAGATAGAACTTTACTGCCAGCTCGCAATGAAAGTTTAGTTTTGTTTTATTGCTCTGGATAATTGAATCGAATTCTCCCAGCGTTTGTTTATCGATAATTACCTGCTGGTTTGAGCGTAACAGCTCATAGGATGGATTGGAGCGAATCAGATGATGCCAAAGCTGCTCGAAATAGACGCCTAGCCTGTGCGTGGGTTCAAATCGAAAAGAATCGCTGTCACTCACTGAATTCTCGAGCAGCTGATCAGCATTCAGCAGGTTGCGTCTATGCAATTCATTGACTGATGCAACTGACAAAAAATCAGGACTGTTAATCAGCCAATCTAAATCTGCCTGAATTCGATTTTTATCCTGCATTGGATGAGACCTTCACGAAATAGCTTTTATGATAACAAAAAAAAGCCACCCGAAGGTGGCTAACATTTCAGAGAGGTTCTGAAATAACGTTAGTGTCGAAAAGCTGGTAATTTTTGAGGGGCTTAATACCAGCCTGTAACACTAAGGGGGAGTCGTTTAGCGATTACTTTTTATTGTCCTGTTTCCGCTCTTTAGCCTGATCATGCATATCCTCACGCATTTCTTGGCGCATCTCATACATTTCCTTACGCAGCTCCTTCATTTTTGCGCGCTGTTCTTCATTAAGAAGTTTTTGCACTTCCATATAATGCTGATGCCTTCCTGCCATCATTTCGGCTCTGATATCGGCCTGCTTACGCAAATTGCTTTGTAACTTGCCTTTATCCAAAGTATCTTGCTGCATCATATGACGCTGTTGCTGCATTAATTCCATCATCTGTTCCTGATGAGCTTTAACAGCTTCCTTTCGCTGCTCGTACAGCTTGTCCATTTTCGCTCGTTGCTCATCATTAACACCTAATTTCTCCATCATCATTTGATGCTGTTGCATGGAATGTTCTTTATGCATTCCACCATGATTCCGAGCATCTGCACTAACACTCAGCACCAAGGCTGATGTTGCCAGTACTAATGCCATTAATGATTTATTCAATAACATAGTCTACTCCTAACTCACTTCCTGATTTGCTGTTAGTTAAATCCTTCCTAGGAAGAATGCTTTTGCAAATTTAGATTACTCACTATAGACTTCTTTTAACTTCAAAAGTTTGAATTAATAACGGTTTTTGCGTAAAGCTTATGTAAAAGCCACTGACCAAACTTTACACTTTCTTTATTTTTGCGTGCTAAAATCCATACACGCCAATAGGTTAGGTTAGCTATGCCAAAATTATTACTAGCAGATGATGACATTGAACTGTGTCAACTCCTTCAGGAATACCTGACTCAGGAAGGCTTTGATATTGCTCTCGCGCATGACGGTGCCACTGCTGCCAAATTAATTCTTGATCACAGCTTTGATCTAATGGTGCTTGATGTGATGTTGCCTAATATGAATGGGTTTGATGTTTTAAAAACCGTTCGCAAAGAATCTCAGGTACCGATTCTGATGTTAACAGCGCGTGGCGATGAAATAGACAGGATTGTTGGTTTGGAATTAGGTGCCGATGATTATATTGCTAAGCCTTGTAACCCACGCGAACTGACTGCTCGAATCCGAACCATTCTTAGACGAACCGAAAATGTCTACAGCACTAAACAAAAGAAGCTGCAATCTGTTCACCTTGGTGATGTTTATATTAACCCTGCTTCGCGTGAAGTATTATTGAACAATGAAGTCGTCAAGCTAACTGCAACCGAATTCGATATCCTTTATTTGTTGATGAACAATGCTGGTACTTTAGTGAGCCGTGATGATTTGTCCGAGAGTTGTCTTGGCCGGACATTAGAAGCCTATGATCGTAGTATCGACATGCACATTAGTAATTTACGTCGTAAACTCGGCCCAGATTCAAAAGGCGATGAACGCATCAAAACAGTTCGCGGTGTAGGCTATCAGTATGTTGCCCTGGATTCGTAATCTCGTTCGTCCCAGTCTGTTCTGGAAAATTTTTCTCTGGTTCTGGCTGGCAACACTAATCACACTAACCAGTGTAATATTCTTATATAGTCTTACCGGTCACGACAATAAACTGGTTCCTGCTTCTGATGAAGAAGCCAAGCAGTTGCGTCAGGCAGCCATCAATATTCAATTACGCAAAATCATTGATGAATATCAGACTGGCCGACTACTTACGCTTAACCGTGTCCCGGATGATCTCAACAATACCTTTATTATTGATAAAAATGGCGAAGACCTAACTGGCAAAGAAGTTCCTGACGTTCTCTATCATTTAAGTTCTTTTTATCGCAATCGAAATACACCAGCTATGGTAATTGTCGATAATGAAGCTTTTATTGGGCCAGAGGTAGTTTTCAATCGCGGCAATTATTACTTGCTGTTTCTGCGTGAAAAAAGTCCCCATCAATTTACCACGGTGGTCTCATACCTCTATCACTCCGTTTCAACCTGGCATCTACTTTTAGCTCTAGGCATCAGTGCACTGGTTTGTATTGCCCTAACCTGGTACCTGACTCGCCCTATCCATCAATTGCAAAGAACGACACAGGCTTTTGCTCGCGGTGATCTGAGCGCACGTGCTGAGCGTTATCTTGGCAAACGTCAGGACGAGTTTGCAGATCTGGCAGAAGACTTTGACTTAATGGCTGAGCGTATTGAACGAATTATCCATTCCCAAAAACGATTGCTCAGTGATGTCTCACATGAGCTACGCTCACCATTGACTCGTATGCAGATTGCCGCCAGTCTTGCTCAGAAAAGCGCCAACCCCGAGTCTCGCAGCCACATCGATCGCATCGAACTTGAAGTTGAGCGACTCGACGAGATGATTGGTGAACTGCTGCAGATGGCCGCTCTGGAAAGAGGCCATGTCAATGAAGATCGCGCCAATTTCATGCTCAATGACCTGCTTGATGTCATCGTTGAAGATGCAAAGTTTGAGGCAGAGGCACATAACAAAACTGTTGATTACCAACCTGACGGTGATATTGCTTTTAACGGTTATTACAGCCTGCTCGCACGCGCCATTGAGAATGTTCTAAGGAATGCTATTAGACACACTCCTGACGATACCTGCGTCACTGTCGCAACTTCAGAATCACAGCTCGGTGTTGAAATTATAATTTGTGACTCCGGCCACGGCGTCAATGAAGAGCACCTAAAAAAGATTTTTGATGCTTTTTATCGGCCAACAGATGCCAGAGAAAGAACCTCAGGAGGAGCTGGCCTTGGCTTGGCAATTGCCAAAAGAGGTGTTGAAGCCAATGGAGGAACTATTACTGCTTACAACCAGAAAGATTCTGGATTGTGTGTTGTTATACAGCTTCCAAAAGCTCGCATCTAATTTACCGTTGAAAACAGCAACAGAATTGCCAGAATTATAAGGAATGCTCCAAGAATTCTATCTATCCAATGACCAAAGTTAGCAAAGAACTGGCGTACCTTCTGCTGCGTTAGCATGAGCGATAGGAAGACAAACCATGCTCCTGTCATAACAGACATCCAGATCCCGTAAAGAGCCTGTATTGCCATTGGAGTTTCTGCACTGACGATTGTGGTAAATAAAGACAGGAAGAACAGAGTAGCTTTAGGATTCAGCACATTAGTTATAAAACCCTGTCTAAATGCCTTGGTGCTGGTCATAGTATCGCGACTGACCGGCTTAAAATCCTTGATCTCAGCTTTTTGTACTCTAATTGCCTGCCAGCCTATGTAAAGCAGGTAAGCCGCTCCAGCTACCTTGATGCTAGTGAATAGCCACAGTGTATCTCGAATTAATAAACCTATCCCTAGTACTGCATAAGTCACATGTACTAATATCGCCAAGCCAATGCCAATACTGGTCAAAATTGCAAAGCGACGACCAAAGACCAGGCTTTGGCGCATCACAATGGCGAAATCGGGGCCAGGGCTGGCAACCGCCAAAGCATGGGCGGATGCCATTAACAAAAATTCCTGCCAGTAGTTTGTGGTTAATTCGTTTAGCATTTTTAATGGTAGAAATTAAATGATGAGGTTCCAGATCTTACTGCCCAACTGTAACATCAGGCTGCCGTAACTCGATATCACAAGAAAGACAATCACACCGGAAAAAATTCCTAGCGCCAAAAGGTTGTTGATATGTCGTTTCAGGGGCAGAGTCGTGTGATGCTTTCTAGCGCGATGATGGTCAATCATAAAACGTCCCAGTAGCCACAGACAAATTGCCATGATGACAAGACTGCCCACCAGAACCCAGACCTGAGTTTTCTCAAAAGTCAGCGCAGCTCCCAGAACGACTCCCGGCATCAAATATACTGGTGCCCAGATGATAGTCGCAATCACAATGGCGATGATGAATTTTTTCGGCGGCATGTCGAGCACACCAGCAATCAGTGCAATCACTGCTCGTATCGGACCTATAAACTGACCAACAAGCACTCCCGCAAAGCCATGGCGTTGGAAGAAGTCTTCTGCGGTATGCAACATTTTCTGGTGACGCTGTATCCATCCCCAATGATGGACTTTGTCCTGAAAGTGGTAACCAAACCAATAGGATACGATCTGTCCACTGGCAGCGCCCAGGAAGCTGCAAAAGGCTACCAGCCAGAAGTTTAATGTCCCACCGCCAATTAAGCTGCCAACCCCAACTAAAAGTAACCATCCAGGCACAGCAAGGCCGACTATGGCTAAAGATTCTAAAAAGGCAATTAGAAAAACAGCCGCGCCAGCCAGGTGTGGGTGATTGGAAATCCAATCTAATATGTCATTTACAATTGCTTCCATCGGCGCTAATGATGACGAATGTTCTTATAAATGTCGATAATTAATCATACCTAAGCTGCGTCTAATTGCACTTGCTTGTTATCTACAGGTCGTTTATCTTCAACAAACACTCAAAAACTTCTCACTATTATGAGCAGCCCTTACCAAACTATCATCCAACAACGTCAACCAAGTGACGTTGAAATTTTTCATAACGTTCATCCCGACGTAAAACCCCCATGCCTAACAGTTGAGGAAATGGGTCTTTCTCATCAAGATGTTAACGATTACCGTTCTGCTGGAGAGCTCATAAAGAGCCTTGCGAAAACCATCCATACCTGGCGTCAACACATGCCTAAAGATGCGGAACCAACAATTGTAGCTATGCTTAATGGCGGTTTACAGATTCATGTTACCCGACTGGTACAGGAATCTTTCAATGGGATTAGAATTGAAGGAACTGCCGGCGGTAATCCGTGTATGGTCCTAACCCACCAGAATAATGTCGAGTTGCTTTGTTATGTACAAAAGGTACCCGAAGAAGAACCTAAGAGAAGTATTGGTTTTATTATTGATGGTCACGAAATAGAAGAGTAAGTACTCTGAATAGAACAAAAAAAATAGCGCCTGATGGCGCTATTTTTTTGTTCTTAAAATTAAATTGCTTCTTTAATATCTTCTTCTTCATCAAGCATATTGAGATAGAAACCCTCTGCTTCAGCAACAGCCAATAACTCCCTCTCAACCATTTCAACATCTATCACATGGTCGGTAGAAACTTTCATCTGTACGGCATAGCCCTGTCGATTCGGCATTGCATCAGTAGCAATACTATCTACACGCAAGTGATTACGAGAAAGAATTCGAAGTAACTCTATACTGGCAGCCTGATGTTTAATGCCCCAGGCATCAATTTCAAACACAATATTTTCTGGATCAAATGGATAAGATGACTGGCAATTCTCCATGCTATGAAACTCAAATCTTAGCTTTGCTGACTCAAGACTTTCAAGACAGGCAACAAAAGGTTTTAAATACATGCCATTCAGTGAAATCGCAAACAGGCCGGTGAAATGGTCTTTAACTCGATTGAAACGAGAGACTTCGACTGAGCCTTTGAAACGATGAAGAATTTCGGTAACAGTGGTGATTATTTCAGGGTGATCGGAACCGGCCACCTTTAAGATTAGCTTCTTATCCAACTTTAATTTGTTTTGCGCATTCATCAAAATGCTCCATATATTGCGTTAGCGCTTATAAAAAACTACTACAACTGCTAAATTCTGACAAGATGAGCTGGTCAAAATTCACACAATTCTGCCGGTTTTGTTAAACAGTGCATATTTGTACAATACTTTACATATAGCTTTATATTAGAATGCAGCTAACTAACTGTATTAAAAGGAGTTTGCATGAAACCTCTTATCTCAGCCTGCCTTATCTTAGCTTTATTCGCCTGCGCGACGTCTCCAACCGGTAGAAGTCAGCTGACCCTATTTCCAGAGTCTCAAATGGCGCAAATGGGTGCTTCTACATTTACCTCAATGCAGCAAAGTCAAAAAATGGATACTAATCCAGGTAACGCGCGCTATGTAAACTGTGTTGTTGACGCCTTAATCCCTGAACTTAATGCGCTTGCTCCGGGCATGCGCTCTACCCAATGGGAAGTTAAAGTGTTTGCCGACGATGCTCCCAACGCTTTCGCACTGCCAGGTGGGAAAATAGGAGTTCATACGGGTATGTTAAAAGTTGCGGAGAATCAACATCAGCTGGCATCAGTCATAGGACATGAAGTGGGTCATGTCTGGGCTAAGCACAGTAATGAACGTGTCTCTCAGGGTTTTCTGACTCAGACAGGTATGCAGTTGGCTGCAGTAGCCGCAGGAGATATGACCTCTGAAAAGCAGCAACTCCTTGGCCTTCTCGGTGTTGGTGCTCAAGTAGGTGTTATTCTTCCGTTCAGTCGTAAACATGAATCGGAAGCTGATGAAATTGGTCTTGAGCTAATGGCTCGCGCAGGCTTCGACCCACGTCAAAGCGTTGAGCTGTGGAAAAATATGCAGAAAGCTGGAAGCGGCTCCACACCTGAGTTTTTATCGACCCACCCAGGTGTCGATACTCGCATTCGTGATCTTAATTCAAGAATGGATCGTGCCATCAAGATTTATCAGCAGGCACAGGCCTCGGGCAAACGACCTAACTGTCGCCTTTAAAACCAGAGTATTCCGGGCAAAAAAAAGCGGACCTTATTGGTCCGCTAGATATCCGCCTCTTTCGTATATGGACTCCATATACAAATCTTCAAAATCTTTGACCACCGATTTTTTTACTTCCGGCAATAACAATAGATTTTCACGCCACTTTTGAATTTTCTTATAATCGCTGACCGTATCAACGCCAGTATTATCGGCAAGAATTTTCGAACGCATCAGAAATGGAGCAAAAGAACTGTCAACCAGGCTGAAATCTTTACCATCAAAGAAGCCTTGGTTACCAATTCGTTTTTCCAGATGAGCCAATTTCTTATTCAAGTCTTCTTCAATTTTAACAAAAGTTTCTTCTCGACGTGCCTGGGTGAGTTGATACTGAATGTTATTAATGCTGCTGCTGAATTCAATCCAGGCTCTATGCTCTGCTTTCTCCAGTGGGTCGGTTGGCAGCATTGGCTTGCCATGAGTCTCATCAAGATATTCGTTGATGACCGAGGACTCAAACAGAACCGTATCCTTGATACGCAACAAAGGTACCTTGCCTAACGGTGATATTTCAAGAAACCAGTCAGGCTTTCGTTCCAGAGAAATATATTCAATGGTGAAATCGATTTTTTTGTGCAGCAATGTGATAACCGAACGCTGCACGAACGGGCACAATTTGTGGCTGACTAATATTGGTTGTTCTAGAGCACTCATATTGTCCACTCAGACTTGATAACTAGTCGTAATGTAAATCGTTCTTTTTAGAAAAGCAACAACAAGGTCGTCACAAAATCACATCTCTTTGAGATACAAAAAAGGCCTTCAATAGAAGGCCTTCTCAAGTGTATTAGTGGTTATGGCCACCAGGTCCATGTACATGACCATGCGACAACTCTTCTTCGCTCGCATCACGCACTTCAATAACCTTTACGTCAAATACTAAAGGCACGCCTGCTAACGGGTGATTACCATCAACAGTTACCGTCTCGCCTTCAACCTTAGTTACTGTGATAAGTTGCGGGCCTTGTGGAGACTCAGCATGAAACTGCATGCCTGGTTCAATTTTATCAACACCCTGGAAAGCCTGTGCTGGGACTTCCTTGATTAAATCATCATGACGTTGACCATAAGCATCTTCTGGTTGAACATTAACTGATAGCTCGTCATCAATTTTTTTACCAGCTAAGGCATTTTCAAGGCCAGGAATAATGTTGCGATGACCATGCAGATAAGCTAATGGCTCATTTCCTTCTGATGTATCGACTAATACACCCTCTTCTGTTTTTACTGTGTATTCAATCAATACGACTTTGTTCTCTTCAATTTGCATAATCATCTCTCTTACTTTCTAGGTACATTGATGAAGCCAAAATAACGGCTTCAAACTTTCAAAACTATTAAGATGTACTCCCACTAACTTGGGAGTCTACTCTAAAAAAAGAGCTTTTATGGATTCCCGCCTTCGCGGGAATGACAAAGGTTATATGTTTTCGCTAATTAATCTCTTAACAAATTCCTTAAACCTTAATTTTATATTCCTCCACTTAAAGTGAGGATTTTTGCTCTAGAGCAAGGCATGTGAATTTTGGGCTTTAGGGAGCGTATATAAAATACGTGACCGAGTCCAAAATTCAAATAACACAGCTATAGAGCAAAAAGACCACTTTAAGAGACTTTCTCGCCTGCCGCCTGCATATCCGCGTGGTATGACGATCTCACCATAGGACCACTCGCCACATTCGTGAAACCCATCTCTTCTGCAATTTTGCCGAGCTCATCGAACTCTTTTGGCGGCATGAATCGCATGACAGGGTGATGGTATTTACTAGGCTGTAGATACTGACCAAGGGTCAACATCTCAACGCCATGTGCGCGAAGATCTTTCATCACTTCAATAATTTCTTCGTTGGTCTCACCCAGACCAATCATTAAGCCTGACTTGGTTGGGATTCCCGGATAGCGTTCCTTAAATTGCTTCAATAAGTCCAGTGACCATTGGTAGTCAGCACCAGGGCGAGCCTGTTTATACAATCGCGGTACGGTTTCCAGATTGTGGTTAAACACATCAGGAAGACCATCTGCCATCAAATCCAAGGCAACTTCCATACGACCTCTAAAGTCAGGCACCAATACCTCAACTTTAAGTCCAGGATTCTGTTCTTTGGCCACACGAACACACTCAGTGATATGTGCAGAGCCACCATCACGCAGATCGTCACGATCGACGGATGTAATCACCACATATTTTAAGCCCATCGATTTTACTGAGTCGGCCAAGTTTTGCGGCTCTTCTGGGTCAAGCGCCAATGGACGACCATGCGCCACATCGCAGAACGGACAACGACGCGTGCAGATATCACCCATGATCATGAAGGTTGCAGTTCCGTGGCCAAAACACTCTGGTAGATTCGGACATGAAGCTTCTTCACAGACGGTGTGAAGCTTGTTGTTGCGTAGCATGTCCTTAATCTTGGTGATTTGATTACCATTAGGCAGGCGCACACGAATCCAATCTGGCTTACGCGGCATCTCTTCAGTTGGCATGATTTTTACCGGAATACGTGCCATTTTATCTTCGGCACGCATTTTTTGGCCGGGCACGACCTTTTTCGCCTTAGCAGCAACCTTACCTGTAACATTGCTACTAACTGATTGATTCAATTGATTTTTTACCGGTTCAGAATTTGACATTCACTATTACTCAATGGATTCGCTGATTGGCTCAGGTAATCCGGTCATTTCCAGGCGCTTAGTATAGCCCAATTTGTCGCATAATTGATCGATCAGATCGGGTTTAACTCGCTCCAGATTGTCCGGACCACCTTTCTCGACTATCTGGGTCATCTGCATGCCCTGATAACCGCAAGGGTTGATGCGGGAAAATGGCTCCAGGTCCATATTCACATTCAAGGCCAGCCCATGAAAGGACTTTCCTTTTCGAATTCGTAAGCCCAGCGAGCAGATTTTCTGGTCATCAGTATAGACTCCCGGAGCATCAGAACGCGGATAAGCTTCGATGCCGTAGAGTGCCAACATGTCTACGATGGCATTTTCGATGCCAGAAACCAAATCTCTGGGCCCCATATTTTTACGCCGCAAATCGATCATAAAATAAGCAACTTGCTGGCCGGGGCCATGGTAAGTAACTTGTCCGCCGCGGTCAACCTGAACAACCGGAATTTCTCCAGGAAATAGCAGATGCTCAGCCTTACCTGCCTGGCCTTGGGTAAATACCGGATCATGCTCTACCAGCCAAATTTCATCGGTCGTAGTATCATCACGGTTATCGGTAAACTGCTGCATCCGCTTCCAGACTGGAACATAGGTTTCATGCCCCAGTTCACGGATGATTACTGTGGATTGGTCACTCATTATCTGTTTGATGCCTTATAGAGTCATTTTTACGCCTTCAACAGTGAAGACTTCGCGATACATGGCATCAACTTGCTCTTTGCTCTCAACCACCACCATAAATGACAGAGAAACATAATTGCCGTCTCGGCTGAGTTTGCTAGCGGGAGAATAATCATTGGGCGCATGACGGTTTACAACTTCCGCAACTTCCATATCGACGCCGTCACGGTTTACAGCCATGACTTTAAAACAAATTTCACAGGGAAATTGCCATAACTCATCACGATCATAATTTTGCGTCATAACGCTATTTCACCTTCGGTATTACTATCAATTTCGCCACGGTACAGCTGTACTTTAAGTTGCTGATAGTGGTCATACATTTGCCGCCAGACAGGGCCTGCAGTGCCATTACCAATGGTAACATCATTTAGCCGGGTAACTGGGCGGATTTCTTTGGTGGAGCTGGTTAACCAAATTTCATCAGCCTGCAACAGCTCATGCTCGGGAATCAGCCTCTGTTCGGTTAGTATACCGTGCTGTTCTGCTAGCCATAACAAGAAATCTCTTGTTATTCCTGGTAGTAGGTGCTCACTTAATGGCGGTGTGATAATGACGCCATCACGAACAATAAACAGATTACTTGAGGTTGCCTCGAAGGCTACTCCACCTCGTACCAATATGGTGTCATTCGCGCCACATTCAAGGGCCTGCTGCTTTAGCATGCAGTTGGCCAACAAGGTAATCGCTTTAATATCGCACCGTTGCCAGCGAATATCTTCCGCAGTTATCACTGAAATCCCCTGCAAGTCCCTGTCACTCGGTACTGCCTGCACTTCCGGCAAAGCCGTGATCATGGCAAAAATGGTTGGGCTTGGATTGGCCGGGAAATCATGGTTGCGTTCGGGATATGCACCGCGAGTGATCTGCAGATAAATGGAGGCATTATTCAATGAATTCTGTTCGATCAGCTGGTGGCAAATATTAGCCCAGTCCTGCAAGGTCTGCTCCATCGGCAAACGTATTCCTTGCAAACTGTTTTCCAACCGAGCAATGTGCTGCTTAAATCGAAATAACCTACCTGCATAGACAGGGATTACTTCATATACCCCGTCACCAAATAAAAAGCCCCGGTCAAGTGCCGGGACTTTTGCTTCTTCAATAGGTAATAACTGTCCGTTCAAATAGGCGATGGACACATCTAACTCCCTGAATTAGAACTAATAATATAAGCCTAGTGGAACCATAATTTCATCGAATCCCACATACGGCCAAAAAAGCCAGCCTCTTCAACATTATCCAGAGCTACCAGTGGCATCCGCTTAATCTCTTCATCACCAACCTTGAAGAAAACTTCACCGACCACCTGACCGCGTCGAATAGGTGCTATCAGTTGCGATTGGATGGTGTAATTGGCCTGAATCTGATCTTTCTGGCTTTTTAACAAGGTCAGTGCCGCATCTTGAGCCAAACCAACCTTAACTTCTTCTTCCTCACCTTTCCAGACACGGGCTGTGCGCAAGCTCTGACCAGCTTTGAATGGCTTAATGTTGGTGTAAAAGCGGAAACCATAATTAAGTAGTTTGCGAGTTTCGCTGGCTCGTTCCGCCTCACTATCAGTGCCCATGACCACAGAAATCAGGCGCATACCCTCTTTTTCTGCTGATGAAACCAGACAATAACCAGCTTCTTCGGTATGGCCTGTTTTAAGACCATCAACATTTAAAGTTGGGTCACTTAGTAATTCATTACGATTTCTCTGCTTAATGCCGTTATAAGTAAACTCCTGCTCGGCATAGATGGCATAGTCTTCAGGGAAGTCTCTGATCAGGGCTCGCGCCAGAATAGCCAGATCTCGTGCAGTGGTAACATGGCCTTCAGCCGGCCAACCAGTACTGTTCTCAAAGTGAGTATCTTTCATGCCAAGTTTTGCAGCATATTGATTCATCAAATCTGCAAAGGCTTCTTCGGTCCCGGCAATATGTTCTGCCATAGCAATGCTGGCATCGTTACCAGACTGAATAATGATTCCGCGATAAAGGTCTTCGACGGTGACGTATTTATTGACCTCAATAAACATCAAAGAACCGCCTTTAAGTTTTGGGTTCTGCGCCCAGGCGTTCTCACTGATCAATACTTTATCGTCTAGCTTTAAATTTCCATTGTGTAGCTCATCACCAATGATATAGCTGGTCATCATTTTGGTTAAGCTGGCAGGAGGCAATTTCTGATCAGCATTGTCCTGCATAATGATTTGCCCAGTGTCATAATCCATCAATAAATATGAACGAGCATCTACATTTGGCTTACCCGGCTGAATGGCAGCCATTGCAGAATTGGTAGCAAAGAAAATGAATACAACAGCAAATAGTAATTTTAGTGTTTTTTCTTGAAAAGACATTGGCTTAACAATCCCAGAATTTTTAAGTTTATTCAGTAACAACTTTAGGAGTACCAAAATTGTACTCATTCAATTGGCGTAAAATATTTTCAGCAGTACGAGCATCTCGTAAAGGCCCAATGCGAACTCTCTGCAACGTCTGGCCATTGACATCGACACCGCTAATCGAAATTGGCTGACCAAAATGATCACGCAGACGAGCTGCCAAGGTATCCGCTCTTAGAGGATCAGCAAAGGCACCCACTTGCACAAACAACTGAGCATTGTCTTTCTGCTCATCCATCGGTGGCAATTCTAATTCACCCGCCTGAGCCAACTGCGATGCATTGACTTGACCGGCATTTCGAGGGGAAGCCAAAACCTCAACTTCTACTCGTGCCGTACCCTGGTCCATATAGCCCAGCTTTTTAGCTGCAGCATAAGACAGGTCAATAATGCGGTTTTTCTTGAATGGGCCACGGTCATTGATTTTAACGATAACCGACTGACCATTATCCAGATTGGTTACCCGCGCGTAGCTGGGTAGAGGCAGAGTTTTATGAGCAGCGGTAAATTGGTACATATCGTAGACTTCACCAGATGAAGTTCGACGACCATGAAATTTCTGACCATACCAGCTGGCAACACCTGCATCCTTATAGCCATTACCAGAATCCATCACATGATAGACCACACCATCCACTTCGTAATAAGGTGGATTACCTAAGCCACTCTTTTCTTCAACTCTCGGCGTCGGCTCGGCGATTGGTCCGTTGGTGAAAGGTCTCTTTGTCCCATCCGGAGCATAGTCTGGACGCAGTCGATCAGCTGGGCTGCCATATTCATACTCATACTCTTCTGCTGGTGGCGTGGTGGTACATGCCGAAACCAACAGCAGTCCCAATCCGGCCAGCATCACTTTGCTTGAAGTTATTACAGTATTTGAGGTCATTTTAACTTTCACGCGATTTCTCAATTTTCATTAATTCAACAGACTACTTTTCTTCGACCGACGTTTGCTTGGCATGTTCCACAGCATCTTTTATTTCGAGGCTCAACTGGTGAACGGCCATGGCATACAGAGGGCTACGATTATAACGGGTGATGACATAAAAGTTGTGAAAACCTAGCCAATAATCTTCTTTGCTTTCCTGCTTGAACGCATAAATTCCTGCAATATCGTTTTCAGCCAAAGGACCATCATATTCAAGACCAGCCAACTTCATCTCGCCAATGGTAAACTGCGGTTTCAGCGAGTCATTACGGAATTGTTCTACAAGTTTTTGCTCAGGCGTCGACAAATATTCTGCTACAGGCTCACCCATTCGCCAGCCATGGACATGGAAATAATTGGCAACACTGCCAATTGCATCTTCAACATTGTCAAACAGGTTGATATTACCGTCGCCGTCAAAATCGACTGCGTAATGACGATAAGAGGTAGGAATAAACTGCCCCATTCCCATAGCGCCGGCGTATGAACCTTTGGGCTCAGCCAGATCCCAGCCCTGCTCACGAGCCAGTACAAAATACTCTTCTAACTCACCAGCAAAGAAAGCACCACGTTTGGGATAATGGAACGCCAAAGTTGAGATGGCATCAATCACAGGGAAACTGCCCATCACTCTGCCGTAGCGAGTTTCTACGCCAATAATCGCAGCAATGATTTCTGCAGGTACCTGATACTTTTCCTGCGCACGCATCAGAATATCTTCATGCTCTAGCCAAAACTGGACACCTTGCTTGATACGTTTCTGTTCAATAAAGATTGGGCGATACTCATACCAATCCTTGCTTTCTGCTGGCCGGCTTATGGCGTCCAAAATGGACTGCCGAACTTCGACCTTATCCAGAATCATCTGCACATAGTCTTCAGTAAAACCATGCTTCTTATGCATATAGCTGGCAAATGCTTTTGCATCAGTTGGGGCTTTATCCAGCTCCGAATTGGCTTGCACCGTCATGCCTGAAAGCGCACAGGAGCAAGCTAAAACTAATGTTCCGATTGTCTTTTTTATATTTGTTGTCATAAAGCCTCGCTTTATTTGCAATTTAATTCGCTATTTATGTTGAATGCAGTCGTCGATGAGTTTGAATCGACATCAGAATACCAAAGGCGGCCATCAGGGTAACAATTGAAGTACCGCCATAACTGATTAACGGTAATGGTAGCCCGACCACAGGTAACAAACCACTGACCATGCCTATATTTACAAAAATATAGATAAAGAAAGTTAAAATAAGCGCTGCGCCCAATAGTCGGCTAAAAGTTTCCTGTCCTTGCAAACTGATATAAATACCTCGGACAATCACAAACGCATAAAGTGCCAATAAAAGCATAATTCCAACCAGGCCAAATTCTTCACCTATAACGGCAAAAATAAAATCAGTATGCCGCTCCGGTAGAAACTCAAGCTGAGACTGAGTTCCGTTTAGCCAACCTTTGCCATAAATACCACCTGATCCAATAGCTATCTGGGATTGAATGATGTGATAACCCGCACCTAGTGGATCGCGTTCGGGATTGAGGAATGTCAGCACTCGACCTTTTTGATAGTCGTGCATGACAAAGAACCACATGATGGGAATTAGAACACCAGCCAATAAAATGGCACCGAGGATATATCGCCAGCGGATTCCGGCAAAGAACACCACAAATAGACCAGATGCACCGATCAATAACGAAGTGCCCAGATCAGGCTGTAGCATGATCAGAACCACAGGCGTAAAGACCAGCACCAGACTTCCCACCGTTTGCAGGAACGAAGGTGGTAGCGCCTTTTCAGCAAAATACCATGCAACCATTAACGGCACAGCCAGTTTCATGATTTCTGAAGGCTGAAAACGAATTCCAATATCAATCCAACGTTGTGCGCCCTTGCTTGTTTCACCAAACAAAAGAACCGCTATCAAAAACAGGACACCAACGGCATACAACGCGGGAGCCCATTGGCGAAAAGTTCTTGGCTCAAACTGCGCCAACACAAACATCACAACCAGTCCCGCAGCGAAACGTACTGCCTGACGTTTTACCAATCCAATACTCTCACCACCGGCGCTATAAACGGCCAGCAAACTGAAACACATCAACGCGATAATGCCTAACAACAGTGGTGCATCTATGTGCCAGCGCCACAGCAAACTGTAACGCTCTTTATGGCTGTTTGCGGTACTACTGAGCAGAGCCATTATTCACCACCTCGGTTTCAGTTGTTGGTTCACTTTCCTGATGTTGCTCGATTAAATACTGATCTATCAAGTAATAGTCCATCAGCTTGCGCGCAATTGGTGCTGCGTTACTACCGCCACCCCCAGCATTTTCCATCACCACCGCTATTGCAATTTTAGGGTTTTCATATGGAGCATATCCGATAAAGAGCGCGTTATCGTGGAATTTTTCAGCCAGTGTTTCAGCATCATACTCTTCTTCTTCCCCAAGACTTTTAACCTGCGCGGTTCCGGTTTTTCCTGCAGCAATATATTCTGCTCCCTGAAAAGCTGTGCGTGCGGTACCCTTTGTTCCGGTAATCACTTCACGCATACTTTCCTTAACCAGATCGAGCCAGCGTCCATCACCAGTATCAATCTGATGGTAGGCCATTACAGGCACATTCTGCTCATGGATATTTCCCTCAACGAATTCCCTCACCAGCTGAAGCTGATAGCGAATACCATCATTGGCAATCACCGCTGTTGAATTGGCAAGCTGCAATGGCGTTACCGTCCAGTAACCCTGACCAATACCAATATTTACGGTATCGCCGTTATACCAAGGTTCTTTACGAGCAGTGCGTTTCCATTCTCGTGATGGCAGAATACCGACTTTTTCTTCTTCCATATCAATACCAGTTTTTTGGCCAAAACCAAACTGCGTCATGCCTTCATGAATACGGTCAATACCGATTCTGACAGCAAGGTCATAGAAGAAGGTGTCACAGGACTCGATGATAGAGTCGACAACATCCATATAAGGTGCATGTCCCCAGCGTTTCCAGTCTCGATAACGGCGGTCATTATTGGGTAACGAAAACCAGCCAGGATCACGAATCTTGGTTTCTGGAGTAATGACGCCTTCCTTCAATCCTAGCCAAGCCAGGTGTGGCTTAATGGTTGATGCAGGAGAATAAGTACCCTGCACTGCTCTATTGTAAAGAGGTCTCTCAGGCGTTAGCAGTTTCCTGTACTCTTCAGCAGAAATGCCGCCTGTAAACAAATTTGGGTCATAACCAGGTTGACTAACCATGGCCAGTACCCCACCCGTTGATGGTTCAATCGCGACAATCGCCCCGCGAGCACCGACTTCTTTCATCAGCTCAGTAGCTCTGCGTTGTAAACCTAAATCGAGGTGGAGATGTATATCCATTCCAGCAACTGGCTCATCGCGTTCTAGTACGCGAATGATACGCCCTCGTACATCAGTCTCAACGCGCTGACTGCCCACTTCGCCATGCAATATACTTTCGTAATAACGCTCAAGACCAAGCTTGCCAATTTTGGAGGTGGCTGCGTAACGTAGGCGAGTTTCCTCATCCATCGCTTCTAATTCTTCGACGTTGATGGCCCCCATACGGCCAAGGACATGAACCAGATCGCCTTTGTAGGGGTAATAGCGTTCCAGACGAGCTTCGAGGCTTGCTCCAGGATACATGTGCTGCACCACCGAAAACTTAGCGACTTCCTCTTCGGTGAGGTTAGATTTAAGAACGTAGGAATTAAATTTGGGTCGGAACTTGATCTGCTCTAGAAACTTTAAAACCTGCTCATCGCTAATAGTTAAAACATTTCGCAGTTCTTGAACCAGTTTAGGTAGATCCCTGGTTTGCTCAGGAGTAATTTCGAGAGTGAAAATCGAACGGTTCTGCGCCAGTAATTTTCCATCACGATCATAGATAAGGCCACGAACCGGAGCGACAGATTGAATACTGATACGATTGTTTTCGGATTGGGTCTGGTACTTCTGATAGTCCAGAACCTGAAGTTTGAACTGACGGCTGATGAGAACCACCATCAGAATAAATACGATAAACAACGCCACAATACAGCGCGCGAAAAACATGGACGTTTCGCGACCAACATCTTTTATGGCTTGTCGTTTATACATACCTTATGGACTGACACCCATTGAAATAATTTCATAGTCCCTGCATTTAATTCAGATTGAAGGTTCCATTCAATCTGAATTGTATACCTGATCTATTACTGGCTTACTCTCTACGAGGCTTACTCTCTACGAGGCTTACTCCCTATGCCACTTGTTCTCTGTGAGACTTATTCCCTATGATAAGGATGATTCACCGTCACAGACCAGGCGCGGTAAAGCGACTCGGCGACGATAATCCTGACTAAAGGATGTGGGAAAGTCAAAGCCGATAAAGACCATTTCTGATTGGCGCGCGCCAGACACTCTTCGGACAGACCTTCCGGCCCGCCGACCAATAAAACCAGGTTTGGATAATGTTGCTGCCAATGCTCTATCTGTTGCGCAAGCTGCGCGGTCGAAAAACTTTTACCTTTAACATCCAAAGCAACCACCCAATCACTGGACTGGATCTGTGCCAAGAGTGCTTTGCCTTCTTTTTCGGTAATGCGGCTGATATCGGCATTTTTGCCACGTTTCTCAGCGGCAACTTCGACCAACTCCAATTTGAAGTCGTTAGGGAATCGTTTGGCATATTCCTGAAAGCCCTGCTCGACCCAGGCTGGCATTTTCTGGCCAACCGTCAATAAACGAACCTGCATGATTTCATTAGCTGGTGGCTGTTGTGCGGGCTTCTTTCCAATTAGGATCCCACAGCTTTTCCAACTGATAAAAATCTCGCGTTTGCGGCATCATTATGTGCGCTACAACATCGCCCAGATCGACTAGCACCCATTCAGCCACATCATCACCTTCAACTCCAAGCGGTTGAACACCTTCATCTTTAACACTTGATACGAGATTATGGGCGACGGATTTGACGTGACGGCTAGATGTGCCGCTGGCAATGATCATGTAATCGGTCACTGAACTGAGACCTTTTACATTGAGAACTTTAATATCTTTGGCTTTGCTGTCTTCTAACTGGTCAACTACCAGATCTTTCAATTGCTCCGCTTGCATTAATTACCTTTGGGTGAATGTGCTTGATAGCCATAGAGGCCATGCCGTTGAATATAGTCTAGTATAACATCAGGTAACAGAAAACGTGGCGAAAATCCGCTTTTTATTTGTTCGCGGATATAGGTTGAGGAAATATCCAGTTGGGGCATTTCGCAAAAACCAATTTTACCGCGAGCAAAATGTGCTAACTCTTCTGGCTTACTGACTCTTTGCTGTTGATAAAGTTCGGCCACTGGCCCTTGTTGTGGCAGCTCACTACTGGGACGCCCCACCACCAGAATATTGCATAAATCCAGCAGTTCCTGCCAATGATACCAACTATCCAGTTTTGCAAAGGCATCAGTACCCATCAAGAAAATCAATGGGTTATCGCCAATTTCTAAACGTAAATGGCGCAAAGTCACGACGCTGTAACTTGGCTCTTCTCGCTCAAGCTCACGGGTATCCAGAGCCAGGTGAGGTGTGGTTTCCAGTACTAGATTGAGCATCTCAATACGTTGCTCAGTAGTTGCGCCAGGGGTTGGTCGATGTGGCGGATAGGCTGCGGGCATCAAGGAAACCTGCGCCTCGGGAAAACGATTGAGCATTTCCTGGGCCATGCGTAAATGACCAAGATGAACCGGATCGAATGTGCCACCAAGAATGATATGAACCATACCGCAACTGGTGTTCATAACTAATTCATTCCTAATGATTTTTTCAGGTCTGATAGACCCTGTTCAGGACTTACCTTTGGCTTGGCTGGCGGCACTCCACTGCCACGAAGCGGATTACAATTGGTCATCAGACAAACCACATGCGCCAGCTCCTGCCAGACATCTGCATCAGCCTGTCCTTTAGCGGACTTATCAAGATAAGTCAGACGCTGCACCAGCGCATACCATTTTTTAACGCTGCCCTTACTCATGGCAGCCTGTAATAATTTCTGTCGCTTGGGCCAGACTCGCTGGCTCTGCATGATATTGACCAATGTTTCACCCTGTGCCATCTGCTCAGCCCAGTCGGCCAGTAACTGACACTCGCGTAACAACTGATTTATCGGCACCAGTGGATAGACGCCTTCAGCCTGCAATGTTGCTAACATGCGAAGAGCCCGATCGGTCTGGCCTGCAAGACAAGCATCAGATAACTCATAGACGGAGTAGCGGGCACTGTCACCGACATATTCTTTAATGTTGTCTGAGCTAATCGGTTGTCCATCAGATAGCAGTGACAACATTTGCAAATCCTGCTGCGCGGCCAATAGATTGCCTTCACAGCGCTCAATCAAGGTTGCCAAAGCATCAGGCTCTAACATGACTCCAAGTTTGCGGGCACGAGTTGATAACCAGTTGCCCAGACGCTCAGCTGGTACCGGCCAGGCTTCAATCACCAGACCTTTCTGCTCAACAGTTTTATACCAGGCCAGACGTTTTTCAGAGGAAAGTTTTGGCGCAGTGATCAGCAACACATCCTGCGGCTCACTGTTAATGAAGGATTGGATAAATTCGCCATGGGCTTTTTTAATGCTTTTATCAAAGCGCCATTCGAGCAGTCGGCTCTCAGCAAACAATGACATGGTGCCAGCCTGATCGTTTAGCGGATTACTACTACCCGCTTCTTCAATAATTTGTCGTTCGAGCAAACCCTGTTGTTTGCAATAAGCACGAATGGCATCGACCGCCTCCATTTTCTGCAATGGTTCGTCCCCAGCAACCAGATAAACCGGATACAGTGTATTAAGGTTTTTTTCCAGCTGTTCGGGATAGATTTTCACGCTTAACGACTTCTCCTAAGGGCTAACGGTGCCAGCAATCTGCAGCAATAGTCGACCAATGATTTCTTCCTGCATATCCGCGATCAGTCTCTGCTGCTCGCGTTCCTGACCAGACTCCAGATTACGCTCATAGGCAAACTCACGACGACTGGTCATACGCTGTGTTTCTGGCTCCTGCTCGGAGACCATTTCTGGCGTCAACATCTGGTATTCCAAAGTGAAAATTAATTCGAGCTCAGCAGCACGCCCCAAGCTATCGCGCGCTACTGTACGTCTTTCAACGCCATAATTCACGATCGCCAATTGCAACTCAGATAATTCAGGTTGCTCCACCAACTCAGCGCCTTGATAGGCAAGACGCTGCTGAAGACGACGCTCAAAGTCAGCATTCATATCCTGACTAATCAGCCACACTTTGGTGTTGGATAGTTCTGCACCCTGGCCACGCAATTGGAAACCGCAGGCACTCAGACCAATGATGGCTATCATGAGTATCAAACAGAGATTCAAACGCTTCATCAATATCTTCCTTTGGTTTCCTGATTCACTGACTATCTTTTAGTTAGCTACCCTACTAATTGGCAACTATATTTACCAGTTTACCCGGCACCACAATCACTTTGCGAACCGTGTTATCGGCAATAAATTTCTGCACATGCTCATCAGCCATCGCCAGTTTTTCAACTTCCTCTTTACTGGCATCAGCGGCAACCGTGATCTTGGCACGAACCTTGCCATTGACCTGCACAATGATCAGCTTTTCATCCTGCACCATGGCAGATTTATCAGCCGTTGGCCATTGTGCATCAACCACATCAACTCGCTCTTCGCCAACCAGTGAACCGAGCGCCTGCCACAAGATGGTACAGATATGCGGAACAATAGGTGTAAGCATCAGAACTGCGGCATCCAATGCTTCCTGCACTACTGCACGGTCCTGCTCGCTCGACTCTTCAGCCTTGCTAACATGATTGAGTAATTCCATCACCGCGGCAATAGCCGTATTAAAAGTATAACGACGAGCATAGTCATCAGTGACTTTGGCAATGGTTTCGTGTGTTTTACGACGCAATGCTTTCTGATCATTGTTTAGACTTGCCGCATCAAGTTTTGTAACCGGGCCTTTTTGCTGATGGCTTTGCACCAGTTTCCATAAACGGCGCAAGAAGCGCAACGAACCTTCAACTGCAGAATCCTGCCATTCAAGTGCCTGATCCGGTGGTGAAGCAAACATGGTGTACAAGCGCATAGTATCGGCGCCATACTCATCGACCATCGACTGCGGGTCGATACCGTTATTTTTCGACTTGGACATTTTGGTCATGCCGGCATGAATCACCTCACGACCTTCGCTGTCCACAGCCTTAATAATTCGTCCTTTATCATCACGCTCGACCACTTCTACTTCAAGCGGCGATACCCAATGACGAGCACCTTTGTCATCGGTGTAATAGAAAGCATCCGCCAAAACCATGCCCTGACATAATAGCTGCTTGGCTGGTTCATCAGAATTCACAAGGCCTGCATCACGCAATAATTTGTGGAAGAAACGGAAATACATCAGGTGCATGGTGGCGTGTTCGATACCGCCAATATATTGATCCACTGGCAACCAGTAATTGGCCTGCTCAGGATTCAACATGCCATCTTCGTAACCGGTACTGGTGTAACGCGCATAGTACCAGCTTGATTCCATGAAAGTATCAAAGGTATCGGTCTCGCGAACACCTTCCACGCCATCAACGATGGCTTTTTTCCACTCTTCGTCAGTATTTAATGGGCTGGTCACGCCATCCATTACCACATCTTCAGGCAAGCGAACCGGTAACTGATCTTCCGGTGCAGGAACCACCGAACCATCCGGCATATTGATCATCGGGATTGGAGCACCCCAATAACGCTGACGGGAAACACCCCAATCGCGCAGACGGTAATTGACGGTCTTCTTGCCTTTACTTTCTGCTTCTAATTTGGCGGTAATCGCAGCAAATGCTTTGTCAAAATCCAGGCCATCAAATTCACCTGAATTGAATAGAATGCCTTTCTCGGTATGAGCCTGTTCGCTAATGTCCAACTCAGAACCATCAGCAGGTTTGACGACAGGGGCAATATCAATGCCGTATTTAGTCGCGAATTCATAATCGCGCTGGTCATGACCCGGAACCGCCATCACGGCACCCGTGCCATAATCCATCAATACAAAGTTAGCCACCCACACTGGTACTTTCTTGCCGCTTAGCGGATGCACTGCGTAGATACCCGTTGGCATACCCTTCTTTTCCATGGTCGCCATTTCTGCTTCGGATACCTTGCTGTGTTTGCACTCATCAACGAATGCTGCCAGCTCAGGATTATTTTTTGCAGCTTTAGTCGCTAACGGATGAGCGGCCGCCACTGCCAGGTAGGTAACACCGTAAAGCGTGTCCGGACGCGTGGTGTAAACATGCAGAGGCTCAACGCCATCGCCGTTGCCATTCTCTACTGAGAATTCAACTTCCACACCTTCCGAGCGACCAATCCAGTTACGCTGCATGGTCTTAACCATCTCAGGCCAACCATCCAGCTTATCCAAATCATTCAACAACTCTTCAGCGTAGGCAGTGATCTTAATAAACCACTGTGGAATTTCTTTCTGCTCAACCGGCGTATCACAACGCCAACAGGCACCATCAACCACCTGCTCATTAGCAAGAACCGTCTGGTCATTCGGGCACCAGTTGACCGAAGAAGTCTTTTTGTAGACCAGACCTTTCTCATACAACTTGGTGAAGAACCATTGCTCCCAGCGATAATATTCCGGCTTACAGGTCGCCAGCTCGCGATCCCAGTCGTAAGCAAAGCCCAGCATTTTCAGCTGACCTTTCATGTATTCGATATTTTCATAAGTCCAGGGCGCTGGCGATGCCTTGTTCTTTACCGCCGCATTTTCCGCAGGCAAACCAAAAGCATCCCAACCAATCGGCTGCAACACATTCTTGCCCTGCATGCGCTGGAAACGCGAAATCACATCACCGATGGTGTAGTTGCGCACGTGACCCATGTGCAATCGGCCACTCGGATAGGGAAACATGCTCAGGCAGTAATACTTCTCTCGGGAAGCATCTTCCACCGCTTTGAAAGTCTTGTTCTGTTGCCACTTTTGCTGGATTTTTCCTTCAATTTCAGAAGGTTGATAATGTTCTGGTAGAGATTGTTCTGATAGTTGCATTGCTTGCAGATTCTTGAATTAATGACTCGTTACAGGCCCATCGTTACGGCCCACCGACACAAGCCTCTAAGGATACCTGAGTGACCCAATCGCAACAAGCGCAAATCCTAGCAAAATAAAGGTTTTATGGGGAGTATAGGGGAGTAAAGAAAAAAGAAGCCGATTGAGGTCGGCTTTTGATTTTAACATTTGAGAACATTCTATAAGAGTGGACAATGGTATTACTTGAGCATCATAACTTACCAAAACTATATAAAGTCTCAATTCAACGTTTCGCTCTCATTAACTTTACAAATAGTATGATAAAAATAAACGATAACAACCAAAAAATGGTGGCTCTGAACTCCCAAGGCAAATAATCCCTCAAATAGCTGATCCCCATCGCTATAAATGCTGTACAAAACATAAAAAACTTAATCGTATCTTTTTTCATAATTTTACATGTCGCAAACTTAAATGGGCGCTTCCTAAACCACATTCATTATTTTTTCCTCAACCAAAAACCTAACCCCAACAGCCCCAATACCATTATTAGCAAACTCCAGTACCCATACTCTCTAAACCATGTGTTTCGGTTTTCAAGCAGGAAGGCGCCGGCAAGCTCGTTGCTTTGGAAGCGGTCGATTTGGTTGATGACGCGGCCTTTATCATCAATGATTGCGGTAATACCGTTATTGGTGCCGCGAATGACTGGCAGGCCGGTTTCGATGGCGCGCATTTTGGCAATTTGGAAGTGTTGAATAGGTCCCCAGGACTCACCAAACCAGGTGTCGTTACTGATGGTAACGATGGCTTTGAACTGATTTTTGTCGGTGCTGGTGGCGAGCTGTTGCATCAATCCCGAGAAGGCAATTTCATAACAAATCGCTGGAATGTAATCTGCTTTTTCTGTTTTCAATGCTGTTTGCTGGCTGCTACCTGGCGTGAAGCTGGACATAGGTAAATCAAAGAAATCTATCATGCCGCGAATCCACGAACCTAATGGAACATATTCGCCAAAGGGAACCAGTTGTTGCTTATGATAGTCGCCTTGCTCATTGCCGAGCATTTTGATTCCCGCGTAATATTCATCGCGGGTTTCGAGCATTGGAATTCCGGTTATAAACTGACTACCGCTACTTTTAGCTAGCTCATCCAATTCATATAAAATACCCGGCACTTGCGTATCAAATGCTGGAATAGCCGCTTCTGGCCAGACAATTAAATCGGCTCCCCAGTAATGCTCGGTTTGATCAAATAGCCCTTTTACGATTGGCGTAAAGTAGTTGCTGTCCCATTTTTTATGCTGATCAATGTTGGGCTGAATTAATGCAATGGTCAGTGTTTTTTGTTGAGTGGTTTCTTTCTTAACTTCATATAGGCTGGCGGTGGTTCCTATCATCATAAGAATAACCAAAGCCATTAACGAATTGGTTCGATGTCTTTTGCTGGAGTGCGTCAATGTAACGGCGACCAGGCAGGAAATGACTACTAATAATAACGTCACCCCATGTACACCCAGGAAACTGGCAACTCCCAACAATGGACCTGATGTCTGAGTGTAACCTAGATATAACCATGGGAAACTAACAAAGCCTGAGCCACGAGCTATATCCAGTACGAACCAGGCAGTAGCAAAAAAGATAATCTGAGAAAACAGATTGAAACGATTGATAAAACGCGCATTGAGCCAGGCCAGCAATACAAAAAATAGTGACAAAATAGCAACAAATAAAATGGTCAGAAAAACCGCTAAAGGCAGCGGGGCATTACCAAAGGTATTGATCGATACATAGACCCAGGATACACCAACACCAAAGTACCCAAGCCCATAGCTAAAGCCCAATGCCATCGAATATTTACGGCTTTGTCCGTTCAGCAGCCACCAGATTGCCGACACTGAAAATATCGAGATGGGCCACCATTCCAACGGTGCAAAACCTAGTGGATAAAGTGCTCCTGCGATAAGTGCCAGCGTTAGCCCCAGCCAGCCGGTTGGACTTTTAACCATGGTTATCATTGTTTGTCTCTTTGTTGTTATGGTGCTTGTTGGGCCACATTATAACCACAAATAAAGAGCCCCTGAATGTCAGGGGCTTTTTTTATGCTTCAACCGGTGCTTCTACCAGAGGCTTGACCCTCAGCAAATGCACTCGCCGCTGATCGGCATTGAGAACGGTAAATTCAAAGCTTCCCATTTCAATGGTTTCATTGCGCTCTGGCATATGACCAAATTTATTAACCAGTAATCCACCAATAGTATCGAATTCCTGGTCTGGGAACTCGGCTCCTAAACGCTCGTTAAAGTCACTGATTTCAGTTTGTGCTTTAACCGTGTATTCGCCGTTAGTATGCAGTTTAATGTTGGTTTCCTCTTCATCCACATCAAACTCATCCTCGATGTCCCCTACAATCTGTTCCAGTACGTCTTCAATCGTGACCAGTCCAGACACACAGCCATACTCATCAACCACGATGGCCATGTGGTTTCGCTTGGAGCGGAACTCGGTTAGTAGCACATCTAGGCGTTTACTTTCAGGAATGATATAAGCAGGACGCAAGATGTCCTTAATATCAAAAGCTGCGCGCTCGCCGTTATCAGCAAAAGCGTAACTCAAGAGCTCTTTCGCTAGCATGATGCCTTCAATATCATCACGATTTTCACCGACCACAGGATAGCGAGAATGGCGCGAATCCTTAACGATAGGAATAATTTCATCCAAGCTCATGTCTTCTTGAATGACGGCCATTTGCGAACGAGGAATCATGATGTCGCGCACTTGCATCTCTGCAACCTGCAACACCCCTTCCATCATGGATAAAGAATCGGGTTTGATCAGCTTATCGTCTTTCGCAGTTCTTAACAGATCCACCAACTGCTGACGATCTTGTGGTTCAGATGTGAAAATATCGGTTAATCGTTGAAGTAAGCTTCTCGACGGAGGTTTGTCGTCGCTCATAGCGTTTTATCTTGTCCTCATATTGCCCAAAAAAATACGTTTTAGCGGAATTGCTAATCACGCACCTGATAGGGGTCTTCAACCCCCAATTGCGCCAGAATGTCGACTTCCAAAGCCTCCATTTCCTGCGCCTCAAACTCTTTTATATGATCGTAACCTAGCAAATGCAAGCCCCCATGAACCACCATATGTGCCCAATGTGAACCGAGTGTTTTTTTCTGCTCGGTGGCCTCTTTTGCTACTACGTCCGCGCAGATCACCAGATCGCCTAAAATAGACAGTTCCAGCCCTTCGATACCTTCCGGCATTTCGAAGGGGAACGACAACACGTTAGTGGGTTTATTCTTACCACGATAATCGTTGTTAAGCGCCTGGCTTTCCGCTAGTTCGACGATACGAACCGTTATGTCAAAAGGCTGAGCCAACGCTTTGGCACGACCGTTGGTTTCCGATTCGACGGTAAAAGCTGCTGTTAACCAATGTTGAAAATCACTTTCGGCCGGAAGATTCGGTGCTTCGCAGGCAACCTGTAGATCCAGGTTAAATAAAGGCGTGTCCATTTTAATTCTTAATCGTTACCGTCTTGTGAATGTTGCTTATCAGCCTGCTTTTGTTCTGCTTTGGCGCGTTTAGCTTCTTCGCTGACATCAAAACTTTCGTATGCCTGTACTATCCGTTGCACCACCGGATGACGCACCACGTCTTTCGATTGGAAGAAGGTAAAACTGATTCCATCTACTTTTTGCAGAATATCGATCACATGACGCAATCCTGAGCGCTGTCCGCGCGGCAAATCCACCTGAGTAATATCACCAGTAATAACTGCTTTTGAGTTGAAGCCAATACGAGTCAGGAACATTTTCATCTGTTCGGGCGTGGTGTTCTGACTTTCGTCGAGGATGATAAAAGCATCGTTCAAAGTTCGGCCACGCATGTAAGCCAGTGGTGCCACTTCAATCACACTTCGCTCCATTAGTTTGGCCACTTTTTCAAAACCAAACATTTCATAAAGTGCGTCATAAAGTGGACGTAAATAGGGGTCGACTTTCTGCGCCAGATCACCGGGCAGGAATCCTAGACGTTCGCCGGCTTCTACCGCCGGGCGAGTTAACAAAATACGGCGAACCTGCTGCTTTTCCCAGGCATCAACGGCGCTGGCAACTGCCAGATAGGTTTTACCGGTACCAGCTGGGCCGATACCAAAACTGATGTCATGATGTTTGATGGCCTGAATATATTGCTTCTGATTCGGGCTGCGCGGCTTAATTAATCCACGCTTGGTCATCAACTTAACATCCTCTCCCTGCACTTTATTGCTTTCCAACGATTCAATATCAGCCGAAGCTTCCTGAATCGCCAGATGAACATCTGCGCTATCGACACTGCGTTTCTTTTCAGTATCTTTGTACACTGACTCAATCACCTGACGAGCTGCCACCACATGAACCCCTTCGCCAATCACGTTAACCTGATTGCCGCGAATGTTCACTTCTACGCCAAGGCGTCTTTCAATGTGTTTGAGGTGTTCATCCAGATAACCGCACAAGGCTGACAAGCGATTGTTGTCAGCTGGCAGTAATTCAAAAGTTTGATTGGTTAGTTGTGACAAGTACTATCCTTTGATATTGAGGTGTGTGTGTTGATGCGGTTACTAATGGGCCAATTAGTGAATCAGCCCATCTGCTACAAAATCACCACGCAATGAATTTGGGAATGCGTCAGTGATGGTCACTTCTGCAAATTTTCCGATTAGACTGTGTGGGCCAACAAAGTTGACGATACGATTATTCTCGGTGCGACCACGAAGCTCCATCGGATCTTTCTTGGATGGACCTTCAACCAGAACTTTCTGCTTAGTGCCGATCATATTACGGCTGATTGAAAACGCCTGCTGATTGATGCGCTGCTGCAAAATAGACAGACGCTGTTTCTTCACTTCCATCGGCGTATCATCAACGATATCCGCGGCTGGTGTTCCAGGGCGTGCGCTGTAGATAAAGCTGAAGGAATGATCGTAGCCAATATCTGCAATCAGATTCATGGTATCTTCGAAATCCTGATCGGATTCGCCCGGGAAGCCAATAATAAAGTCCGACGACATGGAAATATCAGGACGAACCTGGCGCAGCTTACGAATCTTTGATTTGTACTCAAGCGCTGTGTGGCCACGTTTCATCATGGCCAATATGCGATCTGAACCACTTTGCACCGGCAGGTGTAAATGACTCACCAGCTCTGGTACTTCAGCATAAACCTGAATCAAACGGTCAGAGAATTCCACTGGATGCGAGGTGGTATAACGGATGCGATCAATACCATCGATTGCTGCAACATAGGTGATCAACTCTGCTAAATCGGCAGTATGACCTTCGTGGGTCACACCGCGATAGGCGTTGACGTTTTGCCCCAGAAGATTAATCTCACGCACACCCTGCTCTGCAAGCTGAGCACACTCCGCCAGTACATCATCAAAAGGACGGCTGACTTCTTCGCCACGGGTATATGGCACAACACAAAACGAGCAATATTTTGAACAGCCTTCCATTACAGACACAAACGCGGTTGGCCCTTCTGCACGTGGCTCAGGGAGGCGATCGAATTTTTCAATTTCCGGGAAGCTAACATCAACCACTGCTTTTTTCTGGCCACTGGCTTCCTTAATCATTTCAGGCAAACGGTGCAATGTTTGTGGTCCAAAAATCACGTCCACATATGGCGCACGCTGACGAATCGCTTCACCTTCCTGCGATGCAACACAACCGCCGACCCCGATGATTAGATCAGGATTCGTATCTTTTAGATTTTTCCACTGACCCAGCTGAGAAAAGACTTTCTCCTGAGCTTTTTCACGGATCGAGCAGGTATTGAGTAGCACCACATCTGCTTCTTCAGCAGAAGCTGCCGCTTCCAAACCATGAGTTTTATTCAGCAGATCCGACATACGCGACGAATCGTACTCGTTCATCTGACAACCCCAGGTTTTGATAAATAACTTCTTGCTCATGCTCTCAATCACCGCTGTTTGGCTCAAAGGCCTTAAAATCAATAAGATAGAACAGGATGCCAGACCTAAACGTCTAGCACCCTCTATAAAATGGGCGCGAATTATACCATTAGCAAAAGGGCATTAGCCAGTGTCGACTGGCTATTTTTTAGGCAGTTTGAAAACCCTTTGCCGGTCCTGAAAAGTGCCTCTCTATTAAGGCTGCGATGATGTAGACACCGAAGCCGGTTAATAGCGAGATAAAGAACGGAGTCGCCCAGCCAAAGACGAATTCTCCCAAAATCCAGATAGTTGCTGCGCTGACCAAGGTCAAGCCAGCAGTGATCTCACCGCCGAAGCGGGTGAATAGTCCAAACGTACCCACCACAAACACTCCGGCACTACCAAATGCTGAAGCAGTCACCACTAGGTCATAAACGCCTTTGGCATGTAAAGCAATGTAGTAAGCAAGTGCTCCCAACACGACGATACCAATGCGTGCAAACAATACTTTTTGTCTTTCGCTGACTTCGTGATTGCGCTTAGTTAATGGCACAACGATGTTATGCGATAGCAATGAGCTGGACGCCAGTAACGCACTATCGACCGTGGAAAGAATTGCCGAAACTAAAGCGCCGGCAAACAAAATGTAGAAGATTGTTGGCAAGTAAGATTTGGCAAGCTCTGGTAGAAGCTGCTCTGAGTCTGCCAAGTTAGGCATCAAATTCAAACCCACCAGACCTAGATAAACAGGAATGAGGCCAACCACTAAATAAAGACTGGCGCCTTTTAGAGTTGAGCTTCGCGCTTCTTCCGCGCTTCGGCAAGCAAGCACTCGAGTGATCAACTCCTGCGTCAACACCGAACCAAATATCGGAATGGCCCAGGCTTCAAATTTTTGCAGCAAGGTCGAGTCTTCAGAGACAAAGCTGAAACGCGCCGGATCAACGCTGGTTAAACTGGCATTGGGGTCGCCACTGGCAAAGACAAATACACCGAGTAACACGAGGCCCAAAATCAAGAAGCCCGCCTGAATCACGTCTGTCACGGCAACCGCCAGCAAACCACCAAGCATGGTATAAATGATCACGACAGAAGCTGCGATGGTAATCGCATATTCGACCTGCAAACCTGACAGCGACGACAGGATCTGTCCAAAGGCTCGAATCTGAGCAGCCGCCCACAGCATTGAAGCAGGCACCAGAATGATGACAACTAACTTCTCAATGCGTACCGAGTAGCGTTGGCGGAACAAATCAGCGAAGGTAATAAATTTTCGTTTCCACAGAGGCATGGCAAACACAATACCCATCAGGAAAAGGCACAGCGAGAAACCAAAAGGATCGGCAGTACCGCCTGACAAGCCGTTCTCATAGATAGATGATGCAGCCCCGATACAGGTTTCCGCGCCAAACCAGGTAGCAAAAATAGTAAACACGGCCAGACCGGGGTTTAAACGTCGCCCCGCCAACAGAAAATCCGTTTCATTCTTGGGCTTACGCGAAGCCCACAAGCCCACTGCAAACTGTACAAGAACAAAAAAGATTACCCCGAGAACTACTATATTCATCGTCTGTCTAGTCTACCTATGTAAGAAGTTGGCTAACTGTCTAAAAGTTAGGCACTAAAGTTCGCAAAATTAATCCTTTTTTAGTGAAAACTCCAGATTTTTTTCACATCCTGTTTGCTAGAGTTTGTCGGTTACCCTACCATTGTGAAACTTTGGTATTAAAACTCGATACTCTACAGAATAGGAGAAACCTTATGTCTAAGGCTTTATTAACTAAAGCAGTGATTACTTTGGGAGCTATTTTTGCCTTACAGAGCTCTCCATCCACAGCATCTGAAGGTCAGGAATGGGTTGTAGATAATGAAACCTCACACCTTCACTTTGTGTCTGTCAAAAATAACACCATCGGTGAAGTCAGTACTTTTGAAACCCTAAAAGGACACCTTAGCGGTAATGGCCAATTTGCGTTAGAAATTCTGCTAGACAGTGTTAACACCGGCATCGAGATTCGCGACCAGCGCATGAAGGAGCACTTGTTTAACAGTAAAACGAATATAGCCTTTATTGTTAATGGTCAGTTCAATCTGGATAAGATTAAGGGACAGGCTTTAGGTCAAAGTTCGCACCATACGCTACAAGCCACCATACAGCTAGGCAATGATACCGTCGATATTCAAGCACCGGTAACGATTCAGACCTTGGCAGATGAGCAGTTACGAGTCACCTCAGTTAAACCTGTCGTAATTGCTACCAGTAGTCTTAAGCTAGACGGTGGTGTCGATAAATTAAAATCTCTGGCAGGCTTGCGCAGCATCGACCGCGTTGTCCCGGTGACTTTTGATTTGTATTTAAAACCGAAGAGTGAGTAGGTTCTGTCATATCACTTGCTAGCAAGTATCATTGTAATTATGTCATTCACCACGGGCACTTCCTGCGGTCGCCCGCGAAAGCGGGTGACTGCAAGGAATGCCCTCGGGTAAATCCATACTCTCATTAATTCCATTCCTTGACTTACTATTTCGCCACTCGGCGAGCCCCTAAGCAATAATCTATTGTATAGTTGTTCTGCACAAAAAAATGCTAGTCATACATTTTTGTCATCCTGACGAAAGTCAGGATCTGCTCTAATTAAACAATAATCCCAACTTAGCTTTTTAAAAGCAGATTCTGAATCAAGTTCAGAATGACAAGTTAATGGTAGGTGCAGTCCAATTTTAGTGTGAGCGTACTCCAGTCCAAGACTTTAACAATATACTTTCACCCCTGCCTTTTTTCTGCCAGATTTATCCATAACCGGCCTTTTTCAACTTCTTTTCTCTCCACACTGTTGCGCTTTAATAACACCATCGAAAGACAGAACTTAAATAAATTTTAATTTGATGGAGAAGCAACATGAAAACTATTTCCCTTAAACGTATTTTGGTCGCAACACTGATCGTTTCAGTTTTTTCTGCAGCGGCTGCTGTTGAAGCCAGTGATTTAGAAGAGTCACCAACGGGTGTTGTTAATTACACCATTAATGACGAATCTTTTTACTTAGTAGCGGACTCTTCTGAACAGCAGGTAACAACGGATGGTGAGTTAACTCAAATTACATTAACTGAAACTTTCAGCAATCAAACCGAGCAGATGATTATTGCAGAATACCAGCCAGCGTTACCGAACCCCGCGGCCTTGGTGAATTACGAAGTAACGGTTGATTCTGACCTGGGATGCGAACCAGCAAGTGCTGACAACCTGGTTATTGTTCCTGGACAATCGGTAACCGTCACTGTGACCTACAATCTGGTTGAAACTCAGCTTGTCAGTTTCCACAGCACGTTACCGACCCTGTATGCAGAAGAAGTTGTAGCGCCCCAGGTAGCAGCGATGCACTAATCTAACACCTTAATAGTCATAAGCCTAACCCCCAACCACATATGGAGCTTTAACAATGGGCCAGGAAGCCCACCCCCACAGCTAGAAACGACTCCTACTCTCTCCTCCGAAGCTGTGATTAGCGCCGAAAGGCGCTTTTTTTTCATATTGACTTAAAGCAAATAAAACTAATGCATATTTGGGAAGGTTAGTCGATTAGATCGCATACAGATGCAACCCCTCATCACATCAATTATTAACAACTCATCACAAGAATACATAAGTCTACATTGTACGTCATATTTGCAATTGCTCAGTTAGTAGTCACTTGCTAGCTTGCTCCTCGCTGCTGAAAAAATATTCACACACTAAGGGGAATAGATTGTCTTATTACAACAATGATAAGCAGCAGTATTCATAATTTTTTCTTATTCTAAATAGTTATATCTAAGGAGATTCAATGAACAAGATCCATAAGTTCACGCTGAGTGCTTTATCACTTTGCGTAATGGCTTCCGTTGGTCAGGCCGCGGAGCGAAAGTCGTTGCGTGATAATTCCAACCTACAAAGCGCTATTGCTCAGCAACAGAGCGTTCCGGTCAGCTTAGCTGCCAACGTCTCACAGTTAGTTGGTCTTTCCAGCGAAGAATCGCTAAAGCCACGCAAAACCTATACCAATGACAATGGCACTGTAACCACTCGCTATCAGCAATTCTTTAAGGGCATTCCTGTCATTGGCGACGATATCATTATCACTAGCAATGCTGGCGGTGTTTCAAATTTTGCTCATGGTGCAGTTTTACAGAATATCGCACTGGATATTAATGACGTAACACCCAAAATTTCAGGTAAGCGCGCCTTGTCCATTGCCAAAGGTCATCAACAGATGTCGCTGGTTTCTAGTCAAGCTCCTGTTTATGAGAATGAAACCTCTGAACTGGCAATCTGGCAGGATCCTGATGGCATTGCCCGCCTGGTTTACTCAGTAAGTTTTGTTGCTCACGCTGATCAGCCCTCGCGCCCGCAAATGTTTATTGACGCCAAGACTGGGGAAGTCATTCATTCCTATGACAACCTGCAAACTGCCAATGGTACCGGCCCTGGCGGCAACCAGAAAACTGGCCGCTATGTCTATGGCACTGATTTTGGTTATCTGGATGTGGCTCAATCAGGCAGCACCTGTAGCATGACCAGCAGTAATGTCGATACCATCAATATGAATAATTCGACGTCTGGTGACAGCATTCACAGTTTTACTTGCCCGGAAAATACGGTTAAAGAAATAAACGGTGCCTACTCGCCATTAAATGATGGTCATTATTTCGGTAATGTTGTCTTCAATATGTTCAGCGACTGGTTTAACGCAGCGCCATTGACTCAGAAGCTTCGTGTGCGTGTTCACTATGGCAACAACTACGAAAATGCTTTCTGGGATGGTCAGCAAATGACCTTTGGTGATGGAGCCTCGACATTTTACCCTTTGGTATCCCTCGACGTTATGGCCCACGAAGTCAGTCACGGTTTTACTCAACAAAATTCCAATCTGGTTTACAGCGGTAAATCTGGTGGCCTGAATGAGTCTTACTCGGATATGTCAGGTGAAGCTGCCGAATATTACATGAATGGTTCGAACGATTTCTTGGTTGGCGAACAGATCTTCAAAGGCAACGGTGCCCTGCGTTACATGAACAATCCGCCGCAAGATAATAAATCCATTGATCATCAATCAGACTTTTCATCAGGCATGGATGTTCACCACAGCTCCGGTGTTTACAATAAAGCATTCTATTTATTGGCAACCACATCCGGCTGGGATACCAAAAAGGCATTCGAAGTTTACACCCAGGCTAACCGTAATTACTGGACATCGAATACCAACTGGAATGATGCTGGTGATGGTGTTCTCGACGCGGCCTGTGACTTGGGCTATGAAGTCAACGATGTTCAGGCGACTTTAGTTGCGGTTGGCGTTAACAGTAATGTTAGCCCGGGCCGAGAGTGTGGACAGGATGACGACCCAACCGATCCTGGCGATAATGACCTGGAAAATGGCGTACCTATGACAGGCCTTGCAGCTTCAACAGGCAGTGACCTTGGATTTGTGATGGCAGTACCTGATGGCGCTTCCAATATCCAATTTGCCATCAGTGGTGGTTCTGGTGATGCTGATCTATACGTTAAGAAAGGCAGTATGCCAACGGACTCCAGCTATGATTGTCGCCCATACCGTAATGGTAACAACGAAAGCTGTACTGGTAATGGTGGTGGTACCTATTATGTACGCCTCAAAGCCTACTCAAGCTTCTCAAACGTCACTTTAGTGGGTAGCTATGATGATAGTAGCGATCCTGTTCCACAGCCTATTGACCGCACAATCAGCAATATTTCTGTCGCGCAAAACAGCTGGGCTAACTACACCCAGGTTCTGGGCGAAGGCTACAGTAACCTGACAGTGACCATTACCGGAGGTTCTGGTGATGCAGACCTTTATGTTCGCCGTGGCTCTGCACCGACATCCTCAAGCTATGACTGCCGCCCTTATAAATGGGGCAATGAGGAAGTCTGTACCTTCAGTGCACCTCAATCAGGCACATGGTATATCGGTATTCGTGGTTACAATGCTTCGTCTGGAGTTACTTTACGAATCGAAGCAACGCCTCAATAAACTTATATTTCAAGCAACAAAAAAGGGAGCCAAGGCTCCCTTTTTTTATCAGCTTAACTGATTTGGCAAAAGTTACTCTGCGTTTGCAGGAGCTTCTTCTTGCGCAGGTGGATCAATTAAAGCTTTCATACTTAGACGGATACGATTCTGACGATCCACTTCCAGTACTTTAACTTTAACGACATCACCTTCTTTCAAGTAGTCAGTGACTTTATTCACACGCTCATGAGCGATTTGTGAAATATGAACCAGACCATCGCGTCCAGGAGTGATTTCTACGAAAGCACCGAAGTCCGCTAGACGAACCACTTTACCTTCAAACTCCATGCCCGCTTCAATTGGCATAGTCATCAACTTGATACGACGTACTGCTTCTGCAGCACCATCAGCATCAGATGAAGCGACTTTTACCGTACCGTCATCTTCGATTTCGATAGTAGCGCCAGTTTCTTCAGTAAGGGCACGGATGGTTGAACCACCTTTACCAATCACTTCTGAAATTTTGTCTACTGGAATCTTGATGGCAGTAATACGTGGTGCATATTGAGAAATATCATCACGTGGCTTGTCGATTGCCTGGTTCATCACGCTCAAGATATGAAGACGGCCGCCTTTTGCTTGATGCAGCGCCTGTTCCATAATTTCCTGAGTAATACCTTCAATCTTGATATCCATCTGAAGCGCAGTGATACCGTCTTGAGTACCAGCTACCTTAAAGTCCATGTCACCCAAGTGATCTTCATCACCCAGGATGTCTGACAATACAACAAAGTTGTCAGCTTCTTTAACCAGACCCATTGCGATACCAGCTACAGGAGCTTTCATCGGTACACCGGCATCCATCAATGCCAATGAAGTACCACAAACAGAAGCCATTGAGCTTGAGCCGTTAGATTCAGTAATTTCTGAAACGACGCGTATGGTGTATGGGAATTCAGCGATGCTTGGAACCATTGCTGCAACACCGCGTTTCGCTAGACGGCCATGACCGATTTCGCGACGCTTTGGCGAGCCCATAAAGCCAGTCTCACCCACACAGTATGGAGGGAAGTTATAGTGCAACATGAAGTGGTCTTTAGACTCACCCATGATACTGTCTTTAATCTGTGCATCACGCTCAGTACCCAAAGTTGCAAAAACCATGGCCTGAGTTTCGCCGCGCGTAAAGATTGCTGAACCGTGTGTGCGAGGGAAAACGCCAGTACGGATATCCAATGCACGAACCATATCTGGGTCACGACCATCGATACGAGGTTTACCAGAAATAATACGTGTACGAACCACTTCTTTCTCAATTGAGTGGAACACATCTTTAACTTCGTCGGCTGAAGGCTGACCTTCTTCGTCGCCCGCTAACGCTTCTACACACGCATCGGTTAATTCACCGATCTTGGCATAACGCTCAGCTTTATCAGCAATCTGATATGCTTCTTCGATTGCAGCAAAAGAATGATTTTTTACAGCATCGTGTAGAGAAACATTTTTCTCTGGAGCTGACCATTCCCACTTAGGCTTTGCAGCTTCTGCAGCAAATTCTTTAATCGCCTTAATGGCAACTTGAGATTCCTGGTGACCATACATTACAGCACCAAGCATTACACTTTCAGGTAATTCATCAGCTTCTGACTCAACCATCAACACAGCACTTTCTGTACCGGCAACCATCAAGTCTAATTTTGAATTTTTTAGTTGAGTTACTGACGGGTTTAATACGTATTCGCCATCAATGTAACCCACTTGCGCAGCACCAACAGGACCATTAAACGGAATGCCTGAAATTTCTAATGCCGCTGAAGCACCTAACATGGCAACCACTTCGGTAGGTACATCCTGATTAATCGAAACAATCGTAATGACGATTTGAACTTCGTTCACAAAACCCTCTGGGAATAGAGGACGTAAAGGACGGTCAATAAGACGTGCGATTAACGTTTCTTCGTCTGATGGGCGCGCTTCGCGCTTTAAGAAACCGCCTGGGATTTTACCCGCAGCATATGTTTTCTCTGTGTAGTTTACTGTTAAAGGGAAGAAATCCTGACCTTCTTTGGCTTCTTTCTTACCAGTTACAGCTACAAACGCAGTTGTTCCTTCGCAGTCAATAACTACTGCACCAGTCGCTTGACGAGCAACACGACCCGTTTCCATCGTGACCGTACGGCCACCGTATTCAAAAGATTTTTTTGTATATTCCACAGTATTTTCCTATTTAAGTTTCAACACTTTCAGAACCCACATCGTCTGAAAGCAAAAAGGGGCCTAAAGGCCCCTTTATTCTTTTTAGCGACGCAGACCTAATTTCTTAATGAGGTCAGAGTAGCGGTCTTGATCTTTGCGTTTCAAATAATCAAGCAACTTACGACGCTGGCTAACCATACGCAACAAGCCACGACGCGAGTGGTGGTCATGCTTATGCACTTTAAAGTGATCTTGCAAATGGTTAATTTGCGCAGTCAATAACGCTACTTGTACTTCAGGAGAACCAGTATCGCCTTCACCGCGTGCGTGTTCTTTTACAATCTCAGCTTTCGCTTCAGGACTTAGTGACATATTTTTTACTCCAAATTTCAGGGACTTGCCCAAGTTTTTAAACAAGACCGGCCAATCACTAATTCAGCCAGTCAAATGAATGCGGGATTTTACCTTAGTCACTCACCATTCAGCAAGCGATAAAGCGCCAAATAGCCCGTTTTTATTGAGATTTTTACTGATTTACCGCATCTTTTAGCGGCAAATCAATTGTGGATTCGATGAAGCATTGCCTAAGAAACTGCTCAAAGCAGGACTCTGTTTCTGGGAGCTTTTCGCGCAAGCGGTGTCCGCCATCGAAAATATGCAGATTTGCGCCGGCTGCGTGGGCAAATTTAATGACATTTGCTACGGGTACAATGTCATCTTTCCAACCATGAACAATGGTTACCGGGCATTTTACCTTTTCAAGCTCTGCTTCCGCATAGCCGTCCAGGTAAATAGCAGGCGATATCAAAAACATGCCCAACGGATGATTTTCAATACCGGCTACAGCAGAAACATAGCCACCCATACTGGTTCCTACCAAAACATAAGGGCGTTGAAGGTTAGCCAAATGATTATTCAGCTTAACTACTCGTTCGTTTGTAGGTAAGCGCCGATAATCCAATGATTCGACCTCAAACCCCATACGTTCAGCAATTTTCGACAATGCCTGGATACGACTTCCTTTCGGACCACTAACTTTACCGTGAGAGAAAATTACCAGTGGCTTTTCAATTTCAGTCATTACCCTTAATCCTTATCTTTCATTTTTATACACTCGCCTCATCGGTTCTGATCAGGCGGCTTGGTGCAACTTTGCCATCATCATTGATAACACCCACACCAATAAATTGATTATCATGGAGTAGACCAACACTACCGTCTACTGGCACTCCGGCAATCTGAACAGCCTGCCCAAGCCTGATATAGTAGGCTTCATCATCCGTTAACTGGACGAGGGGCATATGGCTCAGGGCCTGCTCAACGGGAACTAGCAGTTCATCCATTTCCAATTTGGCATCTGCTTGTTTTAATTCTTCAAGGTGTGCCATTGAAACGGTCTGCTCAAGAGTAAAACCCCCAACTGCAGTGCGGCGTAATTCTAACACATGTGCACCACAACCCAGCTCATCACCAATATCTTCGACCAGATTTCGTACATAAGTTCCCTTTGAACAATGTACATCCAGAACAAATTCGTCGCCGCTAAAAGCCACCAGCTCAAGTGAGTAAATGTCCACTTCGCGTGCGTCCCTTTCAACCTCAATACCTTTGCGCGCCAACTTATAAAGAGGCACGCCATCTTTCTTTAAGGCTGAGTACATCGATGGAACCTGGCTGATAGTACCTTTAAATTGTTGCAGTAATTTGACAAGTTGTTCTTCCGTTACATCAACTGGCTTACTTTCGATCACTTCACCTTCGCGATCAGCTGTGGTGGTCTTTTCACCCAGCTTTGCTGTTACACGATATTTCTTATCGGCATTGAGCAGATATTGCGAAAACTTGGTAGCCTCGCCAAAGCAAATGGGTAACACACCGGTTGCAATCGGATCCAATGCACCTGTGTGGCCTGCTTTTGCGGCAAAATACAAAAACTTGGCTTGTTGCAGCGCTTTATTGGAAGTAATGTCGGTGGGTTTATCCAATAGCAGGATGCCCGTAATATCGCGACCGCGTTTACGACGTCTGCCCATGGTCTTTCTCCGGAAATCTAAACTATGATTTTTTCGACTCGTCTTCTGAAATGGCCTTTTCAATCAAGGATGACATTCTTTGGCCTTCAACAATCGACTTATCAAATAAAAAGCGCAGGCTTGGAACACTACGCATACGAATGGATTTTGCTAATTGAGAGCGCAGAAAACCAGCTGCGCCAGAAAGAACTTCCAGCGCTTGCTTAATTTCCTGCTCATCGTCTTTACCTAAAAAAGTCACAAACACTTTCGCATTCTGAAGATCACTGGTGACCTCTACAGCAGAGACAGTGACAATTCCCAATCGAGGGTCTTTCACTTCTCGTTGTAGCAATACCGCCAACTCACGTTGGATTTGATCTGCAACTCTTTGTGCGCGTGCTTGTGACATTTTTATCTACCCAATTACAAATTATAGAGTACGTTGAACTTCAACAATCTGGAACACCTCGATCTTGTCTCCAGGCTTCACATCATTGTAGTTCTTAACACCGATACCACATTCCATGCCATTACGAACTTCGTTCACGTCATCTTTGAAACGGCGCAGCGATTCCAGCTCACCTTCATAGATAACAACATCATCACGTAATACACGGATTGGATTATGACGCTTAACAACGCCTTCAACTACCATACAGCCAGCAATTGCGCCTAACTTAGGCGACTTAAAGACATCACGAACTTCTGCCAAGCCAATAATTTCCTGACGCGATTCTGGTGATAACATACCACCAAGTGCCGCCTTAACTTCTTCAATTGCTTCATAAATAACACTGTAATAACGGATTTCAACAGCTTCTTTTTCCGCCAACTTACGAGATGCCGAATCTGCACGAACGTTAAAGCCGATAATGATCGCATTTGAAGCTGCAGCTAGAGAAACGTCGGTTTCTTTAATGCCGCCAACACCACTGGAAATCACTTTGACTTCAACTTCTTCAGTCGCCAAGTCAACTAATGACTTATTCAAAGCTTCAACCGAACCCTGTACGTCTGCCTTGATAATAACGTTGAGCTGTTGTGTTTCCTCATCGTTACCCATGTTGGCAAACATATTTTCAAGCTTGGCTTTCTGCTGACGCGCCTGGAATTCTTCACGCTGTTTTTGCTCACGACGATCTGCAATTTCACGTGCCGTACGCTCGTCCGCAACTACAGTCGCTTCATCACCAGCCACCGGAACTCCTGATAAACCTAAGACTTCTACCGGAATTGATGGACCGGCTGATTCAATCGACTCACCGTTTTCATCCAGCAAGGCGCGAACACGACCATAATGGGTGCCGGCCAGTAAGATATCGCCTTTGCGTAATTGACCTTTCTGAACCAGGACAGATGCAACCGCACCACGCCCTTTGTCAAGACGCGCTTCAATAACGAAACCTTTTGCTGCACCTTCATCTGTCGCTTTCAATTCCAATACTTCTGACTGCAGCAGAATTGAATCAAGAAGCTCATCAACGCCCTGACCACTTTTCGCAGAAACGTGAACAAACTGCACATCACCACCCCAGTCTTCTGGGATAACATCATGTTGTGATAGTTCGTTCTTAACGCGATCAGGATCAGCTTCTTCCTTATCAATCTTGTTCACCGCAACAATCATCGGTACGCCAGCTGCTTTAGCGTGCTGAACTGCTTCTACAGTCTGTGGCATTACGCCATCATCGGCCGCAACAATTAGAACTACAATGTCAGTAACTTCCGCTCCACGTGCACGCATTGCTGTAAACGCTGCGTGACCTGGGGTATCCAGGAAAGTGATCATGCCCTTATCAGTTTCAACATGATAAGCACCGATGTGCTGGGTAATACCACCCGCTTCGCCTGATGCTACGTGACTGGCACGAATGTAATCCAGTAGCGATGTTTTACCGTGGTCAACGTGACCCATGATGGTTACCACAGGAGCGCGAGGTTTTGTTTCACCTGTTTCATCATGCGCTTCTGATAAGGCTTTTTCTTCCATCTCATTCTCATTGACGAGTACCGGCTTGTGGCCCATCTCTTCAACGATCAAGCTGGCAGTTTCCTGATCAAGCGATTGGTTGATAGTGGCCATAACGCCCACTTTCATCATTGCTTTCATGAGTTCCGGTGCTTTAACCGTCATGGCTTTAGCAAGCTCACCGACCGTAATGGCTTCCGGGATCTCTACTTCATGAATAATAGTATCTGTTGGTTTCTTGAAACCGTGTTTTTTCATAGCTTCTGGTGCCTGATATACTTTCTGTTCAATCACTACACCGCGCTTACTGTCTTCAATTGCACCTGCAACCAGGTCCACATCTGAAGTTTTCTTTTTACCTTTCTTACGTTTCTTTTTGCGATGCCCGCTCTTCTCTTCAAAGTCAGCTATAGACATTGGCTTAACTGGACCTTTAGGCTTGCTAGGCTTTTTAACAACAACATCTTCATCGTCATCATCGTCAAAGCGTGACTTTGATTTTGGCTTAGCCTTAGAAGGCTTGCCTTTCTTATCGTCCTTTTTCTCTTCACGTGCCGGCTCAGCTTTTTTCGCTGGCTTTTCTTCTGGCTCGTTGTCCTCTTCGTCCTGCTTAGATTCTTGAGCTTTCTTTTTAGCCTCTTCTTCGGCTTTACGCTTGGCTTCTTCTTCAGCCTGACGCTTAGCTTCTTCTTCGGCTTTACGCTTGGCTTCCTCTTCAGCCTGACGCTTAGCTTCTTCTTGCGCTTTACGCTCAGCTTCTTCTTCCGCCGCTAACTTAGCTAACTCTTCGCTAGAACGTTTTACGTAAGTGCGTTTTTTCTTTACCGCAACCTGTACTGATTTTTTCTTACCTTCAGCACTCGTCACACTTAAAGTACTCTTTTGCGTACGGTTAAGAGTAATTTTCTTCGGACCAGTACTTTCAGAACCACCATGGCTTTTTTGCAAATAAGCCAATAAAGACTTTTTCTGCTCATCCGTAATGGCATCTTCGGGACCTTTAACTTTTATTCCAGCTGCCGACAATTGCTCCATTAGTTTTTCAACTGGAGTTTTGACGGTTTCAGCCAGATCTTTTACTGTAATTTTCGACATTCGCTATCCCCCGCTATATTATTCCTGCTCCTCGAACCAAGGAGCACGCGCGGTCATAATCAACTTCGCGGCACGCTCTTCATCAAGTTCATCGATTTCTACAAGCTCATCCACTGATTGCTCTGCTAAATCTTCCATCGTTACAATGCCTTTGCTCGCTAGAACAAACGCCAGGTGACGATCCATACCTTCCATATTTAATAAGTCTTCTGCTGGCTCTGATTCTTCCAGCTGTTCTTCACTTGCAATCGCTTTTGTTAATAGCACGTCTTTAGCACGTGATTTCAAGGCTTCCACTAGGTCTTCATCGAAACCTTCAATTTCAAGCATTTCAGATTGTGGTACATAGGCTACTTCTTCAAGAGTGGTGAAACCTTCTTGAACCAGTATGTCTGCCAAATCTTCATCCACACCCAAGTCCGCCACAAACATTGACACGATTGACTCAGTTTCTGACTGATTCTTAGTGGCGAAATCTTCTTCAGTCATCACATTCAATTCCCAACCAGTTAACTCACTGGCTAAACGAATGTTTTGACCATTTCGACCAATCGCCTGCGCTAACTGATCTTCACTGACCGCAATATCCATGCTGCGTGAATCTTCATCAACAACGATTGAAACTACTTCAGCAGGTGCCATAGCGTTAATCACATATTGCGCTGGATTGTCATCATAAAGCACGATATCGATTCGCTCACCATTTAACTCGCCAGTAACGGCCTGTACACGAGCACCACGCATGCCGACACAGGCACCTACCGGGTCAATACGTTTATCATTGGTTTTAACTGCAACTTTAGCGCGTGAACCTGGGTCACGAGCTGCGCCTTTAATTTCAATAACTTCTTCGCCAATTTCCGGTACTTCAATTCGGAAAAGCTCTTCCAGCATTTCTGGACGAGTACGGCTTACAAATAGTTGTGGGCCACGGTTTTCAGTACTGATGGCATATAACAAACCACGTACACGATCACCAGCTCGAACTGTTTCACGAGGCATCATTTCTTCTCGCTGGATTACCGCTTCAGCGTTATTACCCAAATCGATAAAGATATAGTCACGAGTTACTTTCTTCACAACGCCAGTTACCAGCTCGCCTACTTTGTCGCGGAAAGCCTCAACAGTTTTTGCGCGCTCAGCTTCACGAACTTTCTGTACGATAACCTGCTTTGCAGTTTGTGCAGCAATCCGACCGAATTCAATAGATTCAATCTGCTCTTCAACGTAATCACCTAACTGTATCTCAGGATCTTCAACCTGAGCAGCTGACAATGTTGTTTCAGTCAAAGGATCTTCAACCGCATCATCGGCTACCACTGTCCAACGACGGTATGTATCGTAATCACCGGTTTGACGATCAATATCAACACGTACGTCAATATCAACGCCATGCTTTTTCTTTGTGGCAGTGGCCAGGGCAGCTTCAATAGCGCCAAAAATAACTTCAGGCTGTACATCCTTCTCATTCGATACAGCTTCAACCACTAACAAGATTTCTTTATTGCTCATACGTGTTAACCTTTAATCAATACCTGATATTCATCAATTAAGACTAAAACTTAGGGATCAAATGCGCTTTATCAACTTGCTGGCAATTGATCTCATAAACTTCACCATCGACTCGAAGCGTCAAAATTCCCGCCTCAACCTGCTCGATAGTCCCTTTAAACTTGCGTCGGCCATTTAATGGCACTGACAGTTTCACTTCAGTGTCTTCACCCACATAGCGGGCAAATTGCTGCTCATTAAACAATGGACGATCCATTCCTGGTGATGAAATCTCCAGGTTGTACAGTCCCTTAATAGGGTCTTCTACATCGAGTACGCCACTCACCTGATGGCTAACTTCAGCACAGTCATCCACTGAAATACCATTTTCGTGATCAATAAACACCCTCAGTATCGAGTGCTTGCCTTGAGAAAGGTACTCTAAACCCCAGAACTCAAAGCCAGCTGCTTCAACTGCCGGGCGAATAATATTTTCTAAATCAGCATTTCTAGCCATCAGTAACTCTATAACTCTTTGCTTTAACAAGCTTTTTTTACATACAAAAATGGGCCTAAAAAGGCCCATCAGCAAAATGATTCATGTGATGGGTCAAAGGCAGCGCCATTGCCCACTTGAGCTTCAATCTAAAAAACAGCTCAGAAAAAATAAGGCCCCTATGAAGGGGCCTTATTATTATATTCATCAATAAAGCTCAGTCAATTTATATTCTCTGAGCAAATTAAGGAACTTATGTCCTTAACTTAAAAGTGGTAGCGGGATTGGGTTTTAACCAACGACCTTCAGCGGCTGCGCCGAGTGAAAAGCTGAGACCGACATCGTCGGGCATCCTACCAATAGCTTCTCACTTAAATTTGGTAGCGGGGGCTGGATTTGAACCAACGACCTTCGGGTTATGAGCCCGACGAGCTACCAGGCTGCTCCACCCCGCATCAATTCTTTCTAGAGAACTAACTTATAAGCTTCTGGTAATGCTCATAAGCCTCAGGCCGTTCGACCTTCGCCTCTCTCGGTTTGGAGCCCTTCAGTTACTTAGCCACTCCATCCCGTATCAATTCTTTTCGATACTTATAAACATCTGGTCTTATTTATAAGTTGGGATTTTCTTGAAAATTTCAAGCTAGCTCCCAATCGACAGAGCGGCATTATACGCATTTATAATGTTTTGACAAGGGGGGTTAAGATTTATATTCAGTATCTTTTTTATAGCACCCAAGTTTTAGTCAAGTTGCTTTTATGATTTCGAACGCTTTTACTCTAGAGGTACTGAAAAGCTTGGCGGCAAACTTCCAGAAGCTGTGCCGGGAATAAACCAAGTGCAACTACCGCAACGGCTGTAATACCCAAGGCTAAACGTAGCTCACGCTCTGCTTTAACTTTGATTTCACTGTCCGGGCTATCAAAAAATATCACTTTAACCACCTTAAGGTAATAGAAAAGCCCCACCACTGACATAAGCGCTGCCAATACAGCAAGCCAGACTAAATCGGCTTCCAATATTGCTCGAATGACTTCCAGTTTCGCCCAGAACCCAACAAACGGTGGAATACCTGCCATCGACAGAAATAGGGAACTTATTAACAGGCCTCCCCAGGGATTACGTTGCCCGAGTCCTTTTAGCTCACTGATTAAATGAACCTCGCTCTTTCCTTTGGCCAGGTAAATCAAACAACCAAAGCCTCCTAACGACATAATGGCATAGGTAATGATGTAAAAGAATGAAGCAGAATAACCGGCACCTGTTCCAGCAATTATTCCAAGCAGGAAATAACCCACATGAGCAATCGCCGAATAGGCTAGCAGTCGTTTGATGTTATCCTGAGCCAGCGCCACCAGATTACCTATTACTATCGACAATGTGGCCATGATGATCAGCATTCCTTGCCAGTCCAGCAATACCTGCTCAAAGCCATATCCTAAGATTCGAATAATCAATGCAAAAGCTGCAATTTTGGGCGCTGAGGCAATAAAGGCAGTCACCGATGTTGGCGCACCATGATATACATCTGGTACCCACATCTGGAACGGCACAGCTCCAAATTTAAAAGCCATCGCAACCACCATAAAGACCAGACCAAAGCGTAACGTCAGGCTGGCCTGATTAGTTTCTAAATAGAGCGCAATATCAGTGATGTGTATTTTGCCCGTAACCCCGTAGACCATAGACATTCCATACAGCAGGAAGCCGCTGGCAATTGCTCCCATCACGAAATATTTGACTGCAGCTTCAGAGGCAAGAGTTGAGTGTCTGTGCATAGCAACTAATGCGTATAAACTGAGCGATAACAACTCAAGCCCAAGGTAAAGAGTCAGCAGGCTGCCACCCCCCGCCAGTACCATCATGCCAAGAACGGCAAATAGATGGAGTATAAAATATTCGCCACGCAAGATTGGTCGTTGCAAAATATAAGGGCGCGCAAACATCATGCCAACCATGCTTAAAGCAATTACGCTGACTTTAACAATACCCGCCATGGGGTCGAGAATAAAATGGCGTTGATAGAGGTGGTACTGCAAGTCAGGAAACTGCGCAATGACCATAACACCAGTGATCATCAGGCTAAGTTGCGCCAGTCGATAAGTTTGCAAACGATCCAAGTCTTTTGAAAAGACATCTATCAGCAACACAATACAGGTTGCTGTTAATAAAAACAGTTCCGGCAACATCGGCATCAAATCAATGTTCATCCAAGCCCCCCGATTTTAGTCAATGTTGCTGATTCAATAATTTTTTCAAGGCTTGGCTGCATAATTTCAATCAATGGTTGCGGATAGACGCCCAGGGCAATAATCAGAATCGCCAAAGTAAACAGAACTAAACGTTCACGCTTAGTTACATCCTCAAGTCGGGCAACGGCTTCACTGGCTGTCTTGCCAAAAATGACACGCTTATAAACCCACAGGCTGTAGGCCGCCGCAAGAATTAGTGTCAGGGCTGCCACCATCGCAATTCGCCAGTCCGCCTGGAACGAAGCAATAATGACAAAGAATTCTCCCACAAAACCTGATGTGCCAGGTAGTCCCGCATTTGCCAGAATAAATAACATTAACAGCGAGGCAAAAATAGGCATCGAGTTTACGACGCCACCATAATCAGCAATCTCACGACTGTGCATGCGGTCATACAACACGCCAATCGAAAAGAATAGAGCTCCTGAAACTAACCCATGCGAAATCATTTGTACCATAGCTCCCTGCAGAGCCATCGACTGTGCCTGGCTGGCTGTCAAATATACAATAATGAAGGTACCGAGCGTAACAAATCCCATATGCGCTATCGACGAATAGGCGATTAGCTTTTTCATATCTTTTTGCGCCAAGGCAACTAGGCCGATATACACAATTGCAATAAGGGAAAACAAAATAATCCAGTATGCATATTCCGCCACAGCGTCGGGAGTCACAGGCAAACTGAATCTTAAAAAACCATAACCGCCCATTTTCAGCATTATTGCTGCCAGGATCACTGAACCGCCAGTTGGTGCTTCAACGTGAGCATCCGGCAGCCAGGTATGCACCGGGAACATCGGAATTTTTACAGCAAAGGCCACCAGAAAAGCAAAGAAAATCCATTTCTGCTCGGTTAATGATAAGGGTAGCTTCTGCAAGTCACTAATGGCAAAGCTATCAGCCTCGCGGCCCATATAGATCAGTGCCACCAGCATGAAAATTGAACCGAAGAAAGTGAACAGGAAAAATTTAACGGTGGCATAAACCCGGTTGGGACCACCCCAGATTCCGATCAACAGAAACATCGGAATCAACATTGCTTCCCAGAAAACATAGAACAGAATGGCGTCTTGCGCGGCAAACACCCCATTCATAAGACCAGTCAACATCAGCACGGCGGCAAAGTATTGCGACTGACGCTTTTTGATTGCAGCTGTTGCACTTATAAGTACCAAAAGGCCAATCAGACTGGTCAAAATAATCAGCGGCAGCGATATGCCATCAATCGCCAGGGCATAGTGAATATTTAGCGAAGGAATCCAACGGCTGCTTTCTAGGAACTGCATCTGCGCGGTATCAGTAGCAAATGCCCAGGCTAGCCAACAGCTTAAAAATAACGTGAGGATGCCGAGTAAAAGACCTAGGCGCTGGCTAACCGCCAGTAGTCGGTCACCCGGCCCAAACATAATCACCAGTCCACCAATCACGGGGATCCAGATCAACAAACTGAGGATGGGGAGTTGTTCTAACATAGTGTATTACTCTTCATCCTTTTGTTTTGTTGGTTTGAAAATTGATGATGCATCACAATATCCCACATTAATTTCGCAGCATCAGCCACAATAGAAGCGCTATTAGTCCGAGCACCATGACCAGTGCATAATGATACAAATAACCTGTTTGCAGCTTGCGCAATTTTTTGCCGATCCGGCCTACCGTCTGAGCACCACTGTTAACGATTCCATCATCGATGACAGCCTTATCGCCGTATTGCCAAAGCATATCGCCCAGCGAGTAAGTCCCTTTGGCGAAAACTTTCTGATTGATTTCGTCAAAATAATATTTTTTCTGTAACAGCTGATTCATTGGACTGAGGATCTTTCCAGCAGCGGTTCCCCACCCCGGTTTCAACCAGATAAATATCACGGAAATAATGACACCAAGTAGCATCAACCAGAAAACCGGTGTCATGAAGCCATGTATGGCAAAACTCATGGCACCTGTAAACTCCTCACGAAAAGCCTGCATGGTATCGTGACTCGCCAGCACCGTTATTGACTCAGCAAAATAATTACCATCCAGCATTGGTTGAGTCATAATCCAGCCAATCACCAGTGATGGAACCGCTAACGCTATTAATGGCCAGGTGATGACTCGTGGCGACTCGGTTATCTGGTTTAAATGCTCGTCATCCAGTGCACTTTTGCCATGGAACACCACCAGCAACATACGAATACTGTAAAGCGCTGTGACCACCACTCCAGCCATTACTGCAAAATAGGCAAAACTGGCGGCTGGTCCCTGCGCCACAGCAGTTGCCATAATAATGGCATCCTTTGAATAGAACCCGGCGAAAAATGGTGTACCAATCAAAGCCAGAGTTCCTATCAAGGTGGTCCAGTAGGTCAATGGTAAGCGCTTATAGAGGCCTCCCATTTTTCGAATATTCTGTTCGTGATGCAGGGCTACAATAACGGAACCGGCTCCGAGGAAAAGCAGTGCCTTGAAAAAGGCGTGCGTGAATAGATGGAAGATTGCTGCGGAATAGGCGGAAACCCCAAGCGCCACAACCATGTAACCCAATTGAGATAAAGTGGAATAGGCGATAATTCGCTTAATATCGTTCTGTACAATCGCTACCAGCCCCATGAATAAAGCTGTGATGGCACCGATAATGGTTACTACCATTAAAGCGGTTTCCGAAAACTCGAACAATGGAGACATACGCGCCACCATGAAGACGCCAGCGGTAACCATTGTCGCCGCATGAATCAAGGCAGAAATTGGAGTTGGGCCTTCCATCGAGTCAGGTAGCCATACATGCAGCGGCACCTGTGCCGATTTACCCATGGCACCGATAAACAGGCAGATACATATAAACGTAATAATTGGCCAACTGGTATCACCCCAGGCCACAAAACTTCCATCAAGACTCATCAGGCCCAGCACATTTTCAGCACTACGTTCACTGATTTGCATAATCTCTTCGGCCTGCCCCATGGTTTTAAAAATAGGAGCATAATCAAAAGTACCAAAGAGCAGGAAAATCGCCCCAATGCCCAGGATAAACCCAAAGTCACCGACACGATTGACAAGAAAAGCCTTCATATTGGCGAAAATGGCTGTTTCTTTCTGATACCAAAAGCCAATTAGAAGATAAGAAACCAGACCAACCGCTTCCCAGCCAAAGAATAATTGCAGGAAGTTATTGGCCATTACCAGCATCAGCATCGAGAAAGTAAACAGTGAGATATAACTAAAGAAGCGCTGATAACCATCGTCATCATGCATGTAGCCAATCGAATAGATGTGCACCATCAGACTGACGAAAGTAACCACCACCATCATTAGTGCACTTAAGCTATCAATCATAAAGCCAATCTGTATGGATAACTCCGAGAAACTGGCCCAATGATAAACCGTTAAATCAACTGGCTCTGCGTTACCGTAGAGATAACCCCAGAAGACTCTGAGTGATAGAATGAATGATACAGCCACACCAAGAATTGTTAATCGATGCGTTAAACGCTTACCCAGCCGCTTGCCTAACAGGCCTGCCAGTATGGCCCCTAACAATGGAGCCAGCACAATCAATAATAGCTGGGTCTGCATGCTCATTAGCCTTTCAACTCCCTAAGCTCTTCGACATCGATATCTTTGTTACTGCGGAACAGTACAACCAGAATAGCTAGACCGATCGCTGCCTCAGCTGCAGCTACTGTCAAAATGAAGAACACAAAAATTTGGCCAACTTCATCATTTAAGTAGCGGGAGAAAGCAATAAAGTTGGTGTTTACCGCCAGTAACATCAGTTCGATGCACATCAACAGAGTGATGACATTCTTCCTATTAATCACGATCCCAATCACGCTGATTGAGAACAAAATGGCGCTGACCATCAGGTAATGCGTCAAACTCATGAAGATTCTCCCTTTGTCCGGCCACTATTTTTATCCACTGCTTTTTCCGAATCATCCGTTTCCGACTCATCATCCTGCGCCACCTCTGCATCCATCTTGATGATGTGCAGACGCTCATCCTTGCTGGCTCTGTGCTGGCTAGGCACGCTTTGGCCGCGGCGCTCGCGACGTCCACGGAAGGTTAATGAAATGGCAGCGACGATGGAAACCAGAAGAATTACACCGGCAATCTCAAATGCATAAAAGTAGTCGGTGTAGAGCAACAAACCTAGACTTTCCACGTTACTATGATCCGCAGCATGTTTGGCTGGCTCTGGCATTGCCTCTAATCCAAATACTTCGCCGCGTAGCACCCAGTAAAGTCCAATCAACAAGCCAATGGCAATTAGAATGCCCAGAGGAACATAGCGCGTGAAGCCCTGTTTTAAACTGGCAAAGTCTACATCCAGCATCATGACCACAAACAGGAACAGCACCATCACGGCACCCACATACACCAGCACCAGAGCTACAGCCAGAAACTCAGCTTCCAGCAACATCCACAGTACAGCCGCCGAGAAAAAAGTCAGCACCAGGCATAACACCGCCTGCACCGAATTGCGTACAGTCACAACGCCAAGCGCTGACACTATGGTCAGCGTGGCGAAGACATAAAATACAATTTGCTCAACGGTCATAGCTGCTCTTTTTTCTCTACTTTTCTTTTGGTTCGGCTTTGCTTAACGGTATTTAGCATCTTTTGCCCGGTCCTCAGCAATCATGACTTCATAGCGATCACCAATCGCCAGTAATTGCTCTTTGGTCAGTATATTGTCGCCACGTTTTTCAAAGTGGTAATCAAAAATTCGTGTTTCTACGATGGAATCTACCGGACAGGACTCTTCACAAAAGCCACAGTAGATGCACTTAAACATATCGATTTCGTAGCGCGTTGTGCGACGAGTACCATCCTTCTCCCGTGGACCGGCCTCTATCGTAATCGCTGCCGCAGGACAGACTGCCTCGCATAACTTACAGGCAATGCAACGCTCTTCTCCATTTGGGTAACGACGCAATGCATGCAGACCTCTGAAACGCGGCGATTGTGGTGTTTTTTCTTCCGGATACTGCACCGTCACTTTGCGCTTACGCAAATGTGCCCAAGTGATTCTCAGGCCACGAATCAGCTCAATCAGGAAGTAGCTACGGAACCAGCGACGCATTCGACTCATAGGACACCTCGCCCAGTGAACCATGGGCCGACGCCAGCCTTAATCATAAAGGTCAGAATAATCAGCCACACCACCGTGACCGGAATAAACACCTTCCAGCCAAGGCGCATCACCTGGTCATATCGATAGCGTGGGAAGGTTGCGCGCAACCAGATCATCATAAACAGGAACCAGGCCGCCTTAAGCAGTAACCAGACAGTGCCTGGAATCCAGTCGGTTGCCGCTTCCAGATAAGGTATGCCCATAAAAGGATTGAGCCAGCCGCCAAAAAAGAACAAGGCGGTCAGCACAGAAATAAGGATCATATTGGCGTATTCCGCGAGGAAGAACAGGGCAAAACCGATCCCCGCATATTCCACATGAAAGCCAGCAACAATTTCCGACTCGCCTTCTGGTAGATCAAATGGTGCGCGATTGGTTTCAGCCACACCGGATATCCAGTACACCGCCAAAATTGGCAGCAATGGAATCCAGTACCAGTGCCAGAACGGCCCTTCCTGAGCTTTGACAATCTCACCGAGATTCATCGAACCCGATGCCATCAGCACCGCTACAAGAGCAAAACCCATAGCAATTTCATAGGACACAATTTGCGAGGCGGAGCGTAATGAACCTAACAGCGCATATTTCGAATTTGAAGCCCAGCCTGCGATGATCACCCCATAAACCGCAATAGAAGTCATCGCCAGAATGTATAGCAGGCCCACATTAATATCGGCCAGCACCAACTCAGCGTTAAACGGAATAACTGCCCAGGCAGCAAATGATGGAGCGATGAATAGAACGGGGGCAATCAGGAATAATAGTTTATTAGCACCGGAAGGAATGACAATTTCCTTCATCAATAACTTTATGACATCAGCTATCGGCTGTAGCCAGCCCTTAGGCCCAACGCGATTTGGCCCGAGCCGTAACTGCATATAGCCAATCAGCTTTCTTTCAGCGAAGGTGGTGTAGGCCACCGCCAAAATCAACGGCAATAAAATCAGACTGATCTTAAAACCAATCCAGAGTCCGTCTACAATCATATCGATCATTAGACGCCCCCCAGAATATTATGGAATGGACTGAGTTTAGGTCGTTTTAATCCTTCTTTGCCTTCGGCAAGAGCTGACTTTTGCAACGCTTTGGCGCGTCTAGTCCAGCAGTCCACCTGATAGATATTTAGTGGTTCAGGACATTGTCCATCGGTTGGCAAGCTCTCGGGACATTGCCAGCGTGCTTTAATTCGATCACCAACGGCCCCCATACGCCCCTTCACTTCCTGCATCACATCCTGCGCTGACACATAGTCAAAATTCTTTAATTCGAGCAGATTGCCCATGACACGCAATACTTTCCAGGCGGGTTTTGCCTGACCCGGCGCCTGAACGCAGGCATTAAAGTCCTGCCAATGACCATTAACATTGACGTACGAGCCGGGGCTTTCAAGATAGGTCGCAATTGGCAGGATCACATCGGCATACTCAAACGCTTCGTCATCCGTATAACTGGTTAAAGCAACCACAAATTCACTAGCCTGCAGGCTTGCTTTAGCCTGCTCCGCATTAACGGCTTCTTTACCAATTTCAGTCTTAAGTAAAATGAAGGCTTTCTTACCTTCGGCAAGCATCTGCTGAGCAGTTTGGCCGCCTTCCTCAACATCTGCACCACCCGGGCCACGATGCGGAATAGCACCGGCAAGATAGGCACCGGCACTGTTACCGCCATGCGTCATGATGCCGAAAGTTGCGCCTGATAGCCCGGCAATGGCACGACACAGCATTCGTAGAGTGGCCGCATGACTGAACTCTAATGCCGCTAATCCTAACACCACACCGGAACTCTCAGCTTTCTGTAGCATTTTGGCGATATTAATATGGGACTGCTCGACCTTAATCTCAGCCAATAACTCGTCTAATCCCTCATAACCCAGGCCATCTGCAGAGATGTCCTCAGACGCCATCGCTTCATCCAGTAGATACTTGGCTACACCAGCCACCTGCTGAAGCCAGTCTTCTGGAGTAGCTTCTATTTCATGTAACACGTTAAAGTTATTGTAGACTTTACGCGCATTGATGATGGCAATCTGCCCATGTCGGGTTGCTTTTCGCACTCGTAGCGCAGCCAGTGGCTGGTCCTTTCGCAAATCACTTCCCACCAACAGGCAGGCATCCAATGCTTCTAGCTCTGAAAGCTCAATGCTCAGTTCTGGGAACAACGACTCGTTATCCTGCATTGAGTAATCGCTGATGCGGATACGGTGATCAATATTGTTAGAGCCGAGGCCACGAATCAGCTTCTGTAGCAGGTACATTTCCTCGGTTGTAGCACTCGGGCTGGAGATGGCTCCGATATGCTCTGCGCCATCAGTCTGCGCAATCATATTCAGCTTACTGGCAACTTTGTCCAGTGCCGTTTCCCAGTCAGTGGCCTGCCACTCGCCATTAACTTTCAGCATTGGTTCCTGCAGTCGGCGATTATCATTGTCGCGCATGGTCACCGCTTCGTAGGAGTAACGGTCGCGATCTGACAACCAGACTTCATTAACAGCTTCGTTTTCTTTTGGTACAACCCGAATAACCATGTTGCGATGGGTATGCACATGCAGGTTCGCGCCAATACAGTCATGCGGTGACACTGAATCATACTGGGTCATTTCCCAGGCACGCGCACGATAGCGCGATGGCTTAGCGGTCAATGCGCCGACAGGACATAAATCAATAATATTGCCCGATACTTCGGAGTCCACAGATTTTTCGATGAAAGTGGTGATTTCCATATGCTCACCACGTCCAGTAGCACCCATTTCACGGATGCCTGCAATTTCACGGCCAAAGCGAACACAGCGGGTGCAATGAATACAACGCGTCATTTCCGTTTCAATCAAAGGCCCTATGTCCTTGTCGACAACGGCACGCTTCCCTTCACAGAAACGTGATACATCGCGTCCATATCCCATCGCCAGGTCCTGCAGCTCACACTCACCGCCCTGATCGCAGATAGGACAATCCAGCGGATGGTTAATCAGTAAAAACTCCATCACCGACTTCTGACCCCCCTCAGCCAAATCAGACTGGGTCTTTACAACCATTCCGTCTGATATCGGAGTTGCACAGGCTGGCAATGGTTTTTTGACGCCTTCAACTTCAACCAGGCACATCCGGCAGTTGGCGGCTATTGATAATTTTTTGTGGTAACAAAAACGAGGAATGGTGATGCCATTGGCATCCGCCACTTCGATAATCATTGAGCCTTCTTCGGCTTCAATTTTTCGACCATCGACTTCAATCGAAATCATAAAATCATCGTGCCTCGTTATTCATTAACAGCGTGTTTTGCGGTTTGCTCTTGAGTAGCAACCGCTTGCTTAATCTTCGCTTCAAATTCATCTTTGAAGTGTTTTATAAAACTTTGTACTGGCATGGCTGCAGCATCACCTAGCGCACAAATAGTTCGCCCCATAATATTGCCGGCAATTTCATCCAGATCTTTCAGATCACTCTCTTTACCCTGCCCATTGGCGATACGATGAATCATGCGTGACATCCAGCCAGTGCCTTCGCGACAAGGTGTGCATTGCCCGCAGGACTCTTCGTAATAGAAATGAGCAATTCGACCAAGCACCTCAACCATATCCGTATCTTCATCCATGATGATTACGGCACCTGAACCGAGCATTGAACCTGCTTTGCCAATCGCGTCATAATCCATGGTGATATCCATCATCACATCCGCTGGCAACACCGGAGCACTAGAGCCTCCCGGAATAACCGCCTTAAGTTTCTTGCCATCCTTCATGCCGCCAGCCATTTCCAGCAAATCTTTGAAGGGTGTACCTAGTCCAATTTCATAATTGCCCGGTTTGTTAACATGGCCTGACACGGAGAAGATTTTAGTACCACCATTATTCTCTTTGCCCAGTTCCAAGAACCACTTACCACCCTTCTCGAGGATGACAGGCACCGATGCAAAACTTTCAGTGTTGTTGACATTAGTTGGGCGACCAAACAAACCGTAATTGGCCGGAAATGGAGGCTTAAATCGAGGCTGACCTTTTTTGCCTTCGAGTGATTCCAGTAATGCAGTTTCTTCACCACAGATATAGGCACCGGCACCAATGTGACTATGCAAATCAAAGTCCACTCCAGAGCCTAAGATATCCTTGCCTAGCAGGCCCTCTTTATAAGCTTCTTCCAGTGCCTGCTCAAAGCGTTCAATTGGCTCGTAGAATTCACCGCGCATATAGTTATAGCCAACGGTTGCGCCCATGACATAACCACCAATTGCCATCCCCTCTATCAGCTGATGAGGATTAAAACGCAGAATATCACGGTCCTTGAATGTGCCTGGCTCACCTTCATCAGAATTACAGACCACATACTTTTGACCCGGCGCGTGTCGCGGCATAAAACTCCATTTCAGTCCGGTTGGGAATCCAGCACCACCACGGCCGCGCAGAGCAGAAAGTTTTAATTCTTCAATAATCTCTTCCGGTGACGTTTTCTCTGCCAGAATTTTTCGCCATACACGATAGCCCCCCGCTGACTCATAAGTCTTAAGCGTCCAGGGCTTATCCAGGTGCAATGTTCTAAAACAGACTTCGTTTGCCATTAATTGACTAACCTCTAACTCAGATCGCGGATCAGATCCGCCATCTTTTCTACGGTTAAATTTTCGTGATACTGCTTATCGACTTCCAGCATTGGTGCACCACCACAGGCAGCCATGCATTCGACTTCTTTTAAAGTGATTCGGCCATCTTTAGTGGTCTGGCCCGGCTCAATACCGAGTTCATCTTTGAACCATTGCTTCAAGTCGCCACTTCCAGCGAGCATACAGGACACATTGGTGCATAATGAAACCACGTGCTTTCCACCTGGCTCCAACCGAAACATCGAATAAAAGGTCGCCACTTCATAGGCACCAATATGAGGTATTTCCAGATAGTCAGCTACCGCATCCATCGCTTCGCGACTTAAGTAACCCAACTCTTCCTGTACTATGCTAAACACAGGAATGATCGCTGAACGCTTTCGTTCAGTGGGGTACTTCGCTATCCAACGGTCAATTTGCTTGATTGACTCAGCGGATACCATTTCTGTTAAGTCATTAGCGCTCATGGTTATCGATCAATCTCTCCGAATACGATGTCCTGTGTACCGATTATCGCTACCACATCCGCCAGCATGTGCCCCGAAGCCATTTCATTCATGGCACTCAAGTGAGCAAAGCCTGCGGCGCGAATTTTGACGCGATAAGGTTTGTTTGCACCATCAGACACCAGATAGACCCCGAACTCGCCCTTCGGATGTTCTACGGCAGCGTAAGCCTCACCTTCAGGAACACAATATCCTTCGGTAAATAATTTAAAGTGATGAATCAGCGACTCCATATCATGCTTCATGGTCTCACGATCCGGTGGAGTCACTTTATGATTTTCTAACATGACTGGCCCGGAATTTTCACGCAACCACTGCACACACTGACGAATAATCTGGTTCGACTGTCGCATTTCTTCGATCCGCACCAGATAGCGGTCATAACAGTCGCCAGTTTTGCCAATGGGAATATCGAAATCCATCCGGTCATAAACTTCATAAGGCTGCTTTTTACGCAGGTCCCAGGCAATTCCAGAACCGCGCAGCATAGGGCCGCTGAAACCTAATTGCAGAGCACGCTCAGGACTTACTACACCAATTCCTACAGTACGCTGTTTCCAGATTCGGTTTTCAGTCAGCAGCGCCTCATATTCATCGACACGATCCGGGAAGGTTTCTGTAAAGTCCCAGATGAAATCCAGCAGAGAACCCTGTCTATTTGCATTAAGCTCTTCAGCTTTCCGCTCACTGGTAAATGGCGATACCTTGTACTGAGGCATTTCATCAGGCAGATCCCGGTACACACCACCCGGACGGAAATAAGTCGCATGCATGCGTGCGCCACTGACAGCTTCATAACAGTCCATCAATGTTTCACGCTCTCGGAATGCATATAAAAATACCGTCATGGCACCGATATCCAGCGCATGAGCACCCAGCCACATCAGGTGATTCAATATGCGGGTAATTTCAGAGAACATGACACGAATATATTGCGCTCTTTCTGGCGGCTTAATGCCCATTAATTTTTCAATCGCCAGCACATAAGAATGTTCATTGCACATCATGGATACATAATCGAGTCGATCCATGTAGCCGATGCTTTGATTGAAAGGTTTGCTCTCAGCCAGTTTTTCGGTAGCTCGGTGCAACAATCCCACATGTGGGTCTGCGCGAACGACTGTTTCGCCATCCATTTCCAGAATCAGACGCAATACGCCATGGGCCGCTGGGTGCTGCGGGCCAAAGTTAATGGTGTAATTACGAATTTCAGCCACGCTTGCCTCCCTGTTCAGGACTGCTCACATAGATAGTGGGATCCTTTTCTTTGCGGATTACCCGCGGCACCAGTACACGCGGCTCAATGGAAACAGGCTCATAAACACAACGCTTCTGTTTAGCATCATAGCGGAGTTCAACATTGCCGATTAAAGGGAAGTCCTTGCGGAAAGGATGGCCGATAAAACCATAGTCAGTCAAAATTCTTCGTAAGTCTGGATGGCCTTCAAATAAGATGCCGAACAGATCAAACGCCTCGCGCTCATACCAGTTTGCACTGTTCCAGACAGTCACCACCGAAGGCAACATGGGACGATTATCCTGCACAAAGCATTTCACTCTTAATCGGCGGTTATGAATAATAGATAGCAAATGATAAACCACTGCAAAACGTTCACGCTGCCATTCTTGATGAACCGCTGAACTGGTCGCTTCACGCGCGCGCCCAAAGCCGGTCCCGGTAGCTTCAGTAGTAGCCCACTCGTCCTGACCGTAAGTCAGATAATCCACAGCGCTCAGATCAATCAGCTGTTCGAATTTCAGGTCGTCATGGTCACGTAGTTCCTTGGCTACCTCGATCAGATCATCTTTAGCAACCTCAATGGTGACTTCGCCAAAGGCTTTATCACAGGCTATCAGCCTGTCACCAAAAATCTCACCCAGAGTGTTCATTAATGATTTAGCCAAGCGACACCCCTTCATTGTTTTTTGATTGAGTTAGCTCGGCAACATCATCTGATTGCTCGCCATTTGTTGAATTTGCCATTGAACGAGGGATTACTTTCTGGCGACGAATCTTGTTCTGTAATTGAATAACTCCATAGAGCAGTGCTTCAGCGCTCGGTGGACAACCGGGCACATAGATATCAACAGGAATGATGCGATCACAACCGCGCACAACAGAATAGGAATAATGATAATAGCCGCCACCGTTAGCACAGGACCCCATTGAAATCACCCACTTGGGATCAGGCATCTGGTCATAAACTCTGCGTAGGGCTGGCGCCATTTTATTGGTCAAAGTACCGGCCACAATCATGACATCGGACTGGCGTGGGCTGGGTCTGAAAACCATCCCAAAACGGTCCATGTCATAACGTGCCGCGCCCGCATGCATCATCTCAACTGCACAGCAGGCGAGACCAAAAGTTACTGGCCACATGGATCCGGTACGCGCCCAGTCAAAGAGTTCTTTGATACTGGTCGTTACAAATCCGTCACCCTGTAATTGTTTCTCCAGTCCCATTGCAGTACCTATTCGCCCAATCGCTAACGATTAGAAAAAGGATGAACCAAGCAGCCGTTTGCCTCAATCTTAAAGCTGCTGATTAAGTCAAAAATCATTCCCACTCCAGGGCTCCTTTCTTCCATTCGTAGGCAAATCCAATCAATAACAATAATAAAAAAACGCCCATGCTGATAACCCCGAACCAGCCCAAGTCATCAAACACCACCGCCCATGGAAATAGGAAAGCAATTTCCAGATCAAAAATAATGAATAAAATAGCGACAAGATAAAATCGCACATCAAATTTCATTCGCGAATCTTCAAAGGCATCAAAGCCACATTCAAAGGCTGTTTCTTTTGCGGGATCAGGATTGGTTGGGCTGGCGAAATATCCGACTAGTAGCAGACCTGCGCCGAATAACAGCCCAATGATGATAAAAACGAGGATTGGTGCATATTGTTCAATCATAAATTTATGAGTCTCATGCGCGCCCTGTTTCCTTATTTATCAATAAGTTTTTACTTATTTTCGGAATACCTTACCAGCAGTTCAGGGATTTGGCTAGCCCCTCAATCCCCACCAATCTGGTACGCTTATATGCATTACAACACAAACTTACAAAAATGCGCTATAGAACGCTTTGCTATTTACAGGAATTATTTTAGTATGGATTCATATGACTCAAGTAATGTATCTCGATGATTTTTAAACGAAGCAAAAAAGAGCAAGACGATACTTCCAAGGTGCGGGATACGGGCATTCAAAAGAAAAAACGTACCCACCTGGTAAAAATCAAGATCCCTGTTGACGAACTTACCCTTGGCATGCAGATTGCTGAGTTGGATCGTCCTTGGACTGAAGTGCCGGTATTGTTTCAAGGTTTTCCGCTGCAGAATCAGGAAGATCTGGATACGCTTGCAGTGTACTGTAATCATGTTTATGTCGAGCTAGATGAAGACTACTGGGAAACCATTAAGCATGACTATCCAAATGCTGAATACAAGCAATCCCGTTCAGAAGCTGAGGAAGCTCGCCAAAGTTTGCAAGATGAGCTACCAAGAGCTGAACGTATTTTCAAAGCTTCAAAAGAAAGCATTAAGAACTTACTGGATGCCGTAAAGAATAATAAAGCTATCGATATTGAAGAATCGAAACAGCTGGTTTCGGAATGCGTCACCAGTATCTTAGCCAACCCAAATGCCATGTTCTGGTTGTCACGCATTAAAGACAGTGATGAATATACTTCCGAACACTGTCTGCGCGTCAGTATTATGGCTATTGCTTTCGGTCAGATGCTTGGCTTCAGTCACCAGGAACTCGAATCAATCGGTATGTGTGGTTTATTGCACGATGTCGGTAAAATGAAAATTCCTCCGGAAATTCTCAATAAGCCTGGTCCTTTAACCGATGATGAATTCAAGGTCATGAAGGAGCACACGGTACTTGGCTATATCTTCCTCAAGCAACATGGTGGCTTTGATGAAATCGTTGCCGACGTTGCCCACGCTCATCACGAACGTGTAGACGGCAAAGGTTATCCGCAGCGCCTTGAAAGTGAACGCATTGGCATGTACGCCAAAATTATCGGCATTATTGATGCCTATGATGCCATAACAAGCGATCGCTCTTTCCGTGATGGTCTGGCTCCATTGGAAGCTCTTGGCATTCTGTTCAAAGAAAGAGGCACTCACTTTGATACGGAGCTTGTTGAGAAGTTTATTCAAATGGTTGGCATTTACCCTCCAGGAAGTCTGGTGGAGATGACCAATGGCGAAACCGGAATTGTACTTGCGGCCAACCCAGACCAGAAACTGAAGCCAAAAATTGAAATCATTCTTGATCCTGAAGGCAAGTTCAGACGCCCTATCGTTATCGATCTCACCAAAGAGCAATACGATAAAGACAATAAGCTTTATGCCATTAAAAAGCCTCTGCGTGACAGTGCAAGAGAAATCAATCTCGAGGACTTTATTAGAGGTAACGGCTAAGTCTTTATTCTGACAGGAATAATTCCCTCTAAAATATCGCTTGCACCCTCCCTTATAACGGAATAGTATAAAAATTCGACACAAGGAGGTTGCATGAAATTCTTTGCTCGATTGACCCATTGGATGGGAAAAGACAAAAACAGCAAATTCAGCGATAGTCACACAGTTAAAGAATCGTCACATCCATCAGGCTATGTTCCTGGTGACTCTTTGCAAAAGCTGGAAAAAAAGAAACTTAAAGTTACCGATTTACAAATTGGTATGACCGTCGTCGAGCTGGATAGGCCTTGGACGGATATCCCCGTCGATTTTCAAGAGGTAACCATTCATACCCACAGAGACATAGCGCTGTTGCAACAATACTGTAACGAGGTCTATGTAGATTACATTTCCTACACCAGTGTCACCTCCGATAATCTGTTCCACAAAAAAACCAATAAATCGTCCACCCGCAAAGCTACGGATGCCGAGCAAACCAGCAGAGCATTACGAGCGGAGCTGCCTAAGGCCCAGAAGGCTTTTGACAGAAGCCTTAGTCACATCCATCAGGTGCTGGACGATGTTGCAAACTCTAGTAGCATTGATGTTCAGGCAGCTAGAGAAATCGTTGCTGACTGTGTCGATAGTATATTGCGCAACGATACCGCCATGTTCTGGCTGACCAAAATCAAAAATCAGGATGACTATACCGCAGAGCACTGTCTCAGGGTCGGAATCCTCGCGATAACCTTTGGCAAATACCTCCAACTCGACCGTGAGCAGCTAGAGTTACTAGGTTTGTGTGGTATGTTGCATGATGTCGGTAAAATGCAAATTCCCAGTGAGGTTCTTAATAAAACCACCCCTCTAACTCAGGACGAGTTCGATACCATTAAACAGCACACCAGGCTTGGTTATCAGTATCTGTCCTCTCATGGTGATATAGCTCCTGAAGTCCAACAGGTTGCACACAATCATCATGAACAAATTGATGGTAAAGGCTACCCACGCCAGATTTCAGACCAGGAACTTTCACTATTTGACCGAATCATTGCCATCGTTGACAGTTATGATGCCATGACCAGTGACCGCTGTTACCGTCTCGGCATGCCCGCATCACAAGCCGTTTCGATTCTCTACAATGAACAGCATCAACATTATGACAGTCAGCTGGTGCAGCTGTTTATTCAAATGGTCGGCATATATCCTGTAGGCAGTCTGGTTAAAATGAATAATGGTCAAATTGCTGTGGTTCTTTCGACCAATGAAGATCATAAACTTGAACCCGTTGTTGAGTTACTAACAGACCCTTACCGCAAGCTCATTCAGCCTGTGGCCGTTGATTTGTCCAAGCATGTGACTGACTCTTTCGGCAATTATTTAAGAATAAAACGATCGCTGGCGGATCATGAGGTTCACTTTGATCTAAAAGCCGTTTTGCTACGTTCAACCCCCTCCTTTCAGGTCGCCTGAATTACCTAAATCGGCTTGCTAGCGTTAAAGTTAGAACATAATCACAGGTAATCGCTGCCCAAATAGTTACCTGCCGCTCTTCTGCATACAAATTCGCTGTTTATTTATTACTCATTTTTGCTTGTCATTTCCTTGCTTTCAGTACTATTATGTGGGGATAGGGAGTAGAAAATATGAACATATTAGGGTTGTTCGGTAACAAGTCTTCTCGCTTAAAAAGAGAAGAAAATCAAAGGCCTACCTCGACAAAAAACAAGGTTGTTACTGAAAAAGTCATTGAAAAGCGCAAGATTCCTGCTTCTCGTCTTCGAGTGGGCATGACAGTAATTGAGCTTGATCGCCCCTGGACAGATGTTCCAGTCATGTTTCAGGAGCTCAAGATTTCATCGCAGAACGAAGTCAATCTACTGCAAAAATACTGCCAACATGTCTATATTGACGCAGAATCCTACCGCACTTATTACAAAACCATCGTAGATTTTGATAATCGCAAGGTTATCTATCCCAAGCTTGATTTGCGCCCCAATGAAGCCAGTCAGAATCTTCGTCAGGAGCTAAAAAAAGTTAAATCCACCTTTGACCGCTCCTATACCCATATTAACCAATTGATGCGCGATGTTCAGCGGGACAGTCAGATCGATATTGAAGCTTCCAAAGAACTTGTGTCACAAACCGTAGATAGTATTCTGCGCAATGAGACGGCAATGTTCTGGCTTTCAAAAATTAAGCATCAGGACGAATATACCTCAGAACACTGCGTTCGGGTCGGCATACTGGCCATTGCTTTTGGCAAGTATCTGCAGCTTCCTCGAGAGAGTCTAGAGGTTCTTGGTATGTGCGGCATGTTACATGATGTCGGCAAGATGAAAGTACCGCAAGAAATTCTAAACAAGCCTGCCTCATTAAGCCCTGAGGAATTTGATGAAGTTAAAAAGCATACTATCCTTGGTTATGACTTTCTAAAAAAACACGGCGGAATTGATGAGCAAATCTGTGCTGTTGCAATGAATCATCACGAACGCATGAACGGCGAAGGCTATCCTCACCATGCCGAATCTCAACGACTATCACTTTATGATCGCATTATTGCCATTGTCGATAGTTATGATGCCATGACCAGCGATCGCTGCTATCACAAAGGCATTCCTGCGAGTCAGGCGTTGTCTGTTTTATATAAAGAGCAAACCAACCACTATGATGCAGAGTTGGTGCAACAATTCATCCAAATGGTCGGTATTTACCCAGTTGGTAGTCTAGTTCAAATGAATAATGGTCAACTTGGAATTATTCTTTCAATTAACGAAGATCACAAACTTGAGCCAGTTGTAGAGTTGCTTACTGATACTCATGGAAACCGTATTCAGCCAGTGGCTACAGATTTATCACGTCACCCGGCTGATTCTGATGGCAATATTCTTCGTATTCAACGCTCATTATCTGACTCAGATGTCGATTTCTGTTACGAGTCGTATTTAAAAGCCATTTGATAGTTTATCCCTATGAGTGTGTCCATGACTTTTGTTCATTTTTTTCATATCCTAGCCGCTATCCTAACAACAACACACTGTCATGCAAGCAGAAGAATCTCACCAAAAGATTAACCCAAAAGACGTTGACTATACTGCCCCTAACTGGGCTCGTAATCAGCACATCCAATCACTTCTTGCTACTGTTAAACTCCGGCGCGGCTTCGTACAGCAACGAGCACAGGCGATGATAGAAGCCTCCAGGGAAGTCATCATAGAATGCGATGATGGCATTAAATTACAAAGCTTCTATGCTGAAGCAGCACAGGATGCCCCATTGGTTGTCTTGATTCATGGCTGGGAAGGCAGCCATCAGTCGTTATACCTTCTGTCCTGTGCCAATACTTTGTTTGAAAATGGTTATAATGTCATTCGACTCAACTTGCGCGATCACGGTGATAGCCATCACCTTAACCCGGAACTCTTTCACTCCAACCGACTTGATGAAGTTATCAGTGCAGTTAAGCAAATCCAGGAACGATTCCAACCAGTCAAGCTGTTTCTTGCCGGTTTTTCTCTAGGAGGTAATTTCGCATTGCGTGTTGCCAATAAATCTAAAGAACATGACATACGCCTGACCAAGACTGTTGCTGTATGCCCGGCGCTTGATCCAAAAGACATTCTCGAAAAACTTGAGAATGGCCTTTCTGTCTATATCAAATACTTTATGTACAAATGGAAACGCTCCTTACGAAAAAAGCAGGAACTTTTCCCACATCTGTATGATATTGAAGAATCACTGCAAACTGACTCAATGCGCAAGCTCACCGAAGAGTTGGTTAACTATTATGGTGATTACGACAGCATTAACTCCTATTTCGATGGGTATGACATTACAGGTAATTACCTGAAGGATTTAGATGTTGATACGACTATTTTGCTGGCAAAAGATGATCCGATAATTGATTATCGAGCCATTTATCAGTTACCAGATAAGAGTAATATCGAGTATTTCCTTTCTGATCATGGCGGTCATTGTGGTTTTATCAAAAACTACAAACTACACAGCTGGCTGGATGAATTTCTTCTTGAACAATTATCGGACTCTTAACGAAACTTTCAGCCCATATAGCAAAAAGCCGCTGAACTAGCGGCTTTTTCTTTGCTTATTTTTTAGTTATTCATGGCGGCCAATTCTATCCTGGCTGCTGCACCATATAAGTGACTGGCGTCCCCTTCAAGTTTTCCTTGCGGATCTACTGTTGGCCACAAGTCCCTTAGTTCCAGCAACCACTGTCTGGTGTTCTCAATGTCTTTTGCCGCTAGCTGCTGCTGTTCACTATTTATTGAGTCTAATCGCTCAATGGCAATTTCCGTGAAACCATAGGCATCCTGATATTCATGCACATTCACAACATCGCCGTTTTTTACCCCTATCGCATACTCGTCTGCGGCTGTTCTAACCATCAAACTGATACTGATTAACACATCACGTGCTGATTTTTCTTCAATGCGCTCGCTTTTTGCAATCTGATTTTGTAACGACTGATAGGCTTTCTTGACAGCTGCATCGCCCTTCTCGCCATTCACTGCGTCAGCAAGAACCTGTAACTCTTTGGCAAAGCCGTCTACTTGTCGAGCTTTAAACACCGGTTCCATGCCAGCATACAACTCATCTTCTGGATGTTTCATATGAGTCTTGGCCATATCAATATGCCCTTCCTGATATAACTTATAACCGACCCACAAATGGCCCCTTATTAAGCCAAGTTGTGCGAGATAGGCAGCATTATCCTTTGCTAAATCTATATTGGCACCACCTTCGCCACCTTCTCCTTCTCCGCCTTCACCTTCACCGCCCTCGCCAGCACTTAGCAAGGCAACGCTGCTGATTCCTGCGTTGAATTGTGCATTAACAGTAATGTCGCTTTTCGCTTCTACTTCTGTGGAGGCAACAGTTGTTGCCAATAAGGCTGAGCTAACACCTAGCCAGATTTTACGTTTCTCGTACATGGTTTTACCTTTGGAGTATCTTTTCTATCAAACTTTGCTTTATACTGGCTATCATTCCATAGATGCAATTGATTCTCAATAACATATTTATGATACTGCAACTTTCTCACTTTATTGAGCCAGCAACCCTGGATGTCCTTTGTGAAGATGTCTCCAAACTGGATTTTAACTCAGGTCAGCAAACAGCCGGACATGCTGTGCGTTCACTCAAAAATAATGAACAGATTATATTAGACAATGAAAAGCCTGCTGCTTTAGCCATGTTACTCAAGCAGCTACAACAAAATTCTTTGTTTCAAGCAGCCTGCTTACCTCGCCAGTTTGCCCGTGTCATGCTGAATCGTTATCAGGAAGGGATGCAATATGGCGATCATGTTGATGATGCCTTTATTGCCGGCGTTAGAACTGATGTTTCATTTACTTTATGCCTAACTTCCAAAGACAGCTATGAAGGGGGGGAGCTGGTGTTATGCGACTCTAGTGGCGAACGTTCATGGAAGCTCGATAAAGGTGAAGCTTTAGTCTATCCATCAACCTATCTGCATCGTGTTAATCCGGTGTCAGGTGGTACAAGAACTGCCATGGTCGGCTGGTTACAAAGCAAAGTCCGTCACCCACATCAGCGTGAAATATTGTTTGAGCTTAAACAATCTTCGACGCATGAATTTAATACTCAGGGTAAAAGCGAACAGTATGATCGCCTCAGCAAGTCTTACAGTAACCTGCTTCGCCAATGGGCGGATTAAGCTATAAGCTAATTATTACTTGCATAAAAAACCGCCAACTAAGGCGGTTTTTTCAAGGTCTGCTTATTGCTTACAGGATGTAAACAAAGATAAACAGGAATACCCAGACCACGTCAACAAAGTGCCAGTACCAGGCCCCTGCTTCATAAGCAAAGTGATCTTGTGGGGTAAAGTGGCCTTTCGCACAACGAATGGTCAGGATAATCAAGAAGATTGTACCTACCGTTACGTGCAAGCCGTGGAAACCGGTCAACATAAAGAAGGTTGAACCATAAATGCCACTACCTAGCGTTAAGCCCATTTCGGTGTATGCATGGATGTACTCCCAAATTTGAAGACCCATGAAGATAACACCTAAAGCTGCCGTTATTGCCGTGAACTGAATTAATGTTGCACGATTCTTTTCAATCAATGCGTGGTGAGCAATGGTCAATGTAAATGACGAGAACAATAGAATCGCCGTATTGATTGCTGGCAAGCCCCAAGCACCCATTCCAGTAGTCGTTTCGCCACCAGGAGTTTTTTCCATTGGCCAGTTAGGAATAAACTCAGGCCACAAGAACTCGTGAGTTGCTGCGTTGTTGCTTGAACCACCCAACCATTCCATAACCAGTACACGAACGTAGAATAATGCGCCAAAGAAGGCAGCAAAGAACATCACTTCTGAAGTAATGAACCACATCATACCTTGACGGAACGAACGGCTCATTTGTGCGCTGTATAATCCATTCATAGACTCACGGATAGTGGCAGCCCACCAGGTTGATAGCATATAAACGAGTACTGCTAAGCCGATCCATAATACCCAAGATAACGAGCCACCTTGAACCATGTGGCCTGCACCAAAAGCAGTTAAAAACAAGCCAACAGAACCGATAAACGGCAGCTTGCTCTGCTCTGGTACATAATACTTTTCGTATTCTGTATTTGTTTGTTCACTCATCGTATGTCTCCGTTAAAGACCGTAGCGCTGACGTCTTAGTCAGCAGCCTGTGTTTGTTGTTCGGCAGGTGTCACATTGTGTAGTGTGTAAGCCAAAGTAATGGTGTCATACTTTTCCGGTAAGTCTTTGTCCACAAAGAAACGCATTGGCATTTCTTCGGTCGCTCCAGCGGCCAGTGTTTGCTGATTAAAACAGAAGCACTCTGTTTTATTGAAATACTGACTGACAAGGTTGGGCGAAAAACTCGGAATTGCCTGACCTACAATGGCTTTACCCGCACGATTTTTAACTCTGAAAGCAACTTCATATTCCTTGCCAGGATAGACCTTGATCTGTGTTTGCACCGGTTCAAAATCCCAAGGCATGTCGTTCTTGGTAATTGTCATGAACTGGACTGTGATTTCACGGCTGGTATCCGGCTCTTGCTGTTCGTAAACAGCAAGACCGTTTGATTTACCATTTAAACCAGTGATCTCACAGAACACATCATATAAAGGAATCATGGCAAAACCAAAAGCCAACATAATCAAGGTAACCATGACCAGTTTTCTGGTCATGACCTTGTTTTTATCTTGTTGCTCTGACTGTTGGTTACTATTACTCATAATCAGTTACTTTATCAGTTGAATTGATTAGTCCACTTTTGGTGGTGTATCAAACGAGTGATACGGCGCTGGTGAAGGTAAGTGAGTAAACTCAAGACCTTCTGCACCTTCCCAAACCTGATCAGTGGCTTTTTCACCTTTCTTCAACATGCAGGTTTTAATCAGGATCCACAAGAATAGGAACTGAGTCAAACCTAGGCCGAATGCACCAATACTTGACCACATATTGAAGTCAGAGAACATGATGTTGTAGTCAGGAACACGACGCTGCATACCCGCCAAACCTGAGAAGTGCATTGGGAAGAAGGTTAAGTTAACAAACACGATTGATAACCAGAAGTGGATTTTCGCCAACTTCTCGTCATACATACGGCCTGTCCATTTTGGCATCCAGTAATAAACTGCAGCCATGGTACCGAAAATCGCACCAGGGAATAGTACATAGTGGAAGTGCGCTACCACGAAGTAAGTATCATGATACTGCCAGTCAACTGGAGTAAGCGCTAGCATCACACCAGAGAAACCACCGATTGTGAACAGGATTACGAAAGCAATCGCGTACAACATAGGAGTTTCATAGGTGATGGAACCTTGCCACATAGTAGCGATCCAGTTAAATACCTTCACACCTGTTGGAACCGCAATCAACATGGTTGCAACCATGAAGAACAATTCACCTTTAACCGGCATACCCACGGTAAACATGTGGTGCGCCCATACGATGAACGAAAGGAATGCAATCGATGCAGTTGCATAAACCATTGAAGAATAACCGAACAACTTCTTGCGTGAGAATGTTGGGATAATCGCAGAAGCGATACCAAACGCAGGAAGAATCATGATGTAAACTTCAGGGTGACCGAAGAACCAGAAAATGTGCTGGAACATTACTGGGTCACCACCACCGGCAGCATCAAAGAACGAAGTACCGAAGTGACGGTCAGTCAACATCATAGTTACCGCACCTGCAAGTACTGGCATTACCATCACTAGCAAGAATGCTGTAATCAACCATGTCCATACGAACAATGGCATTTTCATCAATGTCATGCCAGGAGCACGCATGTTGAATACAGTAACGATAACGTTGATAGCACCCATGATGGAAGAGATACCCATCAAGTGAACACCAAAGATAAAGAAGTCAGTCGATGGAGGACCATAAGTGGTCGACAATGGTGCATAGAAAGTCCAACCGAAGTTAGGCGCACCACCTTCCATGAACAATGATGATAACAACAGGATGAATGCTGCTGGAAGAATCCAGAAGCTCCAGTTGTTCATACGTGGTAGTGCCATATCAGGCGCACCAATCATCATAGGAATCAACCAGTTAGCAAGACCTACCGTTGCTGGCATCACGGCACCGAATACCATGATCAAGCCGTGCAGGGTTGTCATCTGATTGAAGAAGTTAGGTTCAACAAACTGTAGACCTGGTTGGAAAAGCTCGGCACGGATAACCATAGCCATAGCACCACCAATCAGGAACATGATGAACGAGAACACCAGGTACATAGTACCGATGTCTTTGTGGTTGGTCGTAAACAACCAGCGAGAAATACCTTTTGGTTTATGGTCAGCCATGATTACTCCCCTCCACCATTTTTAATATCGTAAATGTCTTGAGGCTGAACTTTATCGCCAGTGTCATTACCCCAAGCGTTACGCTCATAAGTAATAATCGCTGCAATTTCAGCTTCCGTTAACTGAGCACCAAACGCCTGCATTGCAGTACCTGGTACACCGTTCAATACGATATCAATGTGTTTACCAACGCTGCCTTCGCCAGTCACGACTTCTGTTCCAATCAATGATGGGAATGGACCGTTACCTTGACCATTTGGCATATGACACGCTGCGCAATACTTGTTATAGGCTGCTTCACCTTCAGTCATTAACTGAGCCATGGTGCGCTCATTCAAGTCAGGACCAGATTTAGCGGCTTCAACCTGCTCTGCCAACCAGGCATCATATTCTGCCTGCTCAAGCACTTTAACCACGATAGGCATAAAGCCGTGGTCTTTACCACAAAGCTCAGCACATACGCCACGGTAAATGCCTGGCTCGTCAACTTTGGTCCAAACTTCATTAATGAAGCCAGGAATCGCATCTTTCTTCACAGAGAAATCAGGTACCCAGAAAGAGTGGATAACGTCTTCAGCAGTAACCAGGAAACGAACTTTCTGGCCAGCTGGAATGACTAGAGGGTTATCAACTTCAAGAAGGTAGTTTTCGTCTTCGATCTTAGTGCCAGAGAAATATTTACCTGCATTTTGAGCTTGCTGACGCGAAGCATCGTCAAGGTTTGAGAAGAAGCTAACATCGTTACTTGGGTCGTTATCACCATCGATGTATTTATATTCCCATTTCCACTGCCAGCCTTTTACCATAACGGTCATGTCTGGATTGCTGGAGTCTTCCATTTTAATCAACAACTTAACAGCAGGAACTGCTAATGCGATTAGAATGATGAAAGGAATGACGGTCCAAATGATCTCAACGGTGGTGCTGTGAGAAAACTTGGCTGGGTTTGGGTTTTTGCTCTTACGATGCGCAAACATCGAGTAAAACATTGCGCCAAAGGTTAAGACTCCGATCACTACACAGACCCAAATTACGATCATGTGCAGGCTGTAAACTTCTTTACTGATCTCAGTCACACCTTCACGCATGTTATACGCTTGATCACTACAACCGGTTAGCACTAAAACACCTAACGCGGCTACAGCGAGAGCGACTTTGCGGAACAATGACATGCTCTTCTCTCCACTAACGTTAACCCGCAATATGCGGAAATTGTTATAAATTAGATTAAGAATTCCTGTCTGCCCTAGCAGGAATTTGGCCAATCAACCTTGATCCGAATCAAGATTTAAGGGCGGCCATTTTATCTGAGAAGATAGGGAAAAACTAGACAGATCTGTAATAAAACCTGACTAAGCTAGGGGTTTTCTTGCAGTTTTTGCAGTGTTTTTATGCGGTTAAGCAGCTTTTCATCCACTTCAAACTCTGGATAGGTGCGTTTAAACTGGTTCCATTGGTCCAAGGCGGTTATCTCATCGCCTTCGTCCAGCGCCTGTTCGATTTCTTCGACCCACACTTCAGGCAATGGGTAACCCAACACCGCCTCATCGAGCACTCCATGCTCCTCAAAGCCTGCTGTTTCTTGCTGATCAGACTCAGAATTTTGTGCTACCAGTTCAGCAGATTCTAAGTCTACTGCATGAATTCTAGAACCAGTGACAACAATACTCTCTTCCTGATCACGACTCGCCACAGATAACTTTGGCTCCTCTGGCGCGGCAGGTGGCGCCAGCATTTTCTGTTCGGCCAGTCTGGCTCGGTCCGCCATTTCCTTCTTCTCAGCCAGTTCCTGTCTTGCTGAGTCCGCGGCCATTTCAATAGCATAACGCTCTTCCATCTGCTCCGAGCTAGCTATCTGCGCCATACTGTTCATATCTTCGCCAGTTAAATTTACCATCAGACGGGCAATACCTAGAGTCACAACCAGACCAGCAGCAACCGAAACAGGCACACGCAAACGATGCCACCAGCTACCGCCACCGGCCTTGCGTTCTTTTTGCTTCAAATGCTGTTCAGCCATGGCAAGGATATTCTGATCGAGTTCCGGACTGGTTTCCTCCTCACCCTGCCATTGATTCAATTGCTCTAACTCTTTGTCTTTACTCATAATTCCACCTCAAGCTTTGCTTCACTGATCAATTGCTTGAGTTTCTGTACCGCATAACGGAGGCGGCTTTTCACCGCCTCGGCATTATCCTGTATGGTTTCTGCAATTTCCTGCACCGTCATGGCGCTTTCTATTTTCAATACCAGCACTTCGCGCTGCGCTGGTGGTAGCTGGCCTAATGCCCACAAATACTGCTGTTTCGATTGAGCATCATTCAGCTGTTGCTCGGGTTCATCCACGGAATGAGCGGCTGGCTGTATTTCAACCTGCTCATCAAGCGACAACTCTTCCCCTCTGCCCTGCTTGCGATAATGGTCAATAAGTTTGTTGCGGGCCATGTGGTATAACCAGGTAGTAAACTTGGCGCTGGCCTGATAGTTATCACTAGACTTTATGACGCTCTGCCAAGTTTCCTGAAACAACTCTTCAGCTGTAGCGCGACTATCCACCTGACGCAAAAAATAGCGCAGCAATGGATTCTTATGCCGCTGATAGAGCTGTTCAAAAGCACGCATATTACCTTTGGCATAACCAAGCATTAAAGCCTCATCACTCAGTTGATCCGAGTGAGAGGCCTGGCGCTGTTGGTTACTATCTAAGGTTTCGTTACTTCTGGACACACCCGTTCTCTTTTGAAACACATCCCCAGCGCCATAATGGCTTGTTAGCTTCAGGCTTTCAAGCATATTGTTATCTCAACCAGGCGGTTGCCACTACTCGCCATCAGCCCGAGCTTGCGAGCCTGCGTTCTGCTCATCCAGCAGCTTGGCCATCTTCATCAGTTGAATCATTTCACCACGATAGCCATCCTTGTCTGCACCTTTACTGTTTTGCGCCAGCTCAATGGCCTGTTGCCAGTCCCAGCCGTTAAGATAACGTCCACCACGTAGCAACTGAGCAAAACCTGCAACACTGGCCGCGAACTGGCTATCGCCTGCAACGGTTTTTACTGCATCGAATTGCTGGCGCTCAATCACATGGCTAATGAGTTTACTGTTATCTTCATCCGGCATCTTGTATCGCAATTTGACCAACGCAGCCTCATCGGCCAGCTTTTGCTTGTCTGATTGCTTCTCGGCATAGCGGAGTTCATCCACCCGACGACCTTCGGATCCCACCAGCACCACTTCATATAGCGCAGTCACAGTATGTCCTGCACCGATTTCACCGGCATCTACTTTGTCATTATTGAAGTCTTCGCGATTCAAAGCGCGGTTTTCATAACCCAGCAAACGATATTCAGCGACCACCTGCGGATTAAATTCCACCTGAATTTTGACGTCCTTGGCAATGGTCATCAGGGTTCCCGCGCGCTGCTCAACCAGCAGTTTGCGAGCCTCCTGTAGACTATCGATATACCCATAGTTACCGTTCCCTTTGTCAGCCAGCTGCTCCATCAGATGCTCATTGTAGTTGCCACTACCAAAGCCCAGCGTAGTAAATGAGATGCCGCTTTCGCGCTTCCTCTCGACCAAATCAATCAGCTGTTCGCGGTTTACGGTACCCACATTAAAATCACCATCGGTCGCCAGAATCACTCGATTGATGCCATCCTTGATATAAGCCTGTTCAGCCAATTTATAAGCCAGCTCAATGCCTGCACCGCCATTGGTTGAGCCGCCAGCGCTTAAGCGATCCAGCGCCTGCTCAATGGCCATCCGGTCATTGCCTTTGGTTGGCTCCAGCACTACACCACTGGCACCGGCATAAACGACAATTGATATTCTGTCCTGATCGCTACTTTCCTGCGCCAGCAGTTTCAACGATTTCTTGACCAGACCAAGCTTATCCTCGCTATTCATCGAGCCTGAAACATCGATTAGATAGACCAAGTTTGAAGGTGGCAATTCCTCCTGCTCTGGCTCAAAACCTTTGATGCCAATCTGCATCAGGTAAGCATTAGAATTCCAGGGCGCAGAAAATACCTCGGTATTGACCGCAAATGGCTGATTGCTGGTTTCGGGTCCTTGATAATCGTAATTAAAGTAATTCACAAACTCCTCTAAACGCACTGCATCGTGTGGCGGCAAGTAGCCGTCATTCAGCATGCGACGAACATTGGAGTAGGAACCGGTATCTACATCAATACTGAAAGTTGAAACCGGCTGTTCCTTGGCCAGAAAAATACCCGACTCATCAAAGTGCTGGTACTGTTCGCGATTGACTTCCAGTTGTTGCCACTTTGCAGGTGACTGCGGCGCAGGCATCGCTGCGTCGTATAAACTTACACTTCTTTCTTTGGCTTCGGCACTGATACGCGATCCAGTCACCACAATCATTTCCTGTTCCTGCCTGGCCCGTTTTAGCTCTTCAGCTTTAACCGCTGCAACCTGCTTATCGCGTTCAGCCTGTTTGTTAGAAGTGTCAGTGTTCTGACAGCCGGCTATTGCCATAGCAACCATTGTCGCCAATAGGCTGACTTTTAACCCGGACCTTGTGCTATTCATTGTTTTTGAGTTCATGGCTCTACTCCCTATATCTTGATAAACGTCTTATTCAATAATGTGTTAATTTCATTGCTATAAACGCTGACCAGTTGGAAAAGGGTTAACTTTTTTAAAAAAATTGTTAGAGTAGGTTCTTATTGCTTGTCACTTACTGTGTATTCATGAATCCCGCTGAACTTCAACAACTGCTGTATAAAGAAATTCCAATCACCAAGGCCCTGCAGGTTCAGGTCGATAACCTGACCAGTAACAGTATTCAGTTGTCTGCTCCATTTGAGGCCAATAAGAATATTCATAACACAGCGTTTGCTGGCAGCATCTACACCACCGCAACTCTTGCGGGCTGGTCATTGGTTACCCATCTCGTTCAACAACATCAGCGCCAAGGCTCGGTGGTATTGGCCAGTGCAACTATTCGCTATAGCAAACCGATCGAGGGCGACATTGTGGCCAGTTGTCAGGTATCCGATCCTGATACCATCGAACGCTTTCTTAAACGTTTTGATTCACGAGGTCGTGGCAGACTATCGCTGGAAATTGATGTGATTGAGGCAGGTGAAAGCAAAGCCACCATGCAGGCAGACTTTGCTGTCATTAAAAAAGAGTCGTAACTTTTGTCATAAAGACTCCGTTCGTCATATTACAATGTCATAAAACTGTCATTTTGAACTCCTAGTAACATCTTATAATCCTGCGAACTTGTTTCTAACGCATGATTAACACGACCAGGAGTGATCATGACATCACTTGCGCGCACATTTATTTTCCCCTTGTTGCTCGGCAGTCTATTCTTGCTGCCTGTTTCTGCCATGGCTGAAGAAAGCAGCACTAAGACTTTTTCAGCTGACGACATCAATAGAGCTACTATTCTGTTTGAAATGAAAGGCTCTAACACTATTGGTGAATCATTGGCCCCGGGACTGGCTGAAGAATTCTTGAAAGCTGAGGGCGCCATCCGTACAGGTGTTGTGGAAACTCATTCGGTTGAGAAAACAGTGCTTGGCCAATTTCCTGATGGAACTTTGAAGGCTGTTGATATTAAAGCTCACGGTTCCAGTACTGGCTTTAAGGCACTTGCAGCAGAAGATACTGATATCGCCATGTCTTCGCGACGTATCAAGGAAAAAGAGCGTGAGCAAATGCGTGGACTCTACGGTGATCTGAAATCTGTGGATAGTGAATTAACGATTGCAGTTGATGGTCTGGCAGTGATTGTCCACCCACAGCTTGCAGTTAACACCCTGGACACGGAAACACTGGCTCGCATTTTCGCAGGAGAGATTCGCAACTGGCAGGAAATTGGTGGCCCGGATCAGAAAATCAGTCTGTTCGCCCGTGATGATAATTCGGGGACTTTTGATACCTTCAAATCACTTGTGCTATCACGTCACAATGTAAAACTTTCAGAGTACGCCAAGCGCTATGAGTCATCCGGTGAATTATCAGACATGGTGTTTAATACTCCAGGTGCAATTGGTTTTATAGGTCTTTCCTATGTCAATCAAACAAAACCACTGGCTTTGTCAGAGTCTGGCGTAGCGCTATCCTTTAAGCCAAATTTATTTACCGTCAGTACTGAGGATTATGTGCTGAGTCGTCGCCTCTATATGTACTACCCAGCAAATAATCAGAATCCTCACGCGCATCGTTTTATGCAGTTTGTGCAACAGGATCAGGCGCAAACCGTGGTTGAAGAAACAGGGTTGATATCGTTGAAAGTTAATGATGCGACTATTCGTTTCAATCGCAATTATCCACCGCGCTATCTCAACATGATCACTGACTCAAAACGCCTCTCAATCACTTTCCATTTTGATGAAGGAACTGATCAGCTCGATAACAAGGCCAAGCTGGATATCCAGCGTCTTGTGAACTATGTAAATCAGCATCAGCTGGAAGATTTGTTCCTGTTTGGCTTTAGTTACGAATCAGGCAATGAAGACGATGACAAGGATGACTCAAAACGATTGGCAAGAATCATTGCCAATGAATTGGAGAAAGCAGGCGTTAAACCCTTCTATGTTCAGGGCTATGGAAGCAAAGGAGCTATAGCTTCTAACGGCACAGAAAATGGCCGTAATAAAAATCGTCGTGTAGAAGTCTGGGTGGGTCGCTAATTAACCTGCAGATTTGAGTAAGTACCTGGTTAACACATGGCAGAGTGCATCAAAAGCTTTGTGATAATCCAGTGGCGTCATTGACTCCGCCAGTTGGTACTTAGCAATTAAAGCATCGCTTTTATTATCACCCAGCTGTGCGAGCAGAGTTTGTAGCCTGGAGCTGTCAATTTTGGCACTGCCCATAAAATCTTCGAGCAGTATCAAGGCATCCAGCAAAAAAAGAACTGCCTGTTGGCTAAATTGAAAATGACAGCTGTTCTGATTGCTCATCAACATGCTTTTGCATAATAGATTGAAGTGACCATCTTTCTTCTGATACAGAATATCGGACAGAAGATTAAACTGATACGTATCAATCAGCCCCTCGAAAGTGCTGTAAAGAGTACCTCCCAGAATGATTGGCAATGAAGCACCCTTGGCATTCTGATAAAGATCAAATTCAGGAATTGTTTCGCCACTTTGACGGTACTGGTCTGACAGTTTTTGCTTGATATCCTGGTGCAGTTTCTGTGCTGAAATCTGATAACTGGCTGAATCATAGAAGTGTTTATAGGGGAAAGGATACAGCTTTAGAAAGCCCTTATCATCATTAACCGACAAAAGCATTGCCAGCATGAATTTCAGATCATATGCCTGCCGATTATCTTTAAAAGCCAGGGCTATAAAATTTTTCTCGACAATCAGCTGGCCCAGAGGAGAACTTAAGCTTTGAGCTGGATATGCTCCCAGAGGTGAAAAAATCCTATAGGTATAATGTTGCACATTCGATTGCGAAATTTCGGCAACCTTTTGCTCCTCATCACTGCGCATGTCCCCTCCTTTTTGTAAGCTTTCTTCTAATTACCATGCTTCCCCAAAAGCACAGTTAACAACAGCTTACCGTTTATTCATGATAATTGAAAATTTCAGGTACCTGTTTTTTACTGCTGACCGAGACTTTCAAATCTTTTAATAATCCATTATTTAAACTGTAACACCAGCCATGCACACTCAAAGCCTGATCGCGTGACCAAGCATCCTGAACCACAGTAGTTCTGCAAACGTTACCAACCTGTTCTATAACATTAAGTTCACATAGTAGATTTGAACATTCTTCTTCACTCTTAATCAGCTTAAATTCTGGCTCATGCTTTAGATAAATTTCCTTGATATTGCTTAGCCAATTGTCAATTAGCCCATGCTTTTTATGGGACAACGCAACATTAACCCCGCCACAACCATAATGCCCGCACACCACGATATGTCTGACTTTAAGTACCTCAACTGCGTACTGAATAACGGATAAACAGTTCAAATCACTGTTAGAAACAATATTGGCAACGTTACGATGAACAAAGACTTCCCCGGGCATCAAACCCGTAATTTGATTCGCTGGAACCCTGCTATCAGAACAACCGATCCATAAATACCTCGGAGACTGCTGCTCCGATAACGTCTTAAAATAGCCAGGAGAATTACGCTCAGCCTGCTCTGCCCACGCCTTATTATTCTTGAATAATTTTTTTATGCCTTCCATTATTTTGTTCTCGTCTTTGCTAAAGTGTTTCCGGTAACAAATCGTCCGGTTATTTATATTGTCCCAGTTTTATTCCGTCGTAATAGGGTTACGAATATGTGATTTCCCACATCATCGATTGAGCTAGAGGTATGTGTGCCAGTGAATTCCCACCAGGCCTGGTTTCGCATCTGACCAGAAACTTCTGCCCAAATATCCTCTTCAGAGGGATACTTTGTACCTATTATTTCACACAAGGTACTTCTGCATACTACACGATGAACTACATACTTAGAGCTGTCTTTATGAGTATTCAAGTAATGGTTTATCTGTTGTTCCTTCATGGTAGCCCAACTCACATCCTCCTCTTCCCCCACTAGTTCATCGTGAAGTTCATAGGTACTCTTCGGCATACTTGCTGGGCGACTTAACAATGAATGATGCGACGCTGGAACGCCTTCTAGTCTATCAGGACTTTGCTTCGATTTTGTTTGTGCTGGTTCTGAACCGTTGTTAATTGGTTTTGTACTTTGATTATTCAGCACTTGCTTTAGTCGTTGATTTTCTACTGAGACGGCCGTCAGCTCTTGTTCCTTTAACTCTATCTCTTGTCTTAACGACTCAACTTCACTCTCTAACTCAGTTCGGCTACCTTTCTCTGTTCTACTTGAGTTAGTAAGATCATCGGCATTTATTACTTCTACCTGCTTTTCAACTTTCTTCTCAACCACTAACGGCTTCTCAGCATCATGGCCAGAAGAGCTATAATTATTCACTAGCCAATACCCTACCACCCCAATGGCTACACCAATTATGACCTTAATCAATGAATTCATATGTTTTCTCTAAGAATAAGCTAATCTGGAATAATACCCTGAAAATATTTGCACTGCTAACCACTTTATTGACCACAAAAAAAAAGACCCCGCTTTCGCGAGGCCTTTAAAGTATCAGTAATTTTGATTTGCACGGATTAAACGCAGATGTTTTGCTTAGTAACGCGGCGCAGGTCGTAATGAGAAGCCCTGTTTTTACAAGAGCTAGGCTATAGGCCAATAGAGCATCGTAACTTTAACTCTAACAAAAAGCCCCGCATTCGCGAGGCCTTTAAAGTATCAGTAGTTTTGATTAGCACTGATTTAACGCAGATGTTTTGCTTTGTAACGAGGCGCAGGTCGTAATGAGAAGCCGAGTTGGCATATTGCCAATGAGCATCGCAATTAGACCTGCAACAAAGTTACAAATCAAAACAGCAAGTTAAATTACATCATGCCAGGCATACCGCCCATACCACCCATACCACCCATATCAGGTGCACCACCTTCTTCCTTCGGTAGCTCAGTTACCATTGCTTCTGTGGTAATCATTAGAGCTGCGATTGAAGCGGCGTTTTGTAGGGCGCTACGTGTTACTTTAGCAGGGTCTAGGATACCCATTTCTACGACGTCACCGAATTCGCCAGTTGCTGCGTTGTAACCGAAGTTACCTTCGCCAGCTTTAACTTTATCGACGATCACTGCTGGCTCTGCACCGGCATTCGATACGATTTGACGTAGTGGTGATTCCATGGCGCGAAGTGCAATTTTGATACCCACGTTTTGCTCTTCGTTGTCACCACGTAGGTCTGCCAATTTAGACAGTACGCGTACCAATGCTGTACCACCACCTGCTACTACGCCTTCTTCTACTGCGGCGCGAGTTGCGTGTAGTGCATCGTCGACACGGTCTTTCTTTTCTTTCATTTCAACTTCTGTTGCTGCGCCAACTTTGATTACTGCAACACCGCCTGCCAATTTAGCAACGCGCTCCTGTAGTTTCTCACGGTCGTAGTCAGAAGAAGTTTCTTCGATTTGCGCACGAATTTGTTTAACGCGGCCTTCGATTTGCGCTTTGTCACCGGCACCATCAATGATGGTTGTGTTTTCTTTTGTGATTTGAACGCTTTTCGCTGTACCTAATTGCTCAAGCGTTGTGTTCTCAAGACTCATGCCGATATCTTCAGAGATCACTGTTGCACCAGTTAGGATTGCGATGTCTTCAAGCATGGCTTTACGACGGTCACCGAAACCTGGAGCTTTTACAGCAGCAACTTTCACGATACCACGCATGGTGTTCACTACTAGAGTGGCTAGCGCTTCGCCTTCAACATCTTCAGCGATGATCAATAATGGACGGCTGGCTTTAGCAACACCTTCCAATACAGGCAATAATTCGCGGATATTTGAGATTTTCTTGTCAACCAACAGGATGTATGGGTTTTCAAGTTCAGCCTGCATGCTTTCTGCGTTAGTCACGAAGTAAGGAGACAGGTAACCACGGTCAAACTGCATACCTTCAACAACGTCTAGTTCGTTGTGTAAACCTGAACCTTCTTCAACGGTGATAACGCCTTCTTTACCCACTTTAGCCATGGCTTCAGCAATGATTTTACCGACGCTTTCGTCAGAGTTTGCTGAGATAGTACCTACCTGAGCGATAGCTTTTTGGTCTTCGCATGGAACAGAGATGTTTTTCAACTCTTCTACTGCAGCAGTAACCGCTTTTTCGATACCGCGCTTCAGATCCATTGGGTTCATGCCAGCGGCTACGGCTTTCAGGCCTTCAGTAACGATTGACTGAGCCAATACGGTTGCAGTTGTAGTTCCGTCACCAGCGATGTCGTTAGTTTGTGATGCTACTTCTTTAAGCATCTGTGCGCCCATGTTTTCGAACTTATCTTCAAGTTCGATTTCTTTAGCTACAGAAACACCATCTTTAGTGATGGTTGGGGCACCGAATGATTTGTCTAGAACAACATTACGGCCTTTAGGACCTAGTGTTACTCGTACTGCGTTAGCTAGAGTATTAACGCCTTTTAGCATGCGTTTGCGGGCGTCATCTCCAAAACGTACGTCTTTTGCCATGATTATTTTCCTCTAAAATTAGTTGAATTTCGGTTAATTTCTATTAATTAGCCTTCAATTACGGCCATGATGTCGTCTTCACGCAAAACTAGAAGCTCTTCGCCGTCAGCTTTAACTTCAGTACCGGCATATTTTCCGAATAACACTTTATCGCCAACTTTAACGTCGACAGCGCGAACTTCGCCAGAATCCAGTGGCTTACCGTTACCAACGGCAAGAACTTCACCACGGCTTGGCTTTTCTTTAGCGTTATCAGGAATCACGATACCGCCAGCTGAGGTTGTTTCTTCTTCTAAACGGCGCACGATGACGCGATCATGTAATGGACGTAAGTTCATGTTTTTCTCCTGGTATAGAAAGTAGTTAACTCACTATAGAAAGTTTGTTTTTAAGAAATAACCTAATAAAAATTAGTTGCGGCTTTATATGGGGGCTTTTTGCTAGCACTCAAGGGGGCTGAGTGCTAATTTTTTTAATTTTTTACATCTTTTTAGTAACTTATTGTTTTTCATCATCTTTTCTTTCGTATTCACCTTCAATAGTTCGACTTCCGCTGACTCTGGTTTGTTCTTTATAACGCTCTTCGTGTTCTGTATTGGAGCGAGTCTCGCTCTGCTGGTGATATTCGTAGTAAAAATTACCCTGTCCGTTCATTTTCTGGAACTTGAACCAACCGGCTTTAACCATGCCTTTGGCGAAGGCGCTGCGAGTTGCAGGTATCAACCACAGAAAGCCAATAGTATCGGTTACGAAGCCTGGTGTTATCAGAAATGCACCAGCAATGATCAGTAAGACACCCTCAATAATTTCCTGCGCTGGAGCCTGTCCCTGTTGCATCTTGCCTTTAAAGCGTTCGAAAACTGATAGCCCCTGATGCTTTAACAATCCGACACCGATGATACCGGTTAACAGAATCAGACCAATGGTCGCAGGCGCGCCTAACCAGTTGCCAACTTCAATCAGCACGTAGATTTCAAGAGCGGCCAGAACAATGAACAGTAGAAAAAATGATCGAAAAAACATAAGTGTGTCTTTAATAAAGGTTAGCTTTATAATGGGGACACTCGAGTAAATCACAAGTTCTACGGATATGACACGACTTTCTGAACAGGACGATTTTCAAGTAGCCCTATGCACAGCTCCGGATCAGGAAACGGCAGAACGACTGGCCGAACTGATGGTCAGCGATCAGCTGGCGGCCTGTGTCAACATAGTGCCAAACATCACCAGTGTTTATCGCTGGCATGATGCTTCTGGTCGCTCTGCTGTCGAAAAGGACGCGGAAGTACTGATGATCATCAAGACCCATGCCGAGCTGATGGCTGAACTGGGTGAGCTGTTGGAAAAAGAGCATCCCTACGATGTTTTTGAGCTAATCAGCTGTAACATCGAGCAGGCGTCATCAGCCTATCTTGAGTGGCTTGAAAACAGTCTTCGCTTTTAATCCAACACAAGCACTCTATCATTAAGTGCGGTTTTGAGAGCTATGCCTCATTGATTATAAGCTATTGATTTTATAGCCACTGCTGAGTCTGTAACTACCAATTATAGACATATGTCCCCTGCCTATTTTGTTGTATTGCGCATCAAACGCGCATTTGTTCGTTGCCCCAGATCAAGCCTGAGCTCATATTAGCCAACATTAATATGACATATTTAGGCTTGTATCATGCGAACACCTTTAAAACAGCTCTTGTCGAGCCTGCTTCTGCTGGCTGTCAGTTCCCTGGGTTCATCTATCGCTACAGCAGGTGATTCCGAACACAACAATCTGTTGGATCAACTTAATCTTGAGCAATATCACGGCAAAGTAGTGTATGTCGATTTCTGGGCTTCCTGGTGTGGCCCATGCCGCCAATCATTTCCGGTAATGAATGAATTACAGGAAGCCTATGGCGAGGATAATTTTGTCATCATTGCCATCAACGAAGATTCCGAGCCTGGCGCTGCGGCACAATTCTTACAGCAGTATCCCGCCAATTTCACAATCTTTTATGACCAAAATGGCGAGTTAGCCAAATACTTTAAGGTTGATGCTATGCCAACCAGCTACCTGCTGGATCAGACTGGCGCAGCCAAATACCGTCATCGTGGCTTTCGTCAAAAAGATGTAGCCAAACTCGAACAACAGATCGAATCTTTACTTTCCGACCACTCACAAAATGCTGGGACCTCCAGTACCAGCAATTCAGGAGATACAGAATGAAGAAACAATCGCTACTGTTACTGGCCACTCTCGGTTTTAGTCTACTGAGTGGCTGCTCCACCATGGGCGTCAATGCATGGGAAAAAGACCTGCTAGCTAAGCAAGAAATGGCGCTTGATGAACAACCGTTAACTGATGCTCTTGATGATCACATTTACTTCAGTAAAGAAGCTTCCAGCGGTGGTCGAGCCTATGCTGGTGGTGGTTGTGGCTGTAACTAGAGACTAATACCGGCAACTGATAACAATAGTGAGTACTCACCTATGAAAAAGAATTTACTACTCAAATCTGCACTGGCGACTGCTACCTTGACCCTTATAACGGGCACTGCGCAGGCTGACGAGGGTCAGGAGCAAGCGGCACCAGCAAGTAAAGAGCAGGCGATCGGTGACTGGAAATTTGATGCAGCGTTTTTGTTTTACTCGGAAAGCGATAGTCGCGTGTCTGCCATTGAGCCAGTCTTCAATGCCAACAAGCGTCTTGATGAAGAAGAGTATCTGAACCTCAAACTGACGGTTGACTCTTTAACCGGCGCTTCTCCCAGCGGTGCAGTAGCCAGCAACCAACCTCTAACATTTACCCGTCCTTCAGGTAATGCGAGTTATACGGTTAGTGCCAATCAATACCCCTTGGATGATACCTTCAAGGACACCCGCGTTGCTTTGGCTACAAACTGGACTTTTCCGGTTTCAGATATGACCAAGGCGGGACTTGGAGCCAATATTTCTAAAGAATACGATTATTTGTCAGCCTCAATTAATGGCAACATCAGTTACGACTTTAACAATCGTAACAGCACCCTGTTCGCTGGCCTGTCTTATGCGTTCGACTCAATTGATCCGGTTGGCGGTGCGCCAATTGCTTTTGGTCGCATGCAGCCGGTTGGCGATCCGCAGAACAAACTTAGCGGTAGTCAGGATAAGGACACGCTCGATCTGTTAGTCGGCATTACCCAGGTCATTGATCGTGAAAGCCTGTTCCAGATTAACTACTCCTATAGCATGTCAGATGGTTATCACAATGATCCTTACAAAGTGCTGAGCGTGCTCGATGATCAGGGCAACTACTTTGATGATGGTATCCCAGTTGCCAATGTGCTTTTTGAAAGTCGTCCTGACGAACGTACCAAGCATGGTCTGTTCGGTCGCTACAAACGCTATATTGATGGCGATATCCTCGACGTTTCCTATCGTTACATGACGGATGACTGGGAAATCGATTCACATACCGTCGATCTGAAGTATCGCTTTGCTTTCGATAATGGCGACTACCTACAGCCTCATGTTCGTTATTACACCCAGACTCAGGCCGATTTTTACCAGCCCTATTTGCGTCAAGATCAGCCTTTGCCACAATTCGCGTCATCTGATTACCGACTGGCAGAATATGATGCAGTAACGCTTGGTTTAGAATATGGCTGGATGTCATCCGGTGGCAACCAATGGCGGATGGCTCTGGAGCTGTATAACCAGACTCCTACCGAACCAGAAAAATACGGTGTGCTGCAGCAGCAAACCTTGTTACCGGACTGGAATGCCGTTATGTTAAGGGTCAATTATTCCTTTTAAACTAGCGTCCTGCTCATGAATGAGGCGTTACACTCGATTGTCTATAAAAACTCGCAGGGCTTTGTCACTGGCCATTTTACGGCCATGGCAGGCTCCTGTGAGGTCATTATCGAAACATCGGATCAGGAACTGGCCGAAAAAGTTACTTATGCCGTTGCCAGCGAAGCCTGGCGCATAGAAAGCACCTTCAGTCGTTATCGCAGTGACAATATTATTTACCGCATCAACAACGCGGACGGAGCGCCCATTGAGGTCGATTCTGAAACGTCGCGCCTTCTGGATTTTGCCGATCTATGTTTTGAGGTCAGTGATGGCATGTTTGATATCACCTCCGGAGTACTCGGTAAGATCTGGAAGTTCGACGGCAGTTCTAACGTCCCTGATCAGAGGGATATTGATAGGCTGTTACCCAAAATTGGTTGGGATAAGGTGACATGGTCCAAACCAACTTTACAGATGCCCGCGGGCATGGCTCTCGATTTTGGTGGAATTGGCAAAGAATATGCAGTTGACTCGGCGGCACAGCTAGCACGTCAGATTACAGAGCTGCCAATATTGATCAATTTTGGCGGTGACATAGTGGCTACTGCACCGCCGATTAGCCGAGAACATTGGCTGATTGGCATTGAGCCTTTAGCATTAGGGCAAAACACCGTACCTCCGCAAGTCGCCTTGAAGCATGGCGGAGTGGCTACCAGTGGCGACAGTAAGCGCTATCTGGTGCATAAAGGCAAAGTGCTAAGCCATGTGCTTAATCCTAAAACAGGCTGGCCAGTTGCCAATGCTCCCGCCTCGGTTACGGTGCTTTCCAGCAACTGTACACAGGCTGGTATGCTGTCGACGCTGGCCATGTTGCAGGGCGCTGACGCGGAAGATTTTCTTCGGTCACATGAGGTGGAGCACTGGATTCAGCGAAGATAACGACAAAATAGTTCAATTAAGCAGATTATTTACAGAAAGCTGACACTGGCTTTCAGGAATTTACATACAGTTCACCTGGCTTTGCGTAAAATAACGTGTTATCTCAGCGATTGAACTGCGGTTAATCATTATCAAAGGTCACTCTTTACATGAAAATCGGCATTAAAACCTCTATTCACAGCTTCTTATTGGCGTTTTTTAGCTTCGTCGCCCTGAGCCTATCCTCAAATAGCTCGCAGGCAGCCCAGATTGATCTCAACAGTCTGCTTGGCGAAGAAGAGGAACTACTCAAAGTCGATGACGCTTTTGTGCTTCAGGCTGAGATTTTAGACAACACCGTATTGGTCAAATTTGAAATCGCTGATGGCTATTACATGTATCGTGAGCGCTTTGGTTTCAAAAGCGACAATGCAATTCTTGGCGAACCTCTGATTCCGGATGGCAAGGAAAAAGACGATCCTTATTTAGGACAGACCGAAGTCTATTATCACTTCATTGAAATTGCGGTCCCTTATTCCAATGCGACCAACCCAATGACACTGAGCATCGATTTCCAAGGCTGCGCTGAGGACAGACTCTGTTATCCACCGACTACCCGTGAAGTCACTCTTGAAGTTCCGGCTTCAACATTGGCTCTTGCCAATAGCGGCGAACCAGCAGCAGACCTTCAAGCTGCTAAAGATGGTCAGCAGGGCTTTGTCAGTGAACAACAGAGCCTGATGGAAGATCTTGAACAAAAGGGTGTATTCTGGAACTTTTTCAAGTTCATACTAATTGGACTGGGGCTGACCTTCACGCCCTGTGTTTTCCCGATGATTCCGATTATTTCAGGCATCATCGCTGGCCAGGGGAAAGACATCACCACCCGTAAAGCCTTTGGTCTTGCCTTGAGTTATACCCAGGCCATGGCCATCGTCTACACCATCTTCGGTGTGCTAGTTGCGTTGGCGGGCCAATCGCTTTCTGGCTACCTGCAAAGCCCGGCATTCGTTATTGGTGCCGCGATAGTATTTGTTCTGTTATCGCTATCCATGTTTGGCTTTTACGAACTGCAACTACCCGCAGGACTACAAGCTAAACTGGCGGAAAAAAGTAATAGTCAGAAAACCGGTAGTTATATCGGCAGTGCGATTATGGGTGCTATTTCGGCCCTAATCGTTTCGCCCTGCGTTACGGTGCCACTGATTGCCATCCTGCTGATCATTGCGCAAACCGGTGACATTCTATTAGGTGCCGTTTCCCTGTATGGGCTCGGTATCGGTATGGGTATCCCACTGATCATTATCGCAGTCACCGAAGGTCGCTTCCTGCCAAAGGCTGGCAATTGGATGAATGCCATTAAAGCCGCTTTCGGTGTCGCCATGTTGGCAGTCGCTCTGTATTTAGTGAAGCACCTACTGCCAAATAGCGTCTACATGTATGGTTGGGCATTATTGGCACTCATTCCGGGCTACTACCTGTTCAGAAACCAGCTACCAAATCTTGGCTGGAGAAATCTATTTGCCGGTTTAGGTCTGGTACTGATGATTTACGGTGCACTGCTGGTGATAGGCGGCGCTCAGGGTAATCGCAATTTATTACAACCTCTTGGGCAATCATACTCCGTGATGACCACCCAATACTCACAGATGGCAGAAGGACCTGCCACAATTAAACCTCAGGGCACATTAACCGACAGCTCAAAACCTCATCTGCAGTTTGAACGGATTAAAGCTCTCTCTCAACTAGAACAGCGAGTTGCAGAGGCCAACGCGCAGGGTAAAACCGTCATGGTCGACTTTTTCGCCGTATGGTGCGCCGCCTGCTATGAATTTGAAGAGCTTGTTTTCTCTGACCCAGCGGTACATGCTGCGCTCAGTAATACCGTGTTACTTCAAGCCGATGTAACCGCCAATGATCCACAGGATGTTGAACTCATGAACGCCTTCAACATACTTGGCTTGCCTAGCATTCTGTTTTTTGATCTTGAAGGTAATGAGTTAACTCAGTACCGGGCCAATGGTTTTGAAGAAGCAGATATTTTTGTAAGAAGAATTAACGCAGCGTTTGGGTCGTAGTTTTTTTACTCTTGTCATCCCCGCGTAGGCGGGGATCCATGCTCTTATATATTCCATTCCTGAACTTATAGTTTCGCTTCTCTGCGAGTTACTTTTCTTGCGTGGTCAAGAAAAGTAACCAAAAGAAGACCACCCCGATATTGAGGCCACGCTACGCGTGACTTCCTGCGCCACTCCCAAAATACTTAACGCAGGGTCTGCCCCTTTGGGTACCAGAATTTACATCACATCCCTGTACTGATAATTCTTATCAAAATCATCTCCCCAAGGGGATTTCCTTCGGTCACAGATTTTGATTACTATATTTTGTACGTGTCTTAGCTCAATATAAGGGGATCATTTGAGCAAACTTTAACATTAGTTGCTCCTGAACAATTCACTGTAAACATGTAATACAATATTGGCTGGTAATGAGCAAAGTGAACCCCAACAAATTAGCTTCAAATAACACTGAATATTATGATTGATTCCACCTATAAAGTAAGAAGGTACATATCAGAATTTTGCAACCATTCTGACCAGTTATTAGCAGAATACGACCTTAGGTCTTTTGACCTGCATAAATTTCAAAACGAATTCGGGGTTATTGACATGAAAAATCCGATGTTTGACTGCTACCCATTACATTGGTCTAACATACCTTTCATGAAGGCTTATCTTTCATTGGAGCCTGAATGGGATTTCGTAAACAAATCATACTTTGTTGAATCTCAAAGTATCGAAGAGCAAAACTAAGAATCTCTTATTTTAAAACAATGGCCCTCACACTTTAGACTCTAATATATTCTGATAAAAAAAGCCGGCGTAAGCCGGCTTTCTCCTTGGCTTAACACACACTAAGGGGTTTCTACTAAGCCAAAACTTTTACGAATTTTCTGCTTTGCTTTATGTCTCAATGAACGAGTAACCATCTCCTGTTCGATAAAGACTGTTTTCGGACGTGGTTTAGTCTGTGACCAGATGACGCCAAATAGTACTAAGCCAGCCGCTACATACTGCATGTTGTTCAGTGTTTCACCTAACAACGCCCAACCAAAGAACATTGTGCCTAGCGGCAGAAGGTTCATTAAGCTGCCGACCTGGCTGGCAGGCATGGTTTTAAAGGCGAAGTTGTAGCAAGTAAATGCAAATATGTTTACGCCAAATGCCAGGAACATAATCGCCAGTACCGCTTCCGCTGATACGTCAAAACTTATCGGTGCGCCCTGCACAAATACCAGCGGCAGGAAGAAGATACTACCCATGACAGTTTGCAGTAATGTTAAGAATACCGGCGAATAGCGTTGCGAAAGACGACGCGCCAATAAACAATAGCCGGTGGCTGCCAAAATGGCGCCGAACTCTAATGCATTACCCAGCATTGGGTTTGAAGCATGCTCGCTGGATGAGCCCGACAGGGTCAGCCAGACCACACCGACTACTGCAATAACACAGCCCACGACCAAACGGCTATTGAGCTTTTCTTTCAATAGATAGTAAGCGCCCACTGCCACTAAAAGCGGCTGTAATGCTGTTACCATGCCTGCTTCGGATGCTGTAGTGTAAGTCAGTGCATAGCTTTCAAAAATAAAGTATAGGCACGGCTCACAAAGGGCTAACAATAATAATAGCCACCAGTCGCCTTTCTGGTACTGCTGCTTCTTCGCCATAGGTGGCAAGAAGAAAATCAGTACCGCAGTGGCTAGAATCATGCGCAGGAATACCGTCATGATCGGCCCGAACTCGGCAATCGCCAGCTTCATGGCAACAAATGATGCTGACCATAAAATGACCGCCAGAATTAAACCGGCGAACGCTAGTTGCTGCTGTGGTAGTTTTTTCATGATATGCCCTGCCCAAAACAATCAATCTGATAGAGCTGCGCATTGTATGAATTTCGTTCAAATAAGAAAAACGATCTTTTTTCATCCCTGTTATAAATTAAAGTTATACGAAGGACAGATTCAGATTACATTGGGCCTGTTTGTCTCTTGTCGATAAATGAATAACATTAAGGCCTCCTCAACCAAGGAAGCCTCAAATTCTTAGCTATGGTAGGTTTTTGCAGATGGGTTTATGCGACTGCTTCAGTTTCTTCTAATAGCTCAAGGCGATAGCCGTGTTGATACACGGTTTTGATGCGATACATTCCGTCACCTTTAATATTAAGCTTCTTCCGCAATGAGCTGACATGAGCGTCAACCGTTCTGGTACTGATATCGCAGTCGATACCCCATATTTTCTTGAGCAGGAACTTTCGCGAGTAAAGGCGCCCTGGATTTCTGAGGAATAAGGCTCCGAGATCAAACTCTTTGGAGGTGAGACTTATCGGCTTATTATTAAAACTAATTTGCTTGAGCCCCATTGCAATCTTATAAGGCCCCAATTCAAAGTTATCCTGGTGCATGGTGTATCTTGCATCATTCACCAGCTTATTGGCATAGCTTAATAATGTATTGGGCTGAATCGGCCGGGTAAGGAAGTTATCAAAATGGTGTGTGCAGACTTGATGTAGCTGCTTTTCTTCGCCTTTGTCTGCTATGAAAAGAATTGGGCCCTGCCACTTTAGGAATACACGAATCTGTTCCAATAGCCACTCAGTGGTATCATCGTTTCGCCAATCCAGTATCAGCAAATCAAACTCTTCTGCTTCTAACTGTTTCAGCAGATGCTTTCTGTCCTTGCCAATATAACACTGGTAGCCTGCATCTTTTAATGCCACCAGATAAGGTTCATCAAACTCGAACTCCTGAACCAGATGCAATACTTTTGGTAATTTAGACATGTCTCCGTACTCCCTTTACTCATTCTCGCTTTAATATTGCTCGCTTGAGACTCCTTGCAAATTCCACTGCGTAGGCACTGTAATAGTTTACAAAATGCTTTTGTTTATTTTTTATACGCCTTACCTACACTAGCAGATTTTTTTGAAATGTAAAATTATTATGTATCAATTTGTAGACGCCCGTTAATTAGACTATCGTCGAATTAATACTACTCCGACCATTAAGATTAAATGTGGTTATTTGCTCCTAACTTACTGTAAAATGCACCATCTTATTTTTTGCTTACTGCGTCACACTGGATCGGCTTTAAAAACCGGCTCCATATCGATAAACTGACTTTTCAGCGAAAATAACCGAATTTAAGCTATTTTTAGCGTTACTTAGGTAATGGTATGGCACATATTTTGCTTTTGCATGGCCCAAATCTTAATCTTCTTGGACAACGTGAGCCTGACGTCTATGGCAGCGATAGCCTGGAAAGCATCGATATGGCCGCCAGAAAGCAGGTAGAGTCAGCCAATATGCGCTTTTCCAGCCTGCAAAGTAACTCTGAAGCTGAGCTAATTAACGCTATTCAACACGCAAAAGTCGACAATGTGTCGCTAATTGTTATTAACCCAGCTGCATTCACGCATACCAGCGTTGCTTTACGCGATGCTCTGCTAGCAGTTGATATTCCCTTTATCGAAGTGCATCTATCCAACCCACATCGTCGAGAAGCTTTTCGTCGTCACTCCTATTTCAGTGATGTCGCGCTAGCCGTAGTCGCTGGGTTTGGGGCGGACAGCTACCGCTATGCCATAGATGCAGCCATTAAAACCCTACAACATTAACAGGTAGTGATTATGGATTTACGCAAAATTAAAAAACTAATTGAGTTGGTCGAAGAATCTGGCGTTGCCGAACTGGAGATCCAGGAAGGTGAAGAGTCAGTTCGTATCTCTCGCCACAGCTCAGCCGCTCCAGCACCAGTTCATTATTCAGTTCCGCAAGCAGCTCCAGCGCCACAGGCAGCACCGGCTCCACAACAGGATAGTGCACCTGCTCAATCAGCTGAGCCTGAAATGAGCGGCCATATTATCCGTTCACCAATGGTTGGTACTTTCTATGCCGCTCCATCACCTGGCGCCAAAGATTTTGTCCAGGTTGGCCAGCAAGTTAAAGGAGGCGATGTTCTGTGTATTGTTGAAGCGATGAAGATGATGAACCAGATCGAATCGGACGTTACCGGTACGGTTAAAGCCATTCTGGTATCCAACGGCGAGCCTGTTGAATACGACGAGCCAATGTTCATCATTGAGTAAATCCTACGGCTTGTAAAAGCCCATGAATGAATAGGACACTGAATATGTTAGAAAAAGTGGTCATAGCCAATCGCGGTGAAATTGCCTTGCGCATTTTGCGCGCCTGCCGCGAATTGGGAATCAAGACCGTCGCCGTGCACTCGACCGCTGACGAAGATTTGATGCACGTACGACTGGCTGACGAGTCAGTGTGTATCGGTCCAGCTTCAGCACAAGCCAGCTACTTAAATATCCCTGCGATTATTTCTGCAGCTGAAATTACCGATGCAGTGGGTATTCACCCCGGTTACGGTTTCCTTGCCGAGAATGCTGATTTTGCCGAACAGGTCGAGCAAAGTGGTTTCACTTTCATCGGCCCTAGAGCAGATACCATACGCCTGATGGGCGATAAGGTTTCTGCAATATCTGCGATGAAAAAAGCAGGCGTACCTTGTGTGCCCGGTTCCGACGGTCCATTAGGCAATAATGAAAAAGATAACATCGCCATGGCTAAGCGCATCGGTTATCCGGTCATCATCAAAGCCGCCGGTGGTGGTGGTGGTCGCGGTATGCGTGTTGTGCGTAAAGAAAGCGAATTGGTTAAAGCGATTGAGCTTACCAAGGCCGAAGCAGGCTCTGCATTCAACAATGACATGGTTTACATGGAAAAATTCCTGGAAAACCCGCGTCATATTGAGATTCAAGTTTTAGCAGATAGCCACGGTAATGCGATTTACCTAGGTGAACGCGACTGCTCGATGCAACGCCGTCACCAGAAAGTGGTTGAGGAAGCGCCAGCTCCAGGCATTTCTGAGCAGATGCGTCGTCATATTGGCGAGCGCTGCGTTCAAGCCTGTAAAGAGATTGGTTATCGCGGAGCCGGTACATTTGAGTTCTTGTATGAAAAAGGCGAGTTCTATTTCATTGAGATGAACACTCGTGTGCAGGTTGAGCATCCTGTAACCGAACTGATTACTGGTGTGGATATCATTAAGGAACAGCTGCGTATTGCCAGCAATCAGCCCCTATCGTTCAAGCAAGAAGACATCAAGCTGAACGGTCACTCTATCGAGTGTCGTATTAATGCTGAAGATCCTGACACTTTCATTCCATCGCCAGGTGTTATTCAGCGCTATCATGCACCGGGTGGCCCAGGAATTCGAATCGACTCGCACATTTATGCAACCTACAAGGTTCCGCCCTACTACGATTCAATGATTGGTAAATTGATTACGCATGGTGAAACTCGTGAAGTTGCAATTGCGCGCATGCAGATGGCGTTAGAAGAAATTGTGATAGATGGTATTAAAACCAACATCCCATTACAGAAGCGTATTCTTGCTGATGCTAACTTCCACAAAGGTGGCACTAATATTCACTATCTGGAACAACACATGTTTGGCGAGAAAGAGTAAGCGTTAACCTGTACTTCTTAAGCCGCCCTGTTTTTTTCAGAGAAACTAGGCGGCTTTTTTATTGCCAGTCAATTTGATCAATGAATCGCCATATAATCTTAGGCTTATGCTCCTTTCCTTCAATAACCAGCAAATCAACACCTTCGCCATCACCTGAATCTTTGACCACCCATTCAGTCATAATCATCAGTTCTTCCATCCCATCAGCATTAAAGTCCGCTCTGGCAATTTCAGTAATCTTGACGCTTAAAACATCATTCAACAAAATTTCAAATACATGATCCTGAACAGTATTGTTCTCATTAATATTGAGTTCGCCTAATGTTTTCCGCTCAGCATTTCGTTCCTGTTGTTCATTAAAACTAGGAATTACATTTGCAGGAAACTGTTTTAAATAATCTGTGGTTAAGGGGTTTGGCAGATAGCTGGAAGTTGCTGGCTTAGCATGGATAAATTGCCTGGCAATTGCACAATCCAACTTAGCGGCAAGCAATAAATCAACTTCTGTTTCAATCACTGAATTGATTGGCGTTGCATCAATTTCCATACAATTCTGCAAATATCGCTCATCATTGTTCTTAAACTTTATCGGAGAATAGAGTTTCAAACGTGTATTACTATAGTTCTCACCCAGCTTTTCAAAATGCTCTACGATATTGGGATTGAGCCATTTCTTTTTCATTTCAGCTTGTTGATTACTGTTCTGGTCGCAACCAGTCGATAAAGTAATCAGCAATGTAATAGCTGCAATCGAGCGGATAAGACTAGGAAGCCTTAGATTTTTTCGCATCTTGGTCCTGCTGTTTCTGTTGTGCGATTAATAACAAATCACGTACATAATTGTTTCGAGTCGTTGAAACCTGTCGTCTCCGCGATTCGGCAGCAGCTGTTTTCCAGTCTTCAATTTTGATGGCACCATTAAATTTTGGCCAGCTGGTACGCAAGTTTGTCATGCCTAAATTAAATATCATATCGAATAGAGCCATCTGCACTTCATCCGGAAAATCATCAAAGTTACGCTGGAAGCCGTTTTTCTTGCTATAAAGCTGAGCTAATTCCCGGTAAAAACTTTCGATATGTTTCATCAGCAAAGCTTCTATATCCTGATCCAGCATTATTAAACGGGTAAATTGCTTATAATAACTGGCTTTATAACGACGCGGATTGTCCGGCCCATTTAATTGCACGAACTGATATTCTGCTCGCTTTTCTTCTTCAGTTGCACGGCGCAACCACCAGTTGAACATTCGGGGAATGTAAAGAGGAAGTTCTGCGGCAGCATCTTCTGAAACTACTTGATGACCGATACCAATTGTCACCTTACCTACAGAATCCAAATAGAAATGATTGACGCAGCCCTCAAGTTTTTCCAGTTGCTCAATCAGTGCATCCTTTACGCTATCCTTTAGCGACATAATAACTCCTTGTTGCCCTTATCCATTACTTGCCATTGGCAAGCCGATCAGTATCTTTTCTGACCTAATTGAGGTTATAGCAAGTAAATTCCCTCAATTCAATGTGCCTATTAGTAGATCGCAAGGTTTGCCTCTATAATAGCGGCAAATTATTGATTCACTCTAACCATGGCCTGGATACAACTTAAATTTAACTACAAGCACCCCGATGCGGATTCGCTAAGTGACTATCTGATGGAACTTGGTGCACTAGCAGTGACCTTTCTGGATGCAGAAGATAAGCCAATTCTCGAACCGAAGCCTGGCGAAACCCCGTTGTGGGAACACCTTATTGTTTTGGCACTGTTCGATGCAGATGTTGATACTAAAGCCATCGACGGCGCCATTCAGTCGCATGAATATTCCCAACATATTGGCCAGCAGTACGAGTGGGAGATTATTCGTGACCAGGATTGGGAGCGCTCATGGATGGAAAACTTCAAGCCGATGCAATTCGGCAAACGGGTGTGGATTGTTCCAAGCTGGTGTGAAGCCCCTGCTCCCGATGCAGTTAATATTAAGCTCGATCCGGGCCTGGCATTCGGCACTGGCACCCACGCCACCACCGCTTTATGTCTGCAATGGCTCGATGGCGCCGATCTAACCGGCAAAACCGTCATTGATTACGGTTGCGGCTCCGGCATTCTGGCCATTGCTGCTTTGCTTCTTGGGGCTGAAAAAGTGTATGCCGTAGACATCGATCCGCAGGCCATTGAAGCCACCAGACAGAATCTCGACCGCAATGGTATTGCCAGTAATAGACTGGTATTGGGATTGCCCGAACAGGTCGATCTTCCGCAGGCTAACATTCTGGTGGCCAATATTCTCGCAGAACCTTTGCGCCAGTTGGCAGAATCTATTGCAAATTCGGTGCAAGTCGGCGGTAATCTGGTATTATCGGGCCTTCTTGAAACTCAGGCTGGCGAGCTTAACAGCCTATACAGTCAATGGTTCGAGATGGATGCCCCTAAAGTACAGGAAGACTGGGCACGCCTATCAGGAACCAAGAAATCTTAATGCCTGGTTTCAAGTTTATTGTCATCAGCTGTTCAATGGGGTAGTCATTTCAGTTCTATGAGCGAAACCTTTTTAACCAATTGTCCGCACTGCAAGTCAGTGTTCAAATTGCGTCGCGAACATCTTGAAGTCGCTTCGGGCCATGTCCGTTGTGGCAACTGTCATTCTTTATTTTTAGCGACTGATTCGCTGGTATCGCTGGATAAAGAAACACAAAAAGCGCAGATGGAAGATACCGTTGAAAAGGCTGAAGACAATATCATCGATAAGGCAATCCCTGAACTTACTGATGAAGACAAAAGCGAGCATTACGAGCTGGCCATAGAGGCTGCACCAAGTTCTGCTCCACATTATTTCAAATGGTCAATCTATTCCCTTGCCGGACTTATCCTGATTTTCCTTGGCATCTGGTTCCTTTATGTCTGGCCCAACAAAGCAACTTTATCTCAAGACGCTAACTGGCGGCCCGTAATGCAGGCATCATGCAAAGTATTCCAGTGTGTTGTGCCACCGCTTCAGGACCTAAAACAATATCGTGTTAGCTCAATCGACGTATCCGAAAGTCCGGGGGGGCAAAAAGAAGTCAGCATGGTATTAAAGAACTTAGCAGACTTTGCCCAGCCTTTCCCTAAAATTCAGGTCATTTTAAGCGACATTAAAGGCAAGCAGTATAAAAGCCCAGTCTATTCGCCAGAGCAGTACCTGCCCGAGGTTAATCACAACGCCCTGATCCAACCCGGCCAATCAGTGCAAATCGGCTTCAGCTTCAACAGCAGCCTTGAGCACTACAGCGGCTATCAGGTGCAGTTGGTTCAGTAGCTACTTTATTACTTGTCATTGCAAGGTAGGCACCGGCCGACACGACAAATTTGTTAAATTTGCAGATACGGCTTACTAAGATTGTGACGCTCCTGCCTGTCACTGGTAATGACCAAGCGACGTCTTGCCTACCAAATTGACATTTAGCAAGTCCTCTCCCCTTAAGCCTTTGAACTCATTATTGTCAAGCAAAAAATTGATGCTTTTTTATACAAATTCCGTTCAAAAAATGAATTAAAGCGTGTATGATCGGCCACCTTAAATTCAACCCTGATGGCGCTTATGCGAATTGGTCCTTATCAACTTGAGAATCCGTTGATCCTGGCGCCGATGGCGGGTGTGACTGATCGTCCCTTCCGTCAACTGTGTAAAGAGCTTGGGGCTGGCATGACCGTTTCTGAAATGATCGCCGCCAATCCGAAGCTTCGTAATACGCGAAAAAGCATACAGCGTAGCAATCATCAGGGAGAGCCTGGCATCCGCTCTGTGCAGATTGCCGGTGCTGAGCCAGAAATGCTGGCCCAGGCCGCGCAGTACAATGTGCAAAATGGTGCTGAAATCATTGATATTAATATGGGATGTCCCGCCAAAAAGGTCTGCAAAAAGGCAGCTGGTTCGGCACTTTTGCAAGATCCTAAGTTGGTGGAAGACATTCTGAATACCGTTGTGTCAGCGGTCGAGGTTCCGGTGACACTGAAAATTCGTACTGGCTGGAATCACGACAACCGTAATGGTGTCCAGATTGCCCAGATTGCGGAACAGGCAGGTATTCAGGCGCTGGCGGTTCATGGCCGTACCCGCGCTGATAAATACCTTGGCAATGCTGAGTACGATACGATTGCAGCGATTAAACAATCAGTGTCGATTCCAGTGGTAGCCAATGGCGATATCACCAGCCCTGAGAAAGCCAGGTTTGTATTGGATTACACCGGCGTTGATGGATTGATGATTGGTCGCGGTGCACAGGGTAATCCCTGGATTTTTCGTGAAGTTTGGCATTATCTGCAAACTGGCGAAAAGTTATCACCACCAAGTTGGCAGGAAGTGCGTCAGGTATTGCTAGGACATATCAATGCTCTTCACGAGTTTTATGGCGCTGTGATGGGACCTCGTATCGCACGCAAACACGTTTCCTGGTATCTGCAAGAACAGGCAGATGCCAATGAGTTTCGTCGAACCTTCAATGCCATCGAAGATGGTACTGAACAGTTGGACGTTTTAGACCGTTATTTTGAACAAAAGCAACAGGCTATAGCAGCATGACTATTTTTGATACAAATCTAACTCGAGAAAGTAACAACCAAGACAACCCAGTAGACGGTAACTCGTTTGCATCCAATCCAACGTTGCGCGAGCACGTTGCCATGTCAATGCAGAACTACTTGAAGCAAATGCATGGTCAGCCGTTAAGCGAAGTCTATGACTTGGTTCTAACGCAGGTGGAAGAACCGTTACTACGCGCCATTATGGACTATACGCGTAACAACCAGACTAAAGCCGCTCAGGTTTTAGGTCTAAACCGCGGTACCTTGCGTAAAAAGCTAAAACGCTACAATCTTCTGTAACACAATCAGTCACCTCAAATTAGGGTTCTTATCAGAACCCTAAATTTTTTTAAGGAGCTATCATGTCTAACTATCGCCCAGTCAAGCGCGCCTTGATCAGCGTTTCTGACAAATCTGGTGTAGTTGAATTTGCCCAAGCCCTTGCCGACAAAGGCATCGAAATTTTATCTACCGGCGGTACAGCCAAGCTGATGCGTGACAATGGCATCACTGTAACCGACGTTGCAGATTATACTGGCTTTCCTGAAATGATGGATGGTCGCGTTAAAACCCTGCATCCTAAAGTTCACGGTGCCATTCTTGGTCGCCGTGGTATGGATGATGAAGTGATGCAGGAGCACGGCATCATTGGCATCGATCTGGTTGTAGTAAACCTATACCCTTTCGAAAGCACTATTGCTCGCGCTGATGCGACTCTTTCAGATGCGATAGAAAATATCGACATTGGTGGGCCAACTATGGTTCGCTCTGCCGCGAAAAATCACCAAGACGTTACTATCGTTGTTGAAAATGACGACTTTAATGAAGTGGCACGCCAAATCACTGAAAATGGTGGCGTGGATCTAGCGACACGCTTTCGCCTGGCAGCCAAAGCATTTGCCCACACTGCCCGTTATGATGCGGCTATTTCGAACTACCTGGGCGTACAGGCTGCCGATGACAGCAGTGAATTCCCACCAACCTATTCTGTGCAGTACAAAAAAGCACAGGATATGCGTTACGGTGAAAACCCACACCAGAATGCTGCCTTCTATGTTGAGCACAACCCACAGGAAGCCAGCGTTGCAACTGCAAAGCAGATACAGGGCAAGGAATTGTCATTCAACAACGTAGCTGACACTGATGCTGCGCTTGAGTGTGTTAAAAGTTTTGAAGAGCCTGCCTGCGTTATCGTGAAGCATGCTAACCCTTGTGGCGTCGCCATTGCTGACAACATTGGTCAGGCCTATGAGCTGGCGTTCCAGACCGACCCAACATCGGCATTTGGTGGCATTATCGCCTTTAACCGTGAGTTAGATGGTGACACAGCCAAAACCATTGTTGAGCGCCAGTTTGTCGAAGTGATCATTGCGCCTAAGGTTTCTGATGAAGCCAAGGCAGTCGTTGCCAGCAAGCAAAACGTTCGTTTGCTTGAGTGTGGCGAATGGTCAGCTCCAATTGCTGCCCATGATTTCAAACGCGTTAATGGTGGTCTGCTGGTACAGGACCGCGATCTAGGCATGGTCTTCGCAGATGATCTTCGCATCGTCAGTAAACGTGAACCGACCAAAGAAGAAATGCGCGATTTGATGTTCTGCTGGAAAGTTGCCAAATACGTTAAATCGAACGCTATTGTCTATGCTCGAAATGGTCAGACGATTGGTGTTGGCGCCGGCCAGATGAGCCGCGTCTATAGTGCCAAGATTGCTGGCATCAAAGCAGCCGACGAGAACCTCGAAGTCAAAGGTTCTGTAATGGCTTCTGATGCATTCTTCCCATTCCGCGACGGCATAGATGCTGCTGCTGAAGCTGGCATTACTGCAGTAATTCAGCCTGGTGGTTCGATTCGCGACGATGAAGTTATTGAAGCTGCCAATGAGCATGGCATGGCCATGGTCTTTACTGGCATGCGTCATTTCCGTCATTAATCAGTGTGAGCTCTAATATGAACGTATTAATTATTGGTAGTGGCGGTCGCGAGCATGCCCTGGCATGGAAAGCGGCCCAGTCTTCTCAAGTCGACACCGTTTTTGTGGCGCCGGGCAATGCAGGCATTGCGCTGGAAAACAAAATTAAAACCGTGGCCATTGGTGCAGAAGATATCGATGCTCTGATCGATTTTGCCAAAGGCAATCAGGTTGCATTAACCATCGTTGGTCCCGAAGCTCCGTTAGTAATTGGCGTTGTTGATGCCTTCACCGAAGCTGGTCTTAAATGCTTTGGTCCAACTAAGGGCGCAGCACAGCTTGAGGGCTCAAAAGCTTTCACCAAAGACTTTCTAGCACGCCACAACATTCCAACCGCTGCCTATCAGAACTTTACTGAAATTGAGCCAGCCAAAGCCTATGTTCGCGAAATGGGTACGCCAATCGTGATTAAAGCTGATGGTCTGGCTGCCGGTAAAGGCGTTATCATCGCGCAGACAATTGAAGAAGCCGATGAAGCTATTGATGACATGTTAGCCGGTAACAAGTTTGGCGATGCCGGTCACCGTGTGGTTATCGAAGAATTTTTGCAAGGCGAAGAAGCCAGCTTTATTGTGATGGTTGACGGCAAAAACATTTTGCCTCTTGCAACGTCACAGGATCACAAAGCTCGTGATAATGGTGATACCGGACCTAACACTGGTGGTATGGGCGCCTATTCACCTGCTCCAGTGGTAACTCCTGAAATGCACGATCGCATAATGCAGCAGGTTATTATTCCGACCGTTGAAGGCATGGCGTCAGAAGGCCATCCTTACACAGGTTTTCTTTATGCTGGCGTGATGATTGATGCCAACGGCGTACCCAAAGTTCTGGAATACAACTGTCGCTTTGGCGACCCTGAAACGCAGCCTATCATGAGTCGTCTTCAATCCGATCTGGTTGAGCTTTGTTTAACGGCTCTGGATGGCAAGCTTGATACGGCCACTACCGAGTGGGATTCGCGTGCAGCTGTTGGTGTAGTGATGGCTGCTGGCGGTTACCCAGAAAGCTATCCCAAAGGCGATGTCATTCATGGTCTTGACTCTGTTTCCGGTGCTAAAGTTTTCCACGCTGGTACTGCTGAGAAAGACGGCCAGATTGTTACCAACGGTGGACGAGTGCTTTGTGTCGTAGCGTTAGGTGATTCTGTGACCGAAGCTCAAGCCAAAGCCTACGAAGGTGTTAAACAGATCAGCTGGGACAAAGTCTATTACCGTACTGATATCGGTCACAGGGCGATTGCTCGCGAACAGGCAAAATAAACCTGGTTCATTGACCATTCATCAAAAAGCCTTACACTAACCTGTAAGGCTTTTTTTATGCTTCAGAAAATTATAAGCGGACTGGATTTACTTGATTAAAAAGATTCTAAAATGGACTGCATGGATCAGCGCCGTTCTGGCGTTACTGTTTGTGATCGCCTACTGGACATCACCCTACTGGGTACCCGGCCAACTTGCCAAGTTTCTTCCCTCTTCAATCAAACTTGAATCACTGGAACTTGAACGTCCCGGGCTAACCCGTACCAAAGTTAAAAATCTGACATTACAGATAGATGGCAATACCCAACTCTTACTGCAGCTTGCCAACACTGAACTTCATTACTCCCTGTGGCAGCAAAAGCTACTCTCTGTTTCAGCCGAACAAGCGATTGTTACTGTCACACCGGCAAAAGACACCACCACTAATCTTGGATTCCAGTTACCACAATCTATCTCTGTTCCTCAGTTACCTGTTAATAAGCTTTCAATTGAGCAGGTGCAGTTAAAGGGCATTGCTGCGCAGGATATAGCAATATCGAATATCCAGTTTGCAGGTGATAATGAGCAACTTCAGCTGTCCAGCCACATCAATTGGATGGGCCTGGAAGCAGAGCTTGCAGCAACAGTTGGTCACTATCAACAGCAGCTTAGCTCAATTAATCTTGAGGTTCAGCAGAATTCTAATAAGCTATCGGTAAGTACTCAACCATTGGCACAGTCAGGCTGGCAGTTTAGTCTTAATGGTCAAATCGCACAGATTCCGTTTGTACAAATTTATTCAGCAGATCTGGGGACGATCAACTTTGATTTAACTGGCTCTCTTCAGCAAGTTGGCGATAAACAGTTTGCAGCACAACTCGCAGAGGGTAGTTCATTCGAACTACCTATCGATTTTAATCGCTCATGGTTTGAGCAGCAGATAAATAGTTATGCCAAAGCATATGGTTTAAGCCTTGATGCAAAAAAACTGGCAAATCAAGCAAACTTTGCATTTGCTGCAGGTAAAGCAACTGATATTCAATTCAGTACCGAATCACAAATCCTTAGTGTTAATGGCCAACTGGATATTAACGCCAAAACTAAAGACATTGAGCTGACCGCCATCGCTGACTCTATTAACTTTGACCTTACTAAAACTTTTAGCGCTCCAGAGCAGCAGATAAGCTCACAGATAAACCTAACCATTAACTTGCCAGCGACACAATATCAGACTACTGAGAAGACTATGTTTTTCTCAACTGACTCAATAAACGCTGATCTTCAAAGTTCAGTACAACTGGCTAATGGAAATCTTGCTTTTAATACTCAACAGTTATTGGCCAGACTCGGAAAAACTAATCTCAAAAGTGCTAGCTACACCGTTAACTTACCAGCACATGATTGGCAAGGCTCAGCAGATTGGTCACAGCCCCTTGCCGGAACACTTAATCAAGAAGTTGCAAAGCAAGAAAGGAAACTTAGTCTTAAATTAGCAGCTCCAATAGATGTGCAGGCCCTGTTAGACAAAGAAACAGTTAAGCTGTCGCAGTTTAAGACCCAGGTTGATCTCAACAATGCCAATCTGCAGGCCAGTTACGCTGCAAAGCAAATTTCGCTAAGCAAGCAACCACTCACACTTTACGAAGTTAAAGGTTCACTAAAGCCAGACCCAAGCAATGCAGCCATTAATGGTAACTTGAGTTTCATACAGGCCAGCTACCTTACTGACAATGTTGCTGTTGATTACGTCAGTGGTCAATTTGACTGGAAACTTTTAAAGCAGACCTTTACTGCCAAAGGTTCGTTGCAGCATTCGCAAAGCACTATTCCCGTTCGTTATGCCTACAACCTTAAAGGAGGCACTCATAATCTGCAGGTTGATCGCTCCAGCTTGCCAATGCTGACACTTAAAAGCTGGACGCCATTTTTAAAAGCTTATCCTGCCTTACAGGTGACAGGCGGTGATCTTAATATCAGTAAATTATCAGGTGACCCGCTAAAGTTGCTTTTTGAAGGCGCCATGAGTATCGATAAACTGAATCTGCTGTATGACAAATTGGCGCTAAATAATGCCAGCATTTCAGACAACCTGAGTAAGCAGTCAGCACTTCAGGGTATTGTTACAGCTAAGATAGATAGCATAGAGCTGGCCGCTGGCATTGCCATTCGTGACTTAAATTTCAAGCTCGATCACACAGCTACCAACTATCGGTTTAAAGATATAAGCGGCCAGTTGCTGGGGGGCACCATCAGCATTCCACGTTTTGACATGCACAAAACTACTATTGAGCCATTCAGTTTAATGCTTTCCAATATCAGTTTGCAGCAACTCCTTACCGCGTTGGAAAGTGAAAAGCTATCCGTTAGTGGCAACTTCGATATTATTTTGCCACTTATTATCAAACCGGGTAGTCGCCAAATTACCAATGGCACTTTCATCAGTAAGAAACCAGGTGTTCTAAAGTTGAAATCTGAAGGCGGGAAAGAGGCTAATATAGCTTTCCAGGCGTTGGAAAACTTCCACTATAAAGAGCTAAGCGGCACTATCGATTACAGCAGCGAGGGTGATTACATCATTACTCTTTACGCCCTTGGATCAAACCCCGAACTTTATAATGGGTTTCCGATCAAGTTGGATCTTACACTGCGCGGCAATTTGCCAAATCTGCTTTATTCAATGCTGGTAACTGGCGATATGGCCACTCCGGTGATTGATGATTTAAAACAGAAGCAATTGCTCAAAATTCAGTGATAATTCATGTTAAGCTCGTAAAATAACAGTTATCTTCAGTTAATAATCTGTGTAAGGAAATAGTATGAAAAGAAGCGGATTACCAGCTCTAATCTCCGTTGCCAGCCTATCTATATTGGCATCGGCCTGTACCGTGAAGCTGGAAGCACCAGACAAACCTATCCATATCATTGGTGATTTCACCATTAAACATGAAATTGTGGTCAAGGTTGAACGTGAATTGGATAAAGCCTTGAGCGAAGAATCAGGCTTATTTTAGGAGAGGCAATTATGAAAAAGCTAAGTTATTCAATAATGACGCTAATTGTTAGTTTACTATTATCTGCGCAGGCCTTTGCGCTGGATATCGGTACGCTTAAAGACCAGGGTATTGTGGGCGAAATGTCTACTGGCTATGTTGGTATTGTAGTATCAAACCCCAGCCCTCAAATTCGCTCTTTTGTTCAGGACATTAATGACAAGCGTCGCACCATATATGCTCAGGAAGCTCGTAAAGCGAACATAACTTTAGCGGAAGTTGAAGCTATTGCCGCCAAACGTAATCTTGATAAAACCCAGTCAGGACACTACATCAACATCAACGGAGCCTGGCGTAAGAAATAACAGAACAGTCTGTTAACTAGTTCTGCTAAGCCTTCGGTTGTGTTGCAACAATCGAAGGCTTTTCTTTATAACCCGCCCACCAATTTTTCAGCGATTCAAACTTGTTCTGCCACTGATATTCCGGATGCCTGAAGTCTAGATATTCCAATACCGTAATCAGGTTGACATGAATCGCCGAAAACTCTTTTGGAAGTTCATCTATCCGTTTTGCAAAATACTCCAGTCCTCGGTCTATGCTCTTTATGAATCGCTCCTGCCAGAATTCAGAACGCTGCTCAGGTTCCCTCATCTTATCCTGTTGCCAGGCTACAGCTGAGTCCAGCAATCCTCTAGTTAGCGAATACAAGGTCTTCTGATGCCAGTCTCCAGAGATATCTTTGAACAGTTGGCTTCCTGCTTCAGAATCCAGATACTCACAAATTACCTGGCTATCAAAGATTGCCTGCCCCTTATCCGTGATCAGGCAAGGAACTTTACAAAGCGGATTAGCAGCAATCAATTCCTGTGGGTTCTCAAACGGATGCTGAAAGACTTCCTTCACCCTGTCCTCTAAACCAAGTTCCTGAACAAAAATTCTTGCTGTCCGTGCGTAAGGTGATGCCGTCGAATATATTAATTTCATTCCAAACTCCCTGATCCTTAATTTGCGCTTAATTAGCTAATACGGCTCTGCCATCAGCCCAATTTCTTAGTAACTGCATTTTCTCCGCCATCACTTTGGATAATGGGCTGGTCGCTGCTATTTCTTTGAGTAAGGTTTCATCACAAAGGGGCTTATCGTCATAATGGGCTGCGTATAACCCAGCAATAATGACCTGCTCTATCTCTGCCCCACTAAAGCCATCACAGGCATCAGCAAGAGCTAGTAAATCAAACTTTTCTACCAGCTGTTTGCGCTTGCTTAAATGTATGCGAATGATTTCCTGACGTGATTCATTGTCAGGCAGGTCGACAAAAAAGATTTCATCCAGCCGCCCTTTTCGAACCAGCTCAGGTGGCAACGCTGAAATGTCATTGGCGGTAGCTACAATGAAAATGGGCAATTTATTTTCCTGCATAAAGGTTAACATGGTGCCAAGAACCCGTTTTGAAGTTCCACCATCATTATCGCCAGTTGAAATACCCTTCTCGATTTCATCCAACCACAATACGCAAGGCGCCATCATTTCCGCTAGTTTGAGTGACTCACGCAGATTCTTTTCACTTTCGCCATGCCATTTGCTGTAAAGCGCTCCAAAATCGAGACGCAGCAAAGGCACACCCCACATGCCGGCAACAGCCTTGGCAGCCAGTGACTTGCCACCGCCCTGCACACCAACCAGCATAATACCCTTCGGTTTATCCAACCCGATATCACGGTCATCAAGAAATATTTTGCGACGTCGTTCGAGCCAGTTCTTGAGTACCTGCATACCACCGACATCGGCAAAGTGTGCAGTTTCATATTCATAGTGAACCGCACCGTTTACATCCAGCAATTCATATCGCGCACGATTGACCTTGTCCATTTCACAGTCGGTGATGGCTCCATCATCATAGATTAGATTACGTATGATCTGTTGCGCATCACTTAGGGTTAATCCTGTCAGATTTTGCACCAGCCTCTGCATGGTAGCCTTATCAGTTCGTACTTTTTGTCCCTGATTGCCAAGCGCCCAGCGAGTGGCTTCGGCATGAATCAACCTTTCCAGTTCAACATGGCTCGGCAGCCGTAGTTCAAACCTGGCTGAAAAGCGTCGAATTTCTTCAGGGAGTTTCAACTTATGACTGACAAAAACTAATGTCTGGTGATACTTTTGAAACTGTAAAGCAATATCTTTGACCAACCTTACCTGTTCTGGGTGATGCTCATCAAGAAAAGGATGAAAATCATAAAGCACGTAAATTCCGGGGCGCTCCATGCGTTTGATATGCTTTAGGCAATCGTCGGGTTTTTGTGTGTTATCCAATGGCGCAAAATGTGAGTCAGTCATTTCCACGCGGCGCAAGCCTTCCGTCAAATGCCAGCCGAACAATGGCTTTTTGAGTTTTATTGCAACCTTGGTCAGTAGCTCAGTAACACGGCTCTCTTCATGTGACTCAATGATGATAATGGGATTTTTCGATTCAATCAGTATTGCCAGATCATTTTTTTCTAAAGTATCACCCATGATTAATAAATTGCCTCTATTTCCTATTCTTGCGGCCAGTGGCCTAGATTAACTTTTCTTAGATTTATCGCTACAATAGCTTTTCTTTGAGCGAATAAGTGTAGCAGATCTATGCGTCAATACAGCTTTTTTGATCGACTCTGTCTAGTAGCGGACTCAGCGCTAAAAACGACTCGGGGTATTTATGATGCCAAGCCTCGACCAACTCCAGCGCAAGGCATTGATGAATCGAAAATGTCCGATCAGGAAAAACGTCATGCTGCCAGTTTGATGCGCATCAATCATACAGGCGAAGTCTGCGCTCAGGCTCTATATCAGGGACAGGCACTTACCGCAAAATTACCGAACGTTCGTGACAAGATGGAACAGGCGGCACAGGAAGAAGTTGACCACCTGGCCTGGTGCAGCGAACGTATACATGAATTGGGCAGCCGCGAAAGCCTGCTCAATCCCTTCTGGTATGCCAGTTCCTTTACCATCGGCGCCTTGGCCGGTATTGCTGGTGATAAGTGGAGTCTGGGCTTCGTTGCAGAGACCGAGCATCAGGTCTGCCGTCACCTGGACGATCACCTGCAAAAGCTACCCATTCAGGACAGTAAGAGCCGGGTTATTCTGCAACAGATGCGCGAAGAAGAGCTGAAACACGCCACTGTTGCGATTGAGCATGGAGGTGCCGATTTACCCAAGCCCATCAAAGGCGCCATGAGCCTGATGTCCAAGGTGATGACCTCTAGTGTTTACTATGTATAAGCGCTTCTGATTATTTATATTTTCTATCAATGAATTGATCTACATCACTTGGCTCAGACCTGGGCTAAGAGTAGAATGCAAACAACAATCATTCTCAACAAGGAATAAACATGTCACTCCGAAAAACTGTTTCCGCAATTATTCTTGCAGCAGCAACAGTATCAGTTGCCCACGCAACCGACGTCAGACATTTTAAAGGTGAAAAGCCTGAAACCATGGCTGAAGCTATAGCCATTCTCGAAAAATACAATACTCAGCTAGAGGGGCGCATCAAATACGAACTCACCCCATACACCATGGCTCAAATACACCAGATGTCTTATAGCTTGGAAAATGCACTTCAGTTTATTGAGCAACACTTAGAGCAAACTCAGGAAAATCTGGAGAAAGTGCACATTGCATCAGAAACCAACGATCCTGAAACCGTGCAGCAAAAAGGAGAAGAATACCTAAAAGGCACCAAGGATTTGTTAGGTAAATAATTGACCCTGCTTAATAAAAAAGGGTAGCTCATGGCTACCCTTTTTTTATTCATACCTCATCTGCGATGGTAACCAAACCTCACCATTATCAGAGAAGCTAGCATCAATAACAGTAGCCAGTTTGTTGAGCCACCGCCACCTGAACTACCCTCACCAGAACCATTATCTGGCGTACCAGAACTCACGTTCTTAAGGATAATTTCAACTTCATCTTGTGCGGTGTTTCCTACAGCGTCTTGGACAGTTAGCTTAACGGTAACACTGGTATCTTGATTGATACTAGGGACTGAGAATTGTGTCGAAGCAGCAGTTTGATTTGTAATGGAAACATTTTGACCTGACACAACTTCCCAATAGAAAGAAAGCTCATCGCTCTCTGGATCTGATGATTGTGTTGCATCAAGTTTTACAACTTGCCCCTCATTAGCTTGTGCAGGCGCGTTTATGACTGCATCCGGGCCTGTATTTGGAAGCACTTTTACCTTTTGTGTTGTCGAATCTGCATCGTATCCATCATCGATAACTTCAAGTTGCAATTCGATAGTGGTCGAAGATTCAACTGTTGGTGCAATAAAACTGGCTTTCCCTAACTCAGAGCTATTGATTTCAACATTTGGCCCAGAAACCACAGACCAAATATATTCAAGTATATTGCCATCAACATCCTCAGTAACTGAGCCATCCAGTTCTACTACATGCCCGCTATAAACCGTACTACTGGCAATATTGACTTTTGCTACTGGAGCAACATTGATGTTCATTGAGAAAGGTTCACAACCAATCGTATAGTGGCATGCCTGCAAAAATAACCATTTACCATGGCCTCTCGCTATAGGATAGTCACCATTATTATTATCGCTAATAAAATTGAATTCTTGTGCAGGATTTAAGTATGTTAGTTCCCCATTCTTATCTAACGCAACAAGATCATGGTAGAGTGGATAACCATTTATAACTTGAAATATTGTATAGTCGCCCAACTCCATTACTGAGTTTATTGACTGGAAGTTACTATTTAACGAATTTTTGAGAGTGACGTTTGAGCCATCAAATGAATATATTTTAGCCCCGCCCGACCCAGGCAAGATAATCCAATCTTTACCTAGCTCTCTGTCATTATTACTTAACCAAAAATTATAGGCAGAGGGTAAAAATGTATTAACAAATTCTCCATCTGCATATACATATATAGTATAGCCTTCTTGCTGTGAAGCTGCCGCTTTGAAGTATAGCCGGTTATTTAGAGTCTGACTTCCACTACCTATATTGTAAAAGCCGTCTGATACAAGCTCTATTACGCCACTCTGCAAACTCCAAAGCTTACTAGCTGACTCAACTGTTGGAGGGGTAATTATAGCTATCTCATTACCTAACTCATAAACTTTAACGCTCCAGCAACCATCTACTGAAAGCTCGGTTGTATCAACTTGAGATATTCCACTTTCTTCTGAATAGCTGGTTAAGGTAAAGTTACCTTGGCTGTCACATCCGGAGAAATATGTATAAGCACTTTCAGTATAGAATCTGGATTCATAGCTTTCAGAAACGGAATTTGATTCATTGCTAATTCTTTTAACTGTATTACTTTCTACTCTCCAAAGCTCTGCATAATCTCGAGATCCAGTCTGGAAGAAAATTCCATTATCATTTACATCTAATCTGTTTACATTTTCAGAATTATAGAGTTCGACTAAACCATTATCAGTAATTTTTATTAGCGATCGACCGTAGTTACTACCTATACCACCTAAGAAATAAGCGGTACCGTCATCTGATAAGTATATTTCCTCATTGAACACAGTGTTTACATTTTCGCTAAGCAGCCGTGTTTCAGAACCATCGTAAAGCCAAATCCGATATTTTGACTCTGCATAAGACCTTGTTAGAACCAAGAGGTTTTCACCAAGCTGTTTCAGACTGATAATATTGTTTGAAACCCCGTCGGCTTCTATTCCTGGAACTTTTTCCACAGAATATCCGTCAGACTTCCAAACTGCTTGAAGATCGCCCTCCACTGCAGAAAAGTATGTTTTATCTTTTACGCTAACAAAGTTTTTAGGGTTACTACTGCCCGTTACGCCTTCAATTATTAACTTATTTGCTGTCGTTTCCTGCACTGCAAAAATATTAGAATCAATACCTGCATAGCCAGTAGCAAAGACGGTACTTGTAAGATCGTCGGCTGCTAAGCTTTTTAAATTTCTGATATCAAATGTACCGACTAGGGATGCGATATTTGATGGATCATCAAGGCGATAAAGTTGGGTTTGGGTTCCAGCATCTATAAAATTATATAACTCGCCATTAAGGGTAAATATTTTTGAATTTCCAAAGTAACCCTCTTTAGAAAGTACACGTGCAGCAACTCCGTTAGTTACCTTCCAATAAGCGCTATAGTAGTTCGAGTTTTCACTATAACGTCCCGTTACATACACACTGCCATTGTGAGATACAAACGGCTCAGCTGTATAGTTGTTATCAAATGTTTCAGCATCTAATATAACTGTTTCTATTGTACCGTTTGTAAGGTACTGTAATTCAGTACCTTCTTGATTTTGCAAAAGAAAATATAACCCTTGCTCACTAGTTGTAATTTTTCTTATGTTTGTATAATCATCAGATATATTAGTGAGCTGCTGGAGATTGCTTCCACTCAAGCTCCAAATTTGATATTTATCTAACTGGCCCTTTCTGGCATAAAAAACCAAGTTATCTCCATCTAACCCCCAAGACTGAGTTATGTTTGAGAAACTATCAATGTAGTTCGTGTTAGTTCCATCAAAATGATTAAGGCCATAATCGTAATTAGAATCGTAATAGGTGTAGTATAAATCACTATTGGTTTGATGGAGACTTCCTAGGTTCACACTGGTAAATGTATTTAGTGTTTCAATAGTGTCATTAACGATTCGTCTGTGCTCAATGGAATTATTACTAGCAATACGAACAAATACATTCAAAGCTCCATTGAACTCTGTGAAATCTAACACTGAATAATTTACGTTTTGATTTTCTACAGCAATCGCAGCTGTTGACTGTCCATTAAATGCTACTAGACTTTGCTTGTTTGTTGTTATATCCCTAGCAAGTGCATACCAGGTATTACCCAATTTCTTAAACCTGCCGTTGTAATATCTCAGTCCAAGATCCAATGTTTTAAAGTCATCACTTGGTTGCTCCAAATAATAAATAACATCGGCATTATTTTGTCCAACTCCGGTAATGACGTAATAGAGAAAATTACCGTCAGTAAATGCTTCAATAGTTGAAGCCTGGTTTGGTCCCTCTATGGCTTCAAAAGCCAAAGATGTATTTCCGTTTTTATCTGAGCGCCATATTTCGGTGCCTATTTCGGGTACATAACTTCTAAAAAAGTAATACCCTTTAAATGCTATGTTGTCATTAGCTGTTGATAATTTTGCAGTAACGCTTGATTGATTAATATCTTCTACTATGGAAATTGGTTTCGTTGCAGAAAATGTTAGGTAGTAACTAAACGCAAGAACGAGTGGCAGAATCGCTACAAGGATTCCATATTGTATTTTTTTCATATCCCAACCTTTTTATTATAAAAGGCAGTATTATATGCATTTTTGACTCGTGTTCAATTTTTCGACACTTTTTTATAGTTTAGCTCCACATTTTTTACAAAATTCTGCGTCTTTATCATGACCTTCATAGGCACAAGAAGGGCATGCATTATTGGTGACATCTTTCTTTTTCATAGCCTCGCGGGTTATTTCTGCGCTGTAAATCCCTGTTGGTACCGCAATTAATCCATAACCTAGAATCATAATGCAGGATGCTAAAAACTGACCGACAGGAGTTTGTGGTGAAATGTCGCCATACCCAACGGTTGTCAATGTTACGATTGCCCAGTAAACCGACTTTGGAATGCTGCTGAAACCATTTTCTGGACCTTCGATGACGTAAACTAACGATCCAAACACTACTACTGACATCAATACGGTATACAGGAAAACACTGATTTTAGCGCGGCTGTTACGTAGCGCATTCATCATCATACTGGCCTCGCCCATATAATTTGCCAGCTTGAATATCCTGAATATTCTTAAAACCCTTAAGATTCGAATGACCAGGAAGTATTTTGCGTCAACGATGATCAATGTCAGGTAAGTCGGCAGAATAGATAATAGATCGACGACGCCATAAAAGCTCTTTGCGTACAGCATAGGCTTGCGAACACTTATCAGCCGTAAAATATATTCAATGGTGAATAGAATGGTAAAGGCCCATTCTGCTGCGAACAACATGCTTCCATATTGAACAGAAATAACCTGGACACTATCAAGCATTACCGCCAGAACGCTGATGAAGATGGTGATTATTAAGGCGACATCGAAGGTTTTTCCGGCAAAGGTATCTGCCTCAAATATGACTTCATGAATCTTTTCCCGCCAGGGAGACAGTGGTTCCCCTTCATCAAACTTATGTTTTCTGTATTTAAATTCTGGCGTCATCGTTCCTTCCCGCTTATTCATTAAGTCATGCTGCTTAGTATTTAGATTCTAAACAATTATTACGATTAGTTATAGGTGATATGTATCAATCCATATTTAGCATTTTCTAATTTAAAGCCAGCCCATATATTTCGGTATACCATTAATATGTGTGTGGTTTTTGTAGTTGATTTCATTACTATTTGTAACTTTTTGTCGGTTTCATTATCTATTAGTCTGATTATAATAAAAGCCAATTCTTTTCATGTGATTTTCACAGGCAAAGGTGTAAAAATAGGTGATTTAGACGTCTAAACAGTGTAAAATCCGCCTACTTTTTGACCAGCGTTTCAGCCTTTTAAAGGCAATATAGTAAGGCTGGTTTTTCACTTTAGTTTTAATAAAAGGTAACTAAGTAGAAATGAGCAATTATTCCGTATTCACGTCGGAGTCCGTTTCTGAAGGACATCCAGACAAAATTGCCGATCAAATTTCCGATGCAGTTCTTGATGCGATCCTAGCACAGGATATCAACGCTCGCGTTGCAGTTGAGACCATGGTTAAAACCGGCATGGTCATTGTTGCTGGTGAAGTAGCCACTTCCGCGTGGGTTGATATTGAAGAACTAGCTCGTAACACCATTAAGCAAATTGGCTATAACAGCTCGGAAATGGGTTTTGACTGGGAATCCTGTGCCGTACTAAACGCCATCGGCAAACAAAGTCCGGACATTGCTCAAGGTGTTGACCGTGACGATCCAGAAGCGCAAGGCGCAGGGGATCAGGGTTTGATGTTCGGTTATGCATCAAACGAAACCGACGTGTTAATGCCAGCACCTATCACTTATTCTCACCGTCTGGTTCAAAAGCAGGCTGAGCTTCGTAAGAATGGCACTTTGGCTTGGTTACGCCCAGATGCCAAAAGTCAGCTGACTTTCCGTTATGAAAATGACAAGCCTGTTGGTATCGATGCGGTGGTATTATCAACACAGCATGATCCAGAGATTTCGCAAAAAGATTTGCAGGAAGCTGTGATTGAAGAAATCATCAAACCTGTTCTTCCAGCGGAATGGATTAGCGATAAAACCAAATACTTCGTTAATCCAACGGGTAAGTTTGTTATCGGTGGCCCAATGGGCGACTGCGGCTTAACCGGTCGTAAAATTATCGTTGATACCTACGGCGGCATGGCCCGTCATGGTGGCGGCGCTTTCTCCGGTAAGGATCCATCAAAAGTAGACCGCAGTGCTGCTTACGCAGGCCGTTACGTTGCCAAGAATATCGTTGCAGCCGGTCTTGCAGATCGTTGTGAGATTCAGGTTTCTTACGCTATCGGTGTTGCCGAACCAACGTCTATCAGCGTTAATACTTTTGGCACCGGTAAAATCAGCGAAGATAAATTAGTTGAGCTGGTACGCGAGCATTTTGACCTTCGTCCTCGTGGCTTAACAAAGATGCTTAATTTGTTGCAGCCAATTTATCAGGCCACAGCAGCATATGGTCACTTTGGCCGTACTGAAGACAGTTTTACCTGGGAAAAAACAGATAAAGCTGAAGCATTGCGTGCTGCTGCAGGTCTATAACCTTATTATTTTTTCACTCACTAGATGGCTCTTTCATTATCAGTATTCTGATAAATCCTTAGGAAAGAGCCGAACAATTTGGGAACATTATGACTGACCACATCATTAAAGATATTGCTCTAGCCGATTGGGGCCACAAAGAAATTGATATCGCAAAAAGCGAAATGCCTGGCCTTATGGCAATTCGTGAAGAATATGGTTCAGAACAACCTCTAAAGGGTGCTCGCATTGCGGGTTCTCTACACATGACAATTCAAACAGCTATGCTAATCGAAACACTTGTTGCACTTGGTGCAGAAGTTCGTTGGGCATCATGTAATATTTACTCGACTCAGGATCATGCTGCTGCGGCAATTGCGGATCAGGGCATTCCAGTGTTTGCTTACAAAGGCGAAACTCTCGATGAGTACTGGGAATACACGCATCACATCATGGAATGGCATGATGGTGGTTCACCTAATATGATTCTTGATGATGGTGGTGATGCAACAACTCTTCTTATTCTTGGTACTCGCGCTGAAAAAGATATTTCAGTTTTAGATAATCCAAAAAGTGAGGAAGAAGTTGCTTTGTTCAAAGCAATTAAAGTGAAGCTTTCTGAAGATAGCAATTTCTATTCACGCACGTTAGCCAATATCCAAGGTGTAACGGAAGAAACCACTACAGGTGTTGCACGTCTTTATCAGATGAAAAAGCGTGGCGAACTTCCTTTCCCAGCAATCAATGTTAACGACTCAGTAACCAAGTCTAAGTTTGATAACCTTTACGGCTGCCGTGAATCATTGGTTGACGGTATCAAACGTGCAACTGACGTTATGATTGCAGGTAAAATCTCTATTGTTTGTGGTTATGGTGATGTGGGTAAAGGTTCTGCACAATCACTTCGTGGTTTAGGTGCGACAGTATGGGTTACTGAAATCGACCCAATCTGTGCCTTACAGGCGGCGATGGAAGGGTTCCGTGTCGTTGACCTTGAAGATCCAAACATTGTTGAGCAGGCTGATATTTTTGTAACTGCTACCGGTAACTACGACATCATTCGCCATGAACACATGGTTCGCATGAAAGATCAGGCTATCGTTTGTAATATTGGTCACTTCGATAATGAAATTGATGTAGCCAGCCTTGAGAAATATGAGTGGATCAACGTTAAAGAGCAAGTTGATCAAATCAAATTCCCAGATGGCAAACGCATCACCTTATTGGCAAAAGGTCGTCTGGTGAACCTTGGTTGTGCAACTGGCCACCCAAGCTTCGTAATGTCCAACTCGTTCACCAATCAGGTGTTGGCTCAGATTGAGTTATGGAAAAATGGCGACAAGTATGACAACGATGTTTATATCTTACCTAAGCATTTAGACGAGAAAGTTGCCAAATTGCACCTTGAAAGAATTGGTGCTCGTTTAACAACGCTTCGTCAAGATCAGGCAGATTACATTAATGTACCGGTTGAAGGCCCTTACAAGCCTGAACATTACCGTTATTAATGACTGTTCTGCTAGTACTTTAAAAGCCGGCTTTTGCCGGCTTTTTTATTACTCTTTTGCTTCATCTTTTTTTGGTACTTTTTCGTCAAGCCTGCTATGAAGGTAACTTAAACTTTGCTCAAGCCTATTCACAGACTCTTGAAGTTTATCAATCTTATCCTCTATCTCATTTGATCTTACATTTCCGAATATTGCAACAACCAGAATAATTATAAATATTGTTCCCCCAGTAAGCTTTACTTTTGCACTTTCTGATTTATCCATTTACTTTTCCTCAATTTAATAGTTGCTTTCTTTTACCATTTTTCCTATTGGTATTCTAGGTTCCTCTTTGAGTCTCGCTCCTAAATACGCGATAATAGCGCCATCATTTTTCAATGGTTTCAATAGAGTTTTATGGATAACGCTTCCCTTAAACAACGTGACCTTGCCGTACTTTGGCACCCATGCAGTCAGATGAAGGATTATGAGCGCTACCCTATGACGCCAATCAAACGTGGTGAGGGCGTCTATTTAGAGGACTTTGATGGCAACCGCTATATTGATGCGGTGAGCTCTTGGTGGGTTAATCTGTTTGGCCATAGCAACCCAACCATTGCCAATGCCATGAAAGAGCAGGTGGATAAGCTTGAACATGTAATTTTTGCCGGTTTTACCCATGAGCCAGCAATTGACCTGGCTGAGCAACTGGTTGCGATGACACCAGATGGCTTGGACCGTGTATTCTATGGTGAGAACGGCTCTTCGGCTGTCGAAATTGCCTTGAAAATGAGTGTTCATTATTGGCAATTGGCTAGCAAGCCCGACAAGACAAAATTTATTGCGCTTGAAAGTGGCTATCATGGCGAAACTACTGGTGCTCTGGCAGTTTCCGATCTGGGACTTTACAAGGCTCCATATAAGTCTTTAATGTTTGATGTCATGACAGCCCCTTCTCCTGATTGTTTCTACCGTGAAGAAGGCGAAAGCTGGCATGATTACTCATTACGCCAGTTTGAAAAAATGCGCGATCTTGTCGAGCGTGAACATGGCAATGTTGCTGCCATTATCGTCGAGCCTTTAGTTCAATGTGCATCAGGTATGCGTATGTACCATCCGGTCTACCTTAGCGAATTACGCAAACTGTGTGACCAGTATGATGTGCATTTAATTGCTGATGAAATCGCTGTTGGCTTTGGCCGAACCGGCACCTTATTTGCCTGTGAGCAGGCAGATATCAGTCCTGACTTTATGTGTGTCTCAAAAGGATTAACGGCTGGCTTTTTGCCTTTGTCTGCCATGTTGACCAGAGAGTCAATTTTTCAGGCTTTTTATGATGATTACGAAAAGCTTACTGCCTTCCTTCATTCCCACAGTTACACCGGTTATGCGACAGGTTGTGCAGTAGCCAAGGCAACCCTGGATATTTTCCAGAGCCAACCAATTATTGAAAATAATAAAGTATTAGCACAACACATGGCACAAGCTACCGTACATTTTGCCGATCATCCCAATATCGCTGAGGTTAGACAAACGGGGATGATCTTGGCCGCAGAGATGGTACAGGATAAAAAGACTCGTAGACCTTATGACTGGAAAGAGCGACGAGGTATGCGCGTTTACGAACATGCCCTGTCACAAGGCGCTTTATTGCGCCCGCTGGGCAATGTCGTTTACTTCATGCCTCCTTACGTCATAACCCCTGAAGAGATCGATAAACTGGCCGATATAGCTTGGCAGGGTATTCAGCTGGCAACTAAGGATTAAAGATGCGAATTCCCCGGATTTTTACCACGCAACAGCTGACAACCTCTTCCTCAGTAATTCTTGAGAAAGAAGCTGCCAATCACGTTAGTCGTGTCTTGCGTATGACAACTGGACATCAACTCGAATTATTTAATGGGGACGGATATAGTTATTTTGGCAATATTGTTTCGATAGAGCGAAACCAGGTCAGCGTTGAAATTGTCGAATCACGAGCTAGCGACAATGAATCACCCTTAAATATTCATTTATATCAGGGTGTCTCACGCGGCGATAAAATGGAGCTCACTCTGCAAAAGGGTGTTGAGCTAGGTGTTAAACAATTTACTCCCCTAATTACTGAGCGCTGTGGTGTTAAGCTTGATGACAAACGCTGGCAAAAAAAACATGAACACTGGCAAAAAGTCATTGAAAGCGCCTGTGAGCAGTGTGGCCGTAATAGTATCCCAACACTTCATCCAGCGATTAAATTGCAGGCAGCCCTTGAGCAGCTCACCAGTAACAGTTTTTTTATGCATCCTGATGCCAGCAATAGCTTCAAATCAATTAACGCTGACACCAAGTCAGAACTTCAGTTATGGGTTGGCCCGGAGGGTGGTTTCAGTGACGAGGAAATTAACTGGGTAGAAACGCATGGCTGCAAACCTGTTAAACTTGGGCCAAGAGTTCTAAGAACAGAAACGGCAGCCTTGGCTGCCGTCGCGGTGATGAATAGTGTCTGGGGTGACTTCTGAGTATTTCCGTACTAAGAAGCGCTCTCAGACAACATATTTTCCAACAGGTCTAAATCAGGTATAAGCGCCTTTCGCCCTTCCAGATCGGCCCAGGCTTTAACACCCTTTGGCAAATCTTCCTCTACCAATTTACTGTTACTCTCATCTACCGGTACCAATCGAGGAATGCCCTGTACCATAATCGCAATATAGGGAATTTCTTGGTTACCATTTAATGTATAAACAATTGCGATACGCGAACGGCGCAGTTCACCCAAATCTTTTTTACCTTGCACTCTTTCCAGGGAAACTACCGGAATCTTGATGTTACGCCATACAATTTGACCAATCTGCCAGTCTTCACTCGATTCAGCATCTTCCATGAGATCCACATTCATAAATGGAACGATCTCAGCAACTGTCGCATTCGGCAACAATAAACTGTTTTCAATCATTGGAATCAAAAAGCTGTAAACATCTTGTACTTTGTTGGTCATGCTTTCTCTCACGCGTATTGGTCAACTGGAAACAACGCCTCTAACAAAATGACCAATTGCTCTGCCAGTCCGGCTGGGTCATCTTTGTAGGTTACATTTCCTGTTTTAATCATACTTTCGGGCATTGAAGACTGGATACAACTTTCTATTGTCTGGCACCAGATATCAACCCCACTCTCAGTCAACAAATCAGAATTTGCTGAACCATCATCACCCATACCACTGAACACAATCGCTAGTTTTTCAACATCTCTTAGCTCGAGCGATTCGGCAAATAGTTCATTAATATTGGGAGCATAAGGTTTGCTCCACTCTTCATCAGTAATGATGATCTTACCCTGCACCACGAAACTAATCTTTTTATCGATCGGAGCTATATATAATTTGCCAGGCTTAATATCTTTGTATTGATCTATAATTTCAGCATCAATAAAAGCATGCTCGTTAAGCATTGCTTGCAAATTAGGTAATGACCCTTCATTAATGTGATTCGCCAGAACAAAACAAACCGGTAACGGCTTATCGGGCAAGGCATCAATAAAAGCCTTAACTGCTGCTGGACCACCGGTTGAGGCTGCCAGCAACACCAACATTGTATTCATTACAGCTTGTTTAATCCTTTAGTCTTCCAACTTAAGCATTTCATCAATCGTGCCTAACAGAGTTTCCTCATTATAAGGTTTACCCAGATAACGATTAACACCAATCTGCTCTGCACGCTCGCGGTGTTTTTCACCGGTACGAGAAGTGATCATAATGATTGGTAAATGCTTGAGTCTTTCATCATGTCGAATAATGGTTGCTAGTTCAAAACCATCCATTCGTGGCATCTCAATATCCAGTAGCATGACATCTGGAATATCGTCATGTAGCTGTGTAATTGCATCAACACCATCTTTTGCTGTCATTACCTGGAATTGATGACGTTGCAGTAGTCGTGCAGTAACTTTACGAACTGTAATCGAATCATCCACAACCATAACTACTGGGATACGATCTTCGACCGGTGTCTCCTGTACCATTCCGGCTTCGTGAGAGAAATCCCACTCGTGGAAACGGTCAACTAATGTCTGCATATCCAGAATCAGTACAACGCTACCATCACCCAGAATTGACGCACCTGAAATGCCCGGCACTGTCGAGATCTGACGACCAATGTTTTTTACCACGATTTCACGTGAACCGATCAATTCGTCAACGTGTACCGCAATTGGTTTATCTTCACCTTGAATAATCAATACAGGAACGAATTCATCTACCGGGGGAACAATATCTGAATTTCGATCTAGAATCTGACCTAGATAACGCAACTCATACTCTTCACCAAGATGCGTGAAGGTCTTATCTTTATCCTGATAGATCTCTAATACTTCTTTTGCACTAACACGTGCAACTGTCGTGATATTCGACAATGGAATCGCGTATGGCTCACCTTTTACTTTAACCATCAACGCCTGGTTAGATGATAAGGTGAATGGTAAACGCACTGTCATCGTTGTGCCTTTACCTTCTTCAGAGCTGATATTTAATGAACCACCAAGCTGAAGGATCTCACTATGCACTACATCCATGCCCACACCACGACCAGAAATCTGGGTCACAGTTTCTGCTGTTGAGAAACCAGGCTGTAGAATCAGACGGAATAGCTCACGATCTGTAGGATTGTAGGATTCATCGATCATGCCCTGCGAAATAGCACGTTTACGCACCTTATCTTTACGGATACCGGCACCATCATCCTGAATCTGGATATAAACTTCATTACCACGTCTCGACAAGCTCAGGTGCACCGTACCTTTTTCTGCTTTACCGGCTTTCTTACGCTCATCCTTAGATTCAATACCGTGGTCAATTGCGTTTCGGAGCATATGGTCGAGCGGTGCAACCATTCGCTCAATTACAGTACGGTCCATCTCACCTTCAGACTCCAGAATCAGATCAACATCTTTATTTAGTTCGGTTGAAATCTGACGAACCATACGGCGCAAACGACTCTCAATACTGTTAAACGGCACCATTCGTGTACGCATCAAACGGTCTTGCAACTCGGTATTTACGCGACCCTGTGCCAGCAATGTGGCTTCTGCATCGCCAACCTTGGTTTCCAGTGTTTCCTGAATTGATAACAAATCACTTGCAGCCTCCAACAAGCTTCGTGTTAATTCCTGTTGGCGGGTATAACGGTCCATTTCCAGTGGGTCGAACTCGTCAAAATCAACACCGGAAATCTCTCGGCGATACAGTACCTGTGCTTCTGTTTCAATTTCCAGGTTACGTAACTGTTCACGTAGACGATCAACAGTTGATGACATCTCACCCAGGTTGAAGTTAAGGTCTGCAACCTGCTGCTCAAGACGCGAACGGAAGATTGAAGCCTCACCAGACAAATTCACCAAGTTATCCAGTACCTCTGAGCGTACGCGGATGACATCCCGGTTAGCTGCTTCTTTAGCTTCTTCTTCCTTTTGTTTCTGTCTGTCAGCTAGTGAAACAATTTTCACTTCAGCCTGTTCACCAGACTCAGCAAGATCACGCTTATCCAGTTGCTCTAACTGAGACTCAATGGTTGCTTTATCATTTTCGAGTTTACGTAATAGCTCAGCTGGTTTCGCAGGCATCTGACCATTACGAACCTGCTCAACCATTTCGTGTAGCTCGTCATAGCTTCGACGCAGCATATCAGCCCAGCGGGCATGACCAAGTCTAGGATCTCTTGCCAGAGCCTCGACTACTCCTTCAAGCTTGTGAGTTAAATCACCAACTGGAGTAATAGCAGCCAGTTTTGCACCACTCTTAAGTGTATGCAGATTACGCATAGCCGTGTTCAATGGCTCTACATTGTGTAAATCTTTCGACCAGCGCTCGATTGCTTCTTCATATGAAGTCAACAGTTCAGATGCTTCACCAAGGAACAGTTCAGCCAGCTCCTCATTCCAGGCAGCTTCTTCTGTATCGATTTCCTCTTTAGCTGCAGCCTCTTCAGGCTCAGCAGGCTGTTCAGTTTCTGCAACGGTCGTTGTTTCTTCGGCTTTCTCTGGCTCTGACGGCTTAACTTCTTCAGCTTCTGGAGCAACTTCTGTCTCTGGCTGTGGACGCACATATGCTCGACCAGCTTTTTGGGCAGCAATAAAGCCTTCGATCTCATCAAGCATTGCAGCAGGTGATGGGATCTTTTCAGGAGTATTGCGAGCATTGAAGATAGCCAATAATTTGTCTTCCGCACGCTCAGCCAAATCGATCGCTTCATCAGATGATGCAAATAGCTGATCGGTAATAGCGGTATATAAATCTTCCAGACCATGAGCCAAGTCGCCAATTGGTGAGAAGCCAGCCATTCTAGCGCTACCCTTAAGGGTGTGTAAGTTACGCTGCAACTCTGCAATAATTTTTAGATTGTTTGGCTCCTGGCGCCACTTCTGAAGTAAGTTTGCATCACTATCGAATAATTCTTCTGCTTCTTCGCTGAAGATCTCAAGTAACTCATCATCTACATCTAGATCAAGGCTTATGGTTTTAGCAAATTCTTTCTCAGGTACTGGTGCCTCTTCGCTAACCTCTGCAGTTTCTTCCTCTGCTGGTACATCTACCTCTTCTACTTGCTCTTCTAATTGCTCTGCAGCTTCTTCGCTAACTTCAGAAACGCTGTCTTCAGCTTCAGACTGTTGTGGCTCTTCTAGCTCTGGCTCTTCAATCTCGGCTGTTACTTCAGGCTCTTCTGGAAGCTCTGAGTCCAATACTTCTTCTTGAGCTGTCTCTTCTGGAGCTTCCTCTTTTTCGTCAGCTGTTAATTCTTCAGATAGGTCTAACTCATCACTTAGGTCAAGACCCAGCTCTTCAGCGGCATCCTCTATACTTAAATCTTCTGTTTCTTCAAGTTCATCAGTAACTGACTCTTCCTCCAATGGTTCAGAGGCAAGGAATTCATCGGAGAACTCAAATTCAACGGAATTATCGTCAGTTGCAGCCTTTTCTTTTTCTTCTACTTTCTCTTCCTGGCTCTCTTCTGATTCTTTGGTAAGGAAATCATCTTCTAGCGTAAACTCTAGTGAATTATCATCTTCTGATGATTCTTTCTCTTCAGTTTCTACAACTGACTTATCTTTAGTTTTTAAAGGCGGCGTAAAGTCATCAAGGTCAAACTCGATTGAGTTATCATCTTGAACAGCTCTATACTCTTCCTTCTCTTCCGTAGCAGGTATTTGTTCTGGTTCTTCAGAAGCTTCTTCAAGATGGATTTCTCCACTTCCACCTGAAGTCGTTTCTTCGGATGCAGGCTCTAATTCAAGATCAGCTGTTTCTGCAGGATTCCAGGTTTGTAGTGCCTGAACCAGGTCTTTAGCTTCTGGAATAGATAAGTTGGCTGCAAGACAGTCAAACTGGTTTTCAAGCTGGTTGTATGCTTCTTGCAGTAAAACACCAATTGAAGTATCAACCTTGTTAGCAGTCATATTACGTTGTAACGCGTCACTCAATGCAGCTACAACCTGGTCAATTTCATTAAGCTCTGCTTCGCTGAGAATACTTTTCAGACGATCTACTGAGGCCATCAGGTAAGATATTTTCTCCAGACGCTGAGGCTCTGGTGTTTCCTGTAAGTTTGTACTTTCAATATCAACTAAAACGTCTGAAGCAATATTAAAGATGTCTTTGATTAACTCTGGGTCACGACCCTGATCCTGTCCAGCCTCACCAGATTCGTCAAAACGCTTCTGCTGCTGGGCAAGTTGTTGCAGAATTTCATCTTCATGTGCAGAGATTACCTGGTCATCTTCAGGAGTGCTGATGATATGTTTTAGTAGATCCTTGGTATGATCAATTAAAGCCATATCAGCCTCTTCGGCTAATAGCTCACGAGTTTTTAACTCCTGGAAATAACTTTCAACAGGGACAATAACATTCGTTAATGACTGTATGTTAGCAATGTGGGCAACACCCTTTAGAGTGTGCAGTGAACGCAACAGATTGTCGCTAATTTGACTCTGAGTAATACCTTGTTGACGCTGATTGGCGAACATTTCAAGACTGGTTACGTGACCTTCTGCCTCTTGCTTGAAGATATCAAACAGTTCTTGCTCAGCGGCCTGATCTGCCTCTTCTTCAGTCTGCTCCTGTTGAGGCTGAATATCCGTAATGATCTCGCCTTTACTTATTCGATTTGCACGGTCTGCCAATTCTTTAGGGAATTTAGTTTTTTGACCTGATGCAAACTGCTTAACCATTTCTGGCAATGTATTAGCAACTTCTTCGGTTGTTACGAAAAGTGCAGGAGTATATTCAATGCTATGGTCAATCAGGCGATTTAACATATTTTCTATCGCCCAGCTTAGCTCACCTATATCAGTGGCACCCACCATACGGCCACTACCTTTAAGGGTGTGGAAATTACGGCGGATAGTGGAGATAGCTTCTTTATTAGTCTGATCCTGTTTCCACTCAGGTAATAGACTGTGCATCTCTTCGAGAACCTCATCGGCTTCTTCAATAAAGATTTCACGCACTTCATCATCTATCAACTCATCGCTATCATCAGACTCGTCATATGATTCGCTTTCGACCATTTCGATTTCTGGCATTTCCAGCGCATCATCCAATACTGGTAAAAGCTCTTCATCAAGACTTCCATAATGAGCTTCAAGCTCACCAATACTATCGATTGCTCGTTGTAATATAACCGGCAATCCATGAAGGCCTGAAGACATCAATCCTTCTAAATAATAGTCAACCGAACTTATCGCATCAGCAAGTGTAGAAATTTCTGCTTCGCTGAGTACTACTTTCTCACTAATTAGATATTTAACTACAAAGTTTTTAGCTTTGGATATTACTTCGAGTAAGTTATCCAATTGTGCGAATGTTAATGCACCTTCAACTTCTTTTAATAGCTCAGGTACTTGCTCTAACCTTTTAATGTTATGACTTTCATCAAGATAGTCGGTAATAGCATCTTTAACTTTATGTAAGTTGCCACGACTTTCCTGAACTAGTTGGTATCGTGCATTAATAATCTGCAAGGACTCGCCTTCACCTTGGCCCAGGCTTTCATTGGCAAGTTGCTTGCTGTCCATTTTTAATGCACGCTCGATATAATCCTCAAGCGATAAAATCCCTTCTGCGATATAAACCAGGCCTTGCTCACGATCTGCCTCAGAGCCATCAAGCAAATTGCCAATGGATTTCATCTGTTTGCTGATCATGTCCTTTGACTGGGTCAGACCTAGCATCGACATGGTATCGGAAATCTTTTGCATTGCCGGAACCATGTCTTCTAACGGTTCTCTTTCCTGCGATTTGGTTCTGATGTAAAGATCGAGTGACTCTTTTATTTCGCCTAAGTCTTCTTTAATAACGTTAAGGGCAATACGAACACTTTCTGTGTCAGGTCCAGTTAAATCACTAGATTCACTTTCTAGATCGCCAAGTGAATCCATAAGTTGATTTAGCTGGAACTTATCCTGAACCTCTTTGACTTGCTCATCTTCTGTATCAAATTGAGCAACGTAGAATAGAATATTGATTAATACCTTATTGGCTTCTTCTTCATTAGCCGTTTTCTCTATTAATTCACGAATCCGACGATCAACCTGACCCAGCAAACCTTTAACTACTGGCTTATCTTTTTTAGAAAGTAGTGCAATATTCTTTAAAAATACTGTGGTTACCCACCATAAATTTTGATAGGGAACACGATTACCCAGGCCCCATAAAGTTTGTGTCACCTCATGCATACGCTCAAGGTTATTTTGAGTATCTACATCACGAATGACACCTAATAAGCCCTGCTGAAACTTCGAACGTAAAGATTTTACTTCAGCTAAGATATCACCCTTTAAATCTACTTTCTGTTTAGGTGCTGGTGCTTCAATACCTTCAGTGGGAATGCTAATTAAATTACCAGCACCCAAACTATCGACATTACGGCAGGCACGCATATCATTGATGGCTGGTAATAAAATTACGGGGAGGTCTGATTTACCTTCAGCATAACGGGATAGATAACTACGGAATCTTAAAATAGCCGATAGAAAAACTTCATATGCCTTTTCATTAGAGGCTACATTTTTCTCGCCAATCGCTTCAGCAAGAGCTTCCATTTCTTCAGCAAGTAATGCAGCTCCTGAAAACTCAAGCATTTGCATGGTGCCACGGATCTGGTGCATGCAATTAGCACAGAAATGTATTTGGGTTTTGTCAGTTTCATCTTCTGCATACGCTTTGATGGCATTTTGTGCCTGTTCAAGCGTGCTTTCGATTTCGTCTTTAACCCAATTTAAAGCTACTTTTGTCTGATTATCTTTCATGCCTACACCATTTTTTGTAGCTATAGCTGCCGCTGATATGCCAAACAGTTTTTCTCGTCAATCCGTACTAACTCTGGATGCTTCCAATTAATAATTTCACCCAGACCTAATATCAATACGCCGCCCGGAATTAATCGTTCAACCAGCCCTTCTAAGATATTGATTCGATCTTCAGGGCGAAAATAAATTAATACGTTCTGACAAAATATGACGTCATAATTTCGTTTCGGTGAATTCCCAATATCATTGAGATTTCCCTGTAAGAACAATACTCGATTTCGAATATGTTCCTTGACACGCCAGTGTCTACTATCATGACGATTAAAATATGATGCCTGTATTTCTGGTGACATCATGTGTAACTTTCTATCGCTATATATCGCGCGTCTTGCTGCACTAAGCGCTGGATAACTGATATCTATTCCAGTAATCCCGTAATAAAATCTCAGTCCTTTTTCTGTCAGCGAGTTTAAACTTAATTCTTCCAAAGCAATGGCCAGACTGTAAGGCTCTTCGCCGGTTGAACAGCCAACACTCCAGATTTGAACGTTACAATCGCTATTCGAGTTAGCTGATTGAATAATCTTCTGCTGACAAACATGTTGCACTAAATCAAACGATTCTTTATGTCTAAAGAAGCTCGTTTCGTGAATGGTTAATGCATCAATTAACTGAAACCATTCTAGTGAAGCCCAGTTTTTATCCTGTAACTTCTGGTAATACTCATCATAGTCTTTAAGGTTCAGATCCCTGATACGTTTCAGTAGACTTGTCTTTAAAAAGAGCTGTCTATTTGCAGGAATCCAGATTCCTGAATACTTTCTAATTAGAGACTGCCATCTTTCAAAAGTGGCAGTCTCCATATCTGGAACATGAGTTAAAGAGCTATGTTTCAACTAGTGGCCCGCGATTAGTCTTTCTTTTTAGTCTCTTCTTCCAAAAAGATGTCTTCGTCTAATTCTTCGAGACTCTCACCAGCTTCTTTCAGGAAATCTTCGAGCTCATCGCTCGATTCCTGCAGATCATTGCTTGCATCTTCGAGTTCACTAGTTTCATCACTTAATGACTCTAACGATTCATCAAGCTCATTGCTGGTAGACTCTTCTGATTCTTCGACATCATCAAACATATTTTCGAAGCTTTCTTCAGAATCGTCTTCTACAGTTGATACCTCTTCACTGCGGAAGTAATCATCATTTGTCGAATCTAACTTAAAGCCAGATACTGAGCGACGTAAGTCTTCTGACAACTCAGTCAACTTACCAATCGAGCGAGCGGTTTCCTGGGTACCTTCAGAAGTTTGCGTTGTAATCTCCTGAATGACCGTCATCGTATTCGACACGTGACCCGCAGATGCAGCCTGTTGACGTGCTGCATTCGAAATACTCTGAATCAAGTCCGCCAGGTTAGTTGATACCGTTTCAATTTCCTCCAGTGCCACACCCGCATCCTGTGCTAACCGAGCACCGCGAACAACTTCAGAAGTAGTATCCTCCATCGAGATTACCGCCTCGTTGGTATCCGTCTGAATGGTTTTAACCAGTGCTTCAATCTGCTTTGTCGCATTCGATGAGCGTTCCGCCAATCGCTGAACCTCATCCGCAACTACCGCGAAACCACGACCGGCTTCACCTGCCGCCGACGCCTGAATCGCTGCGTTCAATGCCAGAATGTTTGTCTGGTCAGCAATATCGTTAATCAACGATACGATGTTACCAATTTCTTGTGACGACTCACCCAGACGCTTAATACGCTTTGAGGTTTCTTGAATCTGCTCACGAATCGTGTCCATTCCTCGAATGGTGTTACGTACAACTTCACCACCTTTCTTAGCGATTTCCACCGATTTTTCCGCAACCTGTGATGACTCAGAAGCGTTTGCCGATACCTGTTCAATAGATACCGCCATTTCGTTAATCGCTGCTGAGGCTCCAGTAATTTCCTGCGCCTGTTGACGAGAAGCTTCTGCAAGTGCAGTCGATGTCTGTTGAGTTTCTTCAGCAGATTTCGATACCTGGTCAACCGCTTCGTTAATCGCGCCTACCACACCACGCAACTGGTCAATGGTTAAGTTAAATGAGTCGGCAATCGCACCCGTGAAGTCCTCGGTTACGGTCGCTTTTACTGTCAAGTCACCATCTGCCAAGCTGTCAATCTCATCCAGAAGACGAATAATCGCTTCTTGGTTTCGAGCATTCTCTTCTTTCTCACGTTCGGCTGCGATTTCTGATTCACGTAAACGAACTTTCTCTGCTTTACGTTGGTTAGCATACATACCAACAAGTAACAACAAGATAAGGACAAACAGTGCACCAGAAATATATGGACTACCTGGTTCAGTGAAACTGGTAGTCATTGCGGCAAACGCTGCTTCAACATTAGTCGTACTGCTCAATAAAGCATCGGCCGAGTTATAAATGGAATCCGATGCATTTTGTACTTCAAACAGCTTTGGCGTACTGAAAACAATATAGTCAACTTTCTCACTAACGCTCTGGAACTCACTGACGATTGACTCAAGTGCGTCGCGTGCCTCGGGATTATTTACGCGTCGAATCTCAAGTAAAGCATCACCGTTTAACTGGCCTTCCAGATAAACGCCGAACGTATCAACGTCCTGACCAAAGTCCTCAGCCGCGATTTGAGCTTCGGCACCACCTCGCAATACTTTCTGCATGCCAGATGAAATACGCTCTGCTAACCACTTCTGACGAGTCGCCTGGTGAACCTCTTCACCATCTGCTCGGTTATCAAGCAGTATATCAATCACACTATCGTACTGACGTTGCATGGTTGGAATTTGTTCTGCCAACTCATCCGCATTGGTGTACATGCGATTTACAACTTCCTGGTTCGCCAAGATTGACTGTGTCTGCGGCTCAACTTCACGCCACAGGCTTTCGAGAGCCTTCAATTCATTATTACGCACGTTAGCTGGCGCTGGAGGTAGGTTGGTTACACCTTCCCCATCGATCAACTTACGTAAATTACCGCTGAATTGCTTGGTCGCTGCATCCAACTCGGCAAACGCCGACTGGGTGCCCTGCGCTGCTTCTGAGGCGTTTGTTGCAATCTGCTGCGACAATACCTTCATTTCAGACGCAAGCTCTGTCCGCTGAATACGGTTCTGACTTTCTAAGAAACCATAACCTGCATTAACCGCCAGCGCGATCAAGACAACGATCAATAAAAAAGCATAAATACCGATCCCAGATCGGCTAGCTTTCTTCATCTTCTTTTTGGTCTCACTCATAGGTTGCTCCCGAGACATCTTGACTTCATATTGTTGTAAAATTTACACAGCGACCTGGTGAAGTTCCGGACTTTCCGATAACTCCTTCATCCCAAAAACCCGCCATAACTCCCCGTTTCTTTCAAAGCCCCCTACGATATAGGGAGCGATAACTGCATCGGCAGTCAGACTGCCTTCAACCTGCTCATCTTCTTCAAAATGGTGCAGGCCACGCACTTCATCAACAATCAGTCCTAAATAGGACCCATGCTGATCAAGTACTAGAACTCGTTGTTTTAAAATATTTCTGGAACTTGGACGACCTAGATACTCCTGCAAATCAACCAACGCTAGTAAGACACCACGTAAATTGGCAACGCCTTTCAGCCAGCCCTTTGCACCGGGTACCTTGGTTGTTTGGGGGACAGGAATAATTTCAGAAATTTCATCTAATGGCGCAAGGTAGTTAACGCCATTTAGCAGGAAACCAACCCCACTATAGAAAGCGCCGCCACTAACATCATGTTGCGGCAGCGAATCGCGATGTTTCTGACTACGTTCTGCTATGTCAGCAAGAATGCCAACAATATTGGTCGCATCAGTTCCAGACATAAGAGGTTATGATCCTAAAACGTTATTCACAGACTCTAATAAAGAGGCTTCATCAACAGGCTTGGTTATATAATCATTAGCGCCCTGACGCATTCCCCAAACACGGTCAGTTGCCTGAGACTTAGTAGATACGATGATGATTGGAATTGACGATGTAGAAGGATCTTTCTTCAGTTGACGTGTGGCCTGGAAACCATTCAAGCCTGGCATCACGACATCCATTAAAATAACGTCAGGGTGATTTGCTTTTGCAGATACAATACCAGACTCGCCATCAGGAGCCGTAATAACCTGGTGGCCATTTTTTTCAAGCATACCGGTTAGAATATGTGCTTCTGTTGGAGAATCATCAACAATAAGTACACGCGCCATTATAAGTTACCTCTCTTTAAAATCTTTAATTCTTAATCAAGCCACAGCCGGTTTGTTTTGCAACTGCTGGGATATGGCGTTTAATAATTCGTCACGGCTAAATGGTTTGGTCAGATAGTTGTCAGAACCAACGACCCGCCCCTTGGCCTTATCAAACACCCCGTCTTTACTGGACAGCATTATAATTGGGGTGTTTTTGAAATTCTGGTTACTTTTAACAAGAGCACAGGTTTGATACCCGTCAAGACGAGGCATCATAATATCAATAAAAATGATATCTGGCTTATAGTCGGCAATCTTGGATAGAGCATCATATCCATCGACACCGGTTACAACATCACATCCCTGTTTTTTCAAAAGTGTCTCAGCGGTGCGGCGAATAGTTTTACTATCGTCCACCACCATCACTTTCAAACCTTTGAACAAATCACTCATGTATGGCTACCTATGAACAGCGAAAATTCACTATTTAATAAAGAGTTAGCGCCTTTTCTTCAACTTTTTTTTAGATTTCTACTTACCTTTTATCATAAAAGTCAAGAAGTCGCAAAACAGTTCACATTTTCAGACTAATTCTGTTGCTGAATCCATGCAACCTTTTTCTTGTAAGAATAAAGGTTTTGCTGGTTAATGCTTCATGATAACTTATTATTAAACCACATGCTTTTTCTTTTATGCCACATTCTCTATTAATGGTCATGGATCCCATTGACCAGGTAAATATCGTTAAAGATACCAGTTTCGGCCTGCTGCTTGAGGCTCAACGTCGTGGCTGGCAATTATATTACTGCCAGCAGCAGGACCTTTACCTGGAACAGGGCGAAGTCAGGGCTAATTGTCAGTCATTAAAGGTCTTTAACAGTGCTGACAAATGGTTTGAACTGGAAACCGTTGAGCAAACAGCTCTGCATCGTTTTGATACGGTTTTTATGCGTAAAGACCCTCCTTTTGACATGAATTATATTTACAGTACTTACCTGCTAGAGCTGGCCGAACAGCAAGGCACTCTGGTGATTAATAATCCTCGAAGCCTTAGAGATTGTAATGAGAAGCTTTTTACCGCCTGGTTCCCTGAGCATACTCCACCCACTTTAGTTACTTCGAACTCGCAGCATCTCAAACGGTTTGTCAGCGAACAGAAGGACGTCATCTTAAAGCCTCTGGATGGCATGGGCGGCGCCTCTATTTTCCGCATACAACAGGGCGACCCAAATACTTCGGTAATCATTGAAACTCTTACTGGTGGCGGTAAACACCTGGCTATGGCACAGCGATTTATTCCCGAAATCACGGCCGGTGACAAGCGTATCCTGATTGTTAATGGCGAAGTAATTCCTTTTGTTCTGGCTCGAATTCCTCAGAAGGGAGAAACCCGCGGCAACCTGGCGGCGGGCGGTAGCGGCGTTCCTATGCCCATCAGCGAACAGGAGCAAGCACTGGCTGAAATCATCGCACCCGAGCTGGTAAAACGCGGGCTTTATTTTGTTGGCCTTGATGTAATTGGAAACTATGTGACCGAAATAAACGTTACTAGCCCAACTTGTATGCGAGAATTGGATAAAGAGTATAATATTAATATCGCTGCCAGACTGTTTGAAGGTCTTGAGCAGAAGATTGAACAATAATAACGTACCACCCTTTCTACTATTTTAATGAGTATGATGAATAAGAGCCTATGAGCCAGGTGAACCCGACTGCCGATAAAGAATTAGTTAAGCTCAACCAGTCTCCGGTTAGAGATGGTGATCGCCTCAAGTTCACCCTGTTTCTTGCTATCTGTTTTCACCTGCTGCTTTTACTCGGTGTACGATTTGTGCTGCCCGAGTCAGAACCCAGCCAGATCCCTATTGCATTGGATGTTACCCTTGCTCAACGCGAAAGCATTGATGCACCAGAAAAGGCTGACTTTGTTGGACAGACCAACCAACAGGGCGCGGGTGAATCTGAAACCGCTGAACGTGCCACGACAAAGCTTGAGAATTTCAAGAATATCGAAGGGCAAACCGATATGCCCTCATTGGAGCTAATTCCTGAGCAACATCAGTCGCAGCAGGCATTGCAGCTGGTAACAACTGAGCAGTCGCAACAGGCAGTCGAGCAACCTATTGAAACCAAGGACAATCAACAGAACACTCCCGATCAAATTGACAAGCCGACAGAAATTACCCCTCCACCAGAACAGCTTGAGCAATACAACCTTGAGCAAGATGTGGTCAATCAATTGCAAACCCGAGGCCTCAAAAAGCGCCAGATTTCGGCAGCCATTTATGAGTCTCCGGCTGACGCCGAATATTTGGAGCTTTGGCGCAAGAAGATTGAGCAAGTTGGTAATCTGCACTATCCGGAGCAGGCCAAGAGACTCGGTATTTATGGCAGCCTGACTCTAAAAGTCAGCATTGATAAAGATGGCAGTCTGCTTGATGTGGTGATACTGAGAAGTTCCGGTGAGAAAATCCTGGATCAAGCAGCGCTGGACATTGTTCGTCTGTCAGCGCCTTTCGAACCGCTTCCAGAATCTATTCGCCATAACACCGATATTCTTGAAATTGTTCGAACCTGGCAGTTCAAACCAGACAATAGCTTAAATACCAGAAATTGATACAATAGAATCATCAATTAATCCTAAATTTTTGTGATAGTTTGCACATGGAAGCAATCCAATCTCTAGCCAATCATCTACTTGTCGCCATGCCTAGTCTGCATGACCCTTTCTTTTCGCGCAGTGTGACCTATGTTTGTGAACATAACGAGCAGGGTGCGCTCGGACTTGTTTTAAGTCTGCCACTGGAGGCGACCTATGATGAGCTATTCAAGCATTTAAATATTGAAACTAACGGCAATGAGGATGACCGTGTATTGCTGGCTGGCGGCCCCGTCGACAGAGAGCGTGGGTTTATTCTGCATAGCCCGCTTGGTAACTGGGAGTCTTCATTGACTATAAGTGATGATATTGCATTATCTACCTCCGAAGATATTTTAAAGGCCATCGCCAAACATCAGGGACCTGAGGATGTTGTAATTGCCCTGGGTTATGCTGGCTGGGAACAGGGACAGCTTGAAAAAGAAATTGAAGAAAACTCATGGCTGTTTGCGCCAGCTGATAAAGACATTATCTTTAGAACGCGACCAGAAGAGCGCTGGCTCAAGGCTACTCAACTGCTTGGCATCGACTGGACTCAGATCAGTGAACAGGACGGTCATGCCTGATGACTGAACTGACCGAGGCTCAACGCTATTTGTGTTTTGATTTTGGAGAGAAAAGACTGGGGGTTGCAACCGGGATACGCTCTCAATTATCCAGTCAGGCACTGACAGTCCTCAACGTGACCAATGATCAACCGGACTGGTCACAGGTTGAAAAGCTGATTAAGGAATGGCGGGTTGAAGCATTCGTCGTTGGACTACCTCTTAATATGGACACCAGTGAACAGCTGCTAACTCAAAAAGCCCGTAAATTTGCCGACCGATTGCATGGCCGATTTGGCCTACCGACATATCTGCATGATGAACGTCTTAGCTCAGCAGAGGTTAAGGATTACCTATTTGAAATGGGTGGCTATAAAAAACTCAAGCAAAATCCTATTGATGCTTATGCAGCTGAGCTGATCCTCAAAGGATTCTTCGAACAACACCACAGCTTCTGATTTGATATTTGTCAATTCGCCGGAAACCTGCTTATAATCAGAACAGGCTTGCTGACCAAAGCACCGTTGGGTAACAGCTTTGGTTTTATTATCAAGGAGATAGCCAAGGAAGAAATGCTGCGCAAACTATCAAATGATCAAAAGCTATTATGGAGCTTTCTTGCCCTCCTGTGGATTAACTTTGTCATATTTGCCGCATTTACCTACATTGCTCAACGCGAACAACTCATAGAAAATGCACTTCAGCAACTCACTCATCAATCAGAACTAACGGGCAACACCCTCGATGAATGGATGTCCTCAAGATTAGGTCTTGTTACTGGACTAGCTAGCGAAATTGCGAATAAAGCTCCCGACCAGCGCGAATCAATTCCCCAGGTATACTTTGAACGCATTGCCGAAACTGGATTATTACAGTACTTAGGCTATGGGCTTGAAAATGGTTTCTATATTTCAAACCCCTGGCCCATCCCCGACGGTTATGACCCTCGCTTGCGCCCCTGGTATCGAAGCGGCAAACAGGCCATGGAACCCACAATTTCAGAGCCCTACCTCGGTGTTGATGATTACACGACAACTTATCTCGCTTTTACTGCCCCGATTATTAAAGGTAATCAGTTTTATGGTGTTGTTACGGGTGATGTCAGTTTCAATGATATCCACCGGAAGATTCTCTCCACTCCCGTTAGCTACAACGGTCAATTCAATCTAATCAAGAGTAATGGCGATGCAGTTCTTAGGCCAGTTGACCCCAGCACCGAAGACACAACGCTGGAGTTCTTCTCTTCAAGCCTGTCACGCGACCAGCTAAAGAAATCCTTAAGTGCCACTTCAATTACAGAGTTTACCGGTGACAATTCAATTGTCGTATTTTACCCATTGGAACATACTAACTGGTGGCTTACCGCTGAAGTTGAAAAGAATGTATTGCTAGCACCGGTCTATCAAAACCTGACCAGCATATTGCTACTTTTTATGGCAATCGCTTTGACCACCATTCTATTGCAAAAGATATTTGCCAGAAGAGTGTATAAGCCAATCCTGCGCAAAATGCAGACTGACTACCACACTAACTTGCCGAATAAGAACACCTTTATCGATCAGATGCACAAGCTGACTCGCTCAAATCTCAAGCATGGGCTATGTATCTTAGTTCACTTTAAGGATATCTCCTCACTGCTATCCAGCTACTCTGAAACAATGGTACTAGACATTCAGCGAAAGACTCTTAAACGAATAAAGAATAGCTTTGTGCGGGATTACATCGTTGGCTCTGTTTCACATGACCAGATTGCACTTTTTATTCCTTTTATAAACACTCCAAACAACACCTTTATCGAACGCCGATTACAGCACCTTGAGTCAGCACTTAACGCTCCTTTCCACATCGAAGATGAGAATCAGGAACAGCACACCATTTTGACGGCTATTAATATTGCCAGTGCCAGATATCCAGAAGATGCCAGTGTTTTTGATATTATTAATAAAGCCAATATGGCGCTGTCTACTTTGCAGAACTCAAGCTCACATTACACTCAATACCACAATAACGTCCTCAGACAACTGGCAACAGAATCCGAGTTGATTCAAGCTTTCCACAATGCCCTACATAATGACGAGCTTACTTTAGCTTTCCAGCCACAAATTGATTGCTCCACCAACGAAATCACCGGGGTTGAAGTGTTCTCTCGCTGGTACTCCAAGGCGTTGCAAAAATCAATTTCGCCACAGATTTTTATCCCCTTGGCTGAGAAACATCATCTGATTCGCAGGCTATCAATCTGGTTATTGCATTCTCTGTTCAGTTACATTAATTCATGGCTTAAATCGCGACTACCAGCGCCACGCTTCGCTATCAATCTGTCCAGTTTGAATTTGCATGACCCAGTATTCATCAAGCAGTTTTTTCAACTGATGAAAAGTTACAATATTCCTGCCAACATTCTGCAAATAGAAATTACAGAGCATATTTCACTTGAGTTATTTTCTGATGGGGACAACCCACTGGAAGCCATGCGTAATCACGGTATTTCAATAGCGATAGATGACTTTGGAACCGGTTACTCATCATTAACCTATTTAAAATATCTGCCTATTGATACCATCAAAATCGATCGTACCTTCATAAAATCACTGCCAGCCAGTCAGTCTGATCTGGCATTAAGCAAGGCTATTATTGATATCGGCAAAGAGTTCGACCTAAAGGTGGTTGCTGAAGGTGTCGAGACTGTAGAGCAACTCAACTTGCTTAAGCTGCATGGTTGTTATCAAATTCAGGGCTATTTGTTTAGCAAGCCTTTATCGGTCGATGAGTTATTTGAATTTGTCGACAGGTGGAGCTCTCATGACCATCCGCAGAGAATAACTTCAAGATAGTCTCTTAAGATAAGCTCTAGAGATATTCTAAGTGCAAAAAGGCCAGCATAACGCTGGCCTTAATTTTTTAAGCTGAGAAATACTGATGCTTAGAACATGCGATTGCTTCGGTCATCATCCATCTCGACCTGCAAGCCATCAGTACTATCGGTAAGTGAGTCAGCATCTTTTTCATGCAGCTTGATTTTAAGACGTAGATCATTTGCTGAATCTGCGTATAACAGAGCATCTTCATAGCTGATTTCGCCCTCGACATAAAGATCGAATAGTGCCTGGTCAAAAGTCTGCATGCCAAGCTCTCTGGAACGAGCCATCAACTCTTTCAACAGATGAACCTCACCTTTACGGATATGATCCGAAATCAATGGAGTATTGATAAGAATTTCAATGGCTGCACGACGGCCTTTACCATCTCTGGTTGGCACCAGCTGTTGCGCGATAATGGCCCGAGTATTCAACGACAAATCCATCAAAACCCTTGAGTGCTCTTCTTTTGGGAAGAAGTGCAGAATACGGTCAATTGCCTGGTTCGCGTTGTTAGCGTGCAAGGTACATAAACACAAGTGACCCGTCTCAGCGAAAGTAATCGCATTCGACATCGTCTCTTTACTGCGCACCTCACCAATCAGAATCACATCAGGCGCCTGACGCAAGGTATTCTTCAGGGCAGTTTCAAATGACTCCGTATCAATCCCAACTTCACGCTGGGTAATGATGCACTTGTCATGACGGTGCACATACTCAATTGGATCCTCGATACTGATAATGTGACCCGCAGAATTATGATTTCGATAACCGATCATGGCTGCCAGTGAGGTTGATTTACCTGTACCGGTTGCACCCACGAAAATAATAATTCCACGCTTTTTCATCGCCAATTCATTGAGGATGTTAGGGATTTTCAAATCTTCAGTAGTTGGAATTTTAGTTTCAATTCGACGAACAACTAAACCTGGCTGGTTACGCTGATAAAATGCACTGGCACGGAAACGACCAATATTTTCGACACTGATCGCATATTGGCACTCCTTCTTCTCTTCAAATTCCTTCATTTGCTTTTCGGTCATCGAAGAATGAATCAAGGCTTCGACCTGCGCCGGCGTCAGCATGCTTTTAGTAACTGGGCGAATTTGCCCGTTGATTTTAATACAGGGCGGACGATGTACTGTAATAAATAAGTCCGAGCCCTTGTGTTCCATCAAGGCTTTTAAAAGTGGATTAATATCCATTGGCGACTCCTAGAACTCTTCTTTGTTCTTGGCTTTCATTCGAGCATCTGTACGTGACACAACACCTTTACTGACCAACTGCTTTAAGCTGTGATCAAGCGTCTGCATACCCAGTGATAAACCGGTTTGCATTGCCGAATACATCTGTGCGACTTTATCTTCACGAATGAGGTTACGAATAGCTGGCGTACCCACCAGAATTTCATGGGCTGCAACACGACCACCACCATTCTTCTTCAACAGTGTCTGTGCGATAACAGCTTGCAGCGACTCCGACAACATTGAACGAACCATTGCTTTCTCACCAGCTGGGAATACGTCAATTACACGGTCAATGGTTTTTGCCGCAGAGGTTGTATGCAGCGTACCAAATACCAGGTGACCGGTTTCTGCCGCTGTCAGTGCTAAGCGAATGGTTTCAAGGTCACGCATCTCACCAACCAGAATAATATCAGGGTCTTCACGAAGCGCTGAACGCAGTGCATTAGCAAAGCTGTGTGTATCACGGTGCACTTCACGCTGGTTGACCAGACACTTTTTACTTTCGTGAACGAACTCGATCGGATCCTCAATGGTTAGAATGTGATCATGTTTATTTTCATTCACATAATCGATCATGCCCGCCAGAGTGGTTGATTTACCTGAACCGGTTGGCCCTGTAACCAGTACCAGACCACGTGGTTCTAATGAAATATCCTGGAAAATTTTTGGTGCATTTAACTCTTCAAGCGTCAATACACGAGAAGGAATGGTACGAAATACTGCGGCTCGCCCACGGTTTTGCACGAAAGCATTGACACGGAAACGGGCTAAATCTTTAAGTTCGAAGGAGAAGTCAGCCTCAAGGAATTCTTCATAATCCTTTCGCTGCTTGTCGTTCATGATATCGTAGATTAACGAGTGTACTTCCTTGTCTTCCAATGGTGGTACATTGATGCGTCGAATATCACCATCAACACGAATAAGCGGCGGCATACCCGCTGAAATATGCAAATCCGATGCATTATTCTTTACACTGAAAGCTAAAAGCTCTGTAATATCCATATGTTAGACCCCACACCTGATAATTGCGTTTTAATAATATGTCTAGGATAGCCTCTCATCTTGCAGATCTGCAACTACAAATCGTAAAAACCTGCGCTAAGCGACGGATTTTTAAACACAATGTGCAATTAATCGCTGTTAGTAAAAGACATTCAGCCGAAAGCATCAAAGAGGCATTCGCTGCAGGACAACGCGATTTTGGTGAGAATCAGGTACAGGAAGCTGTCGATAAAATCTCCGCGCTGTCAGATCTTGACATAAATTGGCATATGATCGGAGCCATCCAGAGTCGAAAGTGCAAAGACATTGCGCAACATTTCGACTGGGTACAGAGCGTTGATCGACTCAAGGTTGCGAATAAACTCAATGAGCACCGCTCTGAGAATCAGGCTCCGCTCAATGTCCTGATTCAGGTAAACCTTTTTGGCGAAGAGCAGAAAGCTGGGGTTGATGCTGAATCCTGTAAACAACTGGCAGCAGCCATCATGCAGCTACCAAAGCTTCGCTTGCGCGGGCTGATGGCCATTCCGCCCAAACAGACCGAACCACAAGCTCAGCTCCAACAGTTTGAGCAAATCCATCAGCTATATCAGGAATTACAAAATTTGTACCCGCAAATAGACACTCTTTCGATGGGCATGTCAGGCGACTTTGAACAGGCCATTCTAGCTGGAAGCACCATGATTAGGCTTGGAACCGCAATATTTGGGGCACGCGACTAAACTCCTTGCTAAAGGCCTGTAAAATAGCCAGTCAGGCCTGGCTTTGTTATGCTATGCGCTCTTTTGGTCGGGCCATTTATCAATACTCTTGGTCTGAGCCCACATTGACTTAACACATAAAGGTACTCATGTCTGACGCAATTCAAGCAATAGCAAACGCAAAAATTGGTTTTATTGGTGCCGGCAATATGGCCGCCAGTATTCTGGGAGGACTGATTCAATCTGGCCTGCCCGCAAAACAAATTTATGTCAGCAACCCCAGTCAGGGCAAGCTTGATGCTTTGTTAGAACGCTATCCCGATCTGAATACCAGCAATGACAATACCTATGTTGCTGAGAATGTTGACTACTTATTACTTTCAGTAAAGCCTCAGAAAATGGGCCTGGCCTGTAAGCCTTTACAGTCCTTGAATCTAAATTGCTGTGTTATCTCCGTAGCCGCGGGCGTTGCCTGTCAGACAATTGAAGAATTACTGGGCAAATCATTACCCGTCATTCGCTCGATGCCAAACACACCTTCTTTGATTGGCGCAGGCGCGACAGGACTTTTCGCCAATCAACATACCAGCGATCAGCAGAAAGCTGCCGCAACGGCGATTTTTGACGCAGTGGGCTTAAGTGTCTGGGTTGATGATGAATCCCAGATGGATCTGGTCACTGCAGTGTCTGGCAGCGGTCCTGCCCACTACTTTCTGTATATGGAGTCGGTGGTTGCCGCAGCAATTGAACAGGGTCTTCCTGAATCTACCGCTCGACAACTGGCGGCCCAGACGGCGCTTGGCGCGGCTCGCATGGTCCAGGACAACGCAGAACTTGAAATCAGTCAATTACGCCGCAATGTTACTTCTCCGGGCGGTACCACTGCCGCAGCACTCGATGTGCTCAATGACGGCGGACTTCCCAAGCTGATAGCCAAGGCCATCAATGCCTCAGTGGTACGCGGTAAAGAACTGGCTGAAATTGCCAGCAAACCTGATAATAATTGACCCTAACCGAGATCCCTGACGCATGAACCCTGTATTTACCATTATTGAGTACGTCATCAACTTATTTGCCATGGTCTTCCTGTTGCGCGTGCTTTTGCAACTTGGTAGTGCTGATTTCTTTAATCCAATCGCGCAATTTATCCATAAATTTACGGCACCGGTGATCAATCCCCTGCGTTCCGTTTTACCGGATATCGGCAAATTTAATCTGGCAGGCTTTGTTTTCGCATTAGCTCTGCTGACCGGCAAAATTTTTGTATTTAAGTACTACTTCCTGTCACAGGCTGACGCTTCAATGCTGACAACGCCAGTGATGCTATTCCTTATTTTGGTGGGACTGGGTCCTATTTCCGGCCTGTTTATGGTAATTTCTAATTTGCTGCTGATTCTATTTATTGGCTTGATGATCGCCAGCTTCATGAGTGGTGGTCGTTATAATCCAGGCCTCATTTTCCTAGCCCAGGTTACGCGTCCAATATTACGTCCGATTCAAAAGATTATTCCACCGTTAGGCGGCACTATCGATCTGTCACCAATGATAGTCTTGCTGGGACTATTCTTCCTGCAAAGTGCTCTTTATAACTTCGGCGTCAGCTTACTCAGCCAGTAATCAAATCTTATATTTCATACCCAGCCCGGACATTTCTGCAGTATTCGGGCTACTCTTCAATGATTCGTCCGTGTTATTGTATTACACTAATATTTTGACAGGCTTTCTGAACTGAAAGCCTAATCATCCAGGGAATATTGGAGGTCATATGTACACCACAATTAAAAGTCTTATGTTGTCACTAGTTGGCGCAGCTTTGCTGCTCGCTAATACTGCCACGGCTGCAGAAAAGAAAGTCGGTGATTACATTATCTATTACAACGCATTCAACAGTTCCTTTTTGCAACCCGATGTTGCCAGCACTTATAAAATACCTCGTAGCGGCTTAACTGCCATTCTGAATGTGTCAGTTCACAAAGCTGGCGAGCCTACTGAGCAACCAGCCGTTCCTGCCAACATTCAGGGCAAGGTAACCAATAGTCTGTCGCAATTCAAAAATCTTGCATTCAAGGAAATTAAGGAAGAAAAGGCTATTTACTATATTGCTGACTTCCAGTTTAGACCTGAAGAAGATACCAGCATTGAGTTCACAGTTAAGGTTCCCGGAATGGAGCGCCCAGAAACCATCAGCTTCAAACAGAAATTCTTTGCTGAGTAATTTCTACTACTCAAGATATCCTGCGCCACTTATTTAAATCCAATCTGCATTTAGTTAAGTGGCGCAGCCTTTTTAGGCTATAATCCCCTATCTCACGCTCAATCAGATTTTTCCATGCAAAAAATTGTACTGGCATCCGGTAATGCTAAAAAAGTTAAAGAACTCAGCGAGCTTCTCGCCAGCTTTGACTATCAAATTATTCCGCAAACTGAACTCAATGTTTCAGAAGTGCCCGAAACAGGCACCACCTTTGTTGAAAATGCCATTATTAAAGCGCGTCATGCAGCAAATGTAACTGGCTTACCGGCCATTGCTGATGATTCTGGAATTGAGGTGGACTACCTCAAAGGTAGGCCGGGTATCTATTCAGCACGTTTTGCTGCCCTTGATGATCCCGAGCACCAGGGCAACGCTGATGACCAGGCCAATAATGATTTATTGCTTGATAAACTTGAAGGCGTACCAACAGCACAACGTCAAGCACGTTACCAATGCATTCTGGTGTTCATGGAACATGCTGATGACCCAACCCCGATTATTTGTCAGGGCAGTTGGGAAGGCCGCATTCTAGAAGCTGAAGAAGGCGATGGTGGTTTTGGTTATGACCCATTGTTCTGGAATCCTGAGCATCAATGCTCGGCAGCGTTACTGAGCCCTGAACAAAAAGCGGCTATTAGCCATCGTGGCAAAGCACTACGCATTCTGATGGAACAATTGTCCGCACTGCGCACTGCCAAGAACCAATAACCATCATGTCATTACTGACCAATCCTCCCTTATCCCTGTATATCCATATCCCATGGTGTATTAAGAAATGTCCCTATTGCGATTTTAACTCGCATGGCATTAAACAACTGGGAGGACTGGATGAAATTCCTGAACAGGCCTACATCGACAAGTTGCTGCTCGATTTAGAACAGGAGCTACCTTTTGTCTGGGGAAGAAGACTGCATAGTATCTTTATTGGTGGCGGCACACCCAGTCTATTTTCTGCAGAAGGAATGGATCGCCTGATTAGCGGGGTGAGGGCTCGCCTACCATTCGAAGGTGATATTGAAATAACCATGGAAGCCAACCCTGGAACTTTTGAAGCAGAGCGATTTGCCGGTTTTCGTCAGGCAGGTATTAATCGACTTTCGATAGGCGTACAAAGCTTCAATGCCAAGCACCTGGAACGATTGGGTCGAGTGCATAATCCTGAACAGGCAATTGCAGCAGCAGAATTTGCCCATCAGGCCGGCTTTCGTTCCTTCAACCTTGATTTGATGCATGGACTGCCTGACCAGACTACTGAGCAGGCACTGGCCGATCTGCAAACTGCCATTGATCTCAAACCCCAGCATATATCCTGGTATCAACTGACTATAGAACCTAATACTTTATTTTATCAGCAGCCACCAAGCCTGCCGGTTGATGAAACCCTGTGGACCATTCAGGAGCAAGGACAGTCTCTACTTAAGCTGCATGGCTATCATCAATACGAAATATCCGCCTATGCCCGCTCGCCAGAATTCCGTTCGCAACATAACTTGAACTATTGGCAGTTCGGTGATTATCTAGGCATAGGCGCCGGTGCGCACGGCAAAATTACGCGACTTGATCTCAACCAGATTGAACGCACCACCAAAAGTCGTCACCCCAAAGATTATTTGCAAAAATCAGTAGCAGAAATTCGTACATGCAATGCTATTTCGTCCCATGAACTTCCTTTTGAATTCATGCTCAACGCTTTGCGTCTGCTGGAAGGAGTCCCAAGCTCCTTTTTTGAGCAGAGAACAGGACTTCCCCTAAACTCCATCCAGCCTATGTTAAATCAGGCAATCAAAGACGGTCTTTTGTTAGATAGCATGAACACCATTGCCCCAACTGAAAAAGGCAGCCTGTTTCTCAACGAGTTATTGCAGCGTTTTATTGATGAAATGGACATTTCTTCACAAACTAATACCCCACAGGAGAATCAAATTAATATAAAATCGCTGGACTAAAACTTATAAGCCACCATATAGTAAAAAATATACAACAAGGATATTTGTAATGGATTTCAATAAAATTACAGCTATTAGTCTGCTCTGTTTATTTTCAATTGCAGGCTGCGACTCCCCAACCAACACCACTGAGCAGGCTGTTGATCAGAACAGCATTCGTGTGACCACCGACAAAAAATCATCTAACTATATTTGTTCTCATCTGCTGGTAAAGAGTGACTTGGTAGCAGACAAACTAACCCTCACTATTGAGGATAAAAGCTACCACCTTAGCCAAACCGAAAGTGCATCAGGTAGCAAGTATATCAGCCAAAATGAGACAGTGACTTTCTGGCAGAAAGGTGACAGCGCCAGTTTAGAGTTTAATGGGCAAAGATACAGCAACTGCGAAAAAGTGACTGTTCAGCAGGCAACAAATAGTCGTAACACTATCGAGCTGCCATTTACCGCCAGAGGTAATGAGCCAGGCTGGATGTTAAATATGTCAGCAGAGAAACTTAAACTGACCACCGACTATGGCAAAAACACCATTTCTTTTCCCACACCTGAAGTTAAGCATATTATGGGGGGCTACCAGTTTCATACTGGAGACAACACTCACAGCGTGACACTTGAGGTACACAAAAAGCTTTGCTACGACAGTATGACAGGACGCCCTTTTCCTGCCTTCGTCACGCTTAATCTTGATGGCGAGACATTGCCAGGCTGTGGCGGTGATCCATTAGATCTTCTGGTGGGGTTTGAATGGGTCGTTGAGGATATTGCAAGCGAAGGCATTATTGATAGTTCAAAGGTAACCATTAATTTCAATCGAGAAGGTAAGATCTTTGGAATATCATCCTGCAATAATTATAGCTCAAGTTATGAAATCACTGGCGAAAACCTGACTCTTACGCCACCAGTTGGAACATTAAAAGCATGTCCACAAGCCATAATGATGCAGGAACGTAAATTCCTGGATTTATTAGTTAAAGTCAATCGTTATGATATCGACGGCTTCGGAGCGTTAATTCTTACCACAGATGACGTCCAAACCATCATCGCAAGGCAACCATAAGAAAGAATGAATATCGGTTCGGCCTATTTTCAGCCAAGAGATTCGCGAGAAGTTCAAGGCTTGCAAGCTTCGAGTCGCCAAGTCGCAAACCTATTCAAATAATCTGGATATTTTGCCGAGAACGCGGCATTTCATGAGTGAAAAGAGGAGTTACCACACTGGGTAATGACGATTTTGAACTCATGAAATAACAAAGTGTTGCTCTATTTTCAGCCGAGAGATTCGCTAGAAGTTCAAGGCTTGCAAGCTTCGAGTCGCCCAATCGCAAACCCATTCAAATAATTTGGATATTTTGCCGAGAACGCGGCATTTCATGAGTGAAAGGAGGAGTTACCACACTGGGTAATGACGATTTTGAACTCATGAAATAACAAAGTTATCGGCAAAATGGACAATTATTTGGCTGAAAACATTAGATCCCAAACCCCATGCCCTAACCTCTGCCCCCGCGCTTCAAACTTAGTCAACGGACGCGAATCAGGCTTTGGCACATAATCACCCGTCTCTGACAGATTTTTAAATTCTTCCATCGGGTTTAATACTTCGAGCATGTACTCGGCGTAATTTTCCCAATCAGTCGCTAGGTGCAGGATGCCACCTTTAACCAGTTTCTTATGCAATTTTTGGCAAAACTCGGTTTGCACGATTCGACGTTTGTGATGTTTCTTTTTATGCCAGGGGTCGGGAAAGAAGATCTGAATGCGGTCAAGGCTGTTATCTGGAATACATTTATCGATGATTTCCACTGCATCATGGTTGATGACACGCAGATTGGTTAAATCATATTCTTCAGCTAGCACCAGGCAGGCGCCGACACCAGGTTTGTGTACTTCGATTCCGATAAAATCTTTATCACGTTCGATTGAGGCCTGCTCGGCAAGTGACTTACCCATGCCGAAACCAATCTCCAGAACCACCGGCGCCTTGCGGCCAAAAATAGCTTCAAAGTCATAAGGCTGCTCCTGATACTCAAGCCCCATGTTTGGAAAATGTTCTTCCAATGCACGCTGTTGACCTTTGGTTAAGCGGCCTTCGCGCAACACATAGCTGCGGATTTTGCGGATTCTTTTTTCGCCTTTAGTCTCTTCGGAACTCACTGATTTATCTCGACTTGCCGTAATTGGCGCGATTTTAGCACACTCTTTGTTCAGTTTTGCATCATTAGCTTTGGCCTGACAAAAAGGATTGCGAAAATACCCCTAAATCAGTAAGGTGAGCAGTTCGACCCGGCATAAAAACAATGACATAGAGTAGGAGTGGAACTAAGGAATGCCGTTTCCTGATTTGCCCAACAATCACGCTCTTTTTGTGCTGTTACTGACGGCTTTTGCGTTGTACCTGTTTCGTCGTGATGATATTCCGCTCGAAACTTCCTGCGTAATCGTATTGCTAGCCCTGACCATTGGCTTTAGCTTCGCTCCGTTTCATAACTTCAATGGCCGCCTTGAGCCAATGCAGTTCTTCAGTGGCTTCGGTCACGAAGCTCTGGTTGCGGTCTGTGCCCTGATGATTTGTGGCCAGGGTCTGGTTCGGACGGGCGCCTTGGAGCCGATTGGACGATTTCTGGGCTCAATATGGAAATCCGCCCCGCTATTCTCCTTATTACTGACATTACTGATAGCTGGCGCACTTAGTGCCTTCGTCAACAACACACCGATCGTAGTGTTGCTATTGCCAATCTTGGTGAGTGTTGCCATTCGAACCAAAACCAGTCCCTCAGCACTGTTGATGCCGATGGGCTTTGCCACCATCATTGGCGGTATGGCAACCACCATTGGTACTTCAACCAACCTGCTGGTTGTTTCTGTTGCTTCCGATTTAGGCCTTCCTGACTTTGGTATGTTCGACTTTCTGGTGCCCGCCAGTATTGCGGCAATCGTCGCCATCATCTACCTGTGGCTGATTGCTCCACGCATTCTGCCCGAACGCCAAGCGGTCATGAAGAACACCTCACCTCGCGTATTTACCGCGCAACTTCATATCGAAAAAAATTCTTTTGCGGATGGTAAAACTCTCTCTGAAGTGATTAATAAAACCGATGGTCAGATGAAGGTAGTTCGCATTCAGCGGGGCGATGAAATTTCTATCGTTCCTATGCCCGATGCTAAAGTTAAGGCTGGCGACCGTCTACGCGTTATCGACACTCCGGAACACCTTAAAGAATATGAACAAGTTCTAGGGGCCAAACTGTATCGCCGCGGTAAGCAGATCAGTGAAGACCACCCCTTAACCGCCGAAAACCAGCAACTTTCTGAAATTGTTGTCACTCCCGGCTCTCCTCTGGCAGGGCGCACTCTCAAGGATGTGGAGTTTATTGATCAGTATGGCCTGGTCGCAATTGCACTGCACCGTGGCGACAGTGTTGTGGACATGCACAACAAAGGATTGGGTACCGTTACCTTACACGTCGGCGATGTGCTGTTGGTGCAAGGTGGTCAGAAGGATATTGCCGAGTTCAAGAAAAGTGGCGAGATCTTGATCCTTGACGCCACCACCGATCTACCGAAATCTCATAGAGCTCCAAGAGCGCTTTTCATCATGGGCCTGGTTGTATTATTGGCTGCTGTTGGCGCTTTACCGATTGCCATCAGTGCACTTGGCGGTGCCATGTTGATGATCCTTGTTCATTGCATGACCTGGCGTGAAGCCATGCATGCCCTCAGTGCGCAGGTCATTCTAATCGTCGCTTCAAGTTTGGCCCTTGGTATAGCCATGATTGAAACAGGTGCCGCTGAATATCTGGCCCAGGCATTCGTAGCGTCACTCTATGGCGCACCACCGGCAGTTTTGCTCAGTGGATTGATGCTGTTACTTGCCCTTCTCACCAATGTGGTCTCCAACAACGCCGCCGCAGTTATCGGTACGCCCATTGCGGTCAGCATCGCGAATCAGCTGAACCTGCCAGCAGAGCCATTTGTTATCGCGGTTCTGTTCGGTGCCAACATGAGCTTCGCTACGCCAATGGCCTACAAAACCAACCTGCTGGTAATGAGTGCTGGCGGTTACAAGTTTTCAGATTTCATCAAGGTCGGTGTACCGCTAGTTATCCTTATGTGGATAACCCTTTCCTTCGTGCTGCCGATCCTTTATCAGTTCTAACGACTATTCACATGACAAAACCCTGGTCACCCACAGACTTTGCTGCAAAGGTCATAGAGTACTACCATGCTCATGGCCGCAAGCACCTGCCCTGGCAAAACACGAAAGATCCCTACAAGATCTGGTTGTCGGAAATCATGCTCCAGCAAACCCAGGTCACAACCGTCATTCCCTATTTTGAGCGTTTCATTCAAAGCTTCCCAACGGTAACAGATCTTGCGCAAGCTACGGATGATCAGGTGATGCAACACTGGAGTGGGCTGGGCTATTACAGCCGCGCGCGTAATCTGCACAAAGCCGCCCAAATCGTAGAGTCTGAATATTCCGGAGTCTTTCCGCAAGACCCTGAGACTATCGAAACCCTGCCGGGCATTGGCCGCTCGACAGCAGGAGCAATCGCCTCTTTTGCTTTCGGACTGCCCACCGCCATTCTTGATGGCAACGTTAAACGCGTGCTGGCCCGCTGCTATGCCATTGAAGGCTGGCCAGGCAACGGCAAGGTATTAAAAGCATTGTGGAAAAGAGCCGAAGCAAACACGCCACAACAGGAAACTGCTGCCTACAACCAGGCCATGATGGATCTCGGAGCGGTTGTTTGCACTCGCACTAAACCAGACTGCACTATCTGCCCGCTTTCCAAACACTGCCTTGCCTATAGCAACGACAGCATTGAGCAGTATCCCGGTAAGAAGCCAAAGAAGGCTCGCCCCAGCAAGTCAGTGTATTGGCTTATTAGTATTCATCAAGATAAAGTCCTGCTACATAAAAGACCACCCAGTGGCATCTGGGGCGGGCTCTGGACTCTACCGGAAGTGGTGCAGAGTGAAACTACCAGCGGCGATTTACAAACCCTTGAGCCTTTTGTTCATAAATTCAGCCATTACGATTTGCAGGTTCAGCCTCTTTTAGTCACTTCAAAAGCCGATAAAGCATTAGTGGAAAAAAATTCCCATACGAGTATCATGGAGCCCGCACAAGCAGACTGGTTTAGCCTAAACCAGCTGAGCGAGATTGGCTTGCCCACTCCGGTCAGCAAACTTTTAATGAAACTCCTTGAGCACTCCTGAGTTTCGATACCAAAGGCAAACCACTCAACCGATGACAAGTGGAGATAGAAATGTCACGCACCGTATTCTGCAAAAAACTGCAAAAAGAAGCCGAAGGCCTGTCCTTCAAACCTTACCCGGGTGAACTTGGCGAAAAAATATACAACGAAATTTCGCAAGAAGCATGGACCCAATGGTTAAACCATCAAACCATGCTGATTAATGAAAAAAGACTCAGCTTGATGGACCCTCAAGCGCAGTCCTATTTGGCCGAACAAATGGAAATGTATCTGTTTGGTGGCGACTACGAAAAGCCCGAAGGCTACGTCCCAGAAGAAGACAAATAAAGGCCCGTAAAGCTAAGCCCATAAAATTGCCAATAATTTTAAGAAAGGGGCTTGACTTAAAGCCTCTCAATCGGTTTAATACGCGTCCTGCGGCCTGGTAGCTCAGTTGGTAGAGCGGAGGATTGAAAATCCTTGTGTCGGCAGTTCAATTCTGCCCCGGGCCACCATTATTCAGAAAGCCTGACTAGAAATAGTCGGGCTTTTTTGTGCCTACAATATTTTAATAATTAATAGTCTCTTTTGAATTACACCTTCACGCTTTCTTGCTGTACATTTCTTATACTATTTTTGTATTCAAGTGCTATTCGCGCTACATTATTCACTATGGCATGAAGCCATGAATCCTGCTTCCTGATCAAGGAAGCTCAAGCTAGAAGGATTTGGTATGAAACAGGCTATATACATTGCTCTGTATTTTCTTCTCCTGTGCTTTTCTGCGCAGCAGGTTCATTCTGCCGAAACAAACTCATCCAAGCGCGCCATGCAGTTGACGCTTGATGGTTCAGTCAATCCTGCCATTGCCCATTTCCTGGTACAGAATATTGAAGAAGCCGCTGAGCAGGATTATCAGCTCATTATCATCAAAATGAATACGCCTGGCGGACTCGATCTGGCCATGCGTGACATCATCCGCGTCATATTGTCCTCACCTATTCCTGTTGCTACTTATGTTTACCCTCCTGGTTCGCGTGCTGCCAGTGCAGGAACCTATATTCTGTATGCCAGCCATGTTTCGGCAATGGCGCCAGCAACCAATCTTGGGGCAGCAACGCCTGTATCAATCGGCGGTATGCCCTTACCGGACGAGTCTCAACAGCCAGAACAATCTAAGCCGTCTGATAACAACCAAGAAGGATCAGATACATCAAAAGATCAGGCGAAAAAATCACCTACCCCATCAAGCACATCCAATAAATCAGCCATGGAAAAGAAGGTCATTAATGATGCCGAAGCCTATCTCAGAAGTCTTGCTGATTACCATGGCCGTAATATTGACTGGGTGCGAAATGCTGTTCGTGAAGGTGAGAGTCTGTCCTCAAGTGAAGCATTGGAAATTGGCGTGATTGACCTCATCGCTGAAAACCCACAACAGCTACTTACAATGATTGACGGCAAATCTGTTCGCCTACCAAATCGACAAGCACAAATTGATACCAAAGGCATGACCATTGAGGTTATAGAAATTGACTGGAAAACTAAGCTCCTCAGCATTATTAGCGATCCAAATATTGCCTATATTCTGCTGATTATTGGCATCTATGGTCTCATTTTCGAAGGCTATAATCCCGGTACTTTTATTCCCGGAGTCATCGGTGCAATCTGTTTACTGCTCGCTTTCTATGCATTACAAATTATGCCCGTCAATTATGTCGCCGCCGGACTACTTGTTTTGGGCATTGCCCTGCTAGTAGTTGAAGCTTTTGCGCCCAGCTTTGGCATACTCGGTGTCGGCGGCATCATCGCCTTTATCCTCGGCTCCTTCCTGCTCTTTAATGAACCAGAAACCGGTATGGCCATAGCCATGCCTATCCTTATATTCGTGACTATCGTTAGCGTTATATTGCTGAGTTTCGTACTCAGTCTCGCCATTCGCGCCAGGAATAGACCCGTGGTCACCGGTACCGATGAAATGTTGTCGGAAATTGGCGTGGTCGAACACGATTTTGAAGACAAAGGCTGGATTAAAATTCATGGAGAAATCTGGAAGGCTCGAAGCTCGCAACCCTTAAAAGCAGGACAACAGGTCAAGGTAGTTGCCGTTAATGATTTAGATTTAGACGTCATCCCAATCACGGATGCCAAACCCAAACTTTAAGCTCAATAGAAGGATTTATTATGAACATTTTTTATCCGGTTATTCTGGCGCTGATCATACTGACAATAGCAAGTATGTTTAAGATTCTTCGCGAATATGAACGTGGTGTTATCTTTATGCTTGGACGCTTCTGGAAAGTCAAAGGCCCAGGCCTGATCATTTTGATTCCATTCGTGCAACAAATTGTTCGCGTTGACCTCCGTATAATCGTCATGGATGTCCCTACTCAGGATGTGATTTCACGTGATAACGTCTCGGTCAAAGTTAATGCCGTCGTCTATTTCCGTGTGGTAGATCCGCAAAAAGCCATCATCAATGTTGAGCACTATTTTGATGCCACCAGCCAACTGGCTCAAACCACCCTTCGTTCCGTACTGGGTCAACATGAGCTGGACGAAATGCTCGCTTCACGCGAAAAGCTCAATGAAGATATTCAAGAAATCCTCGACAGTCAGACCGATGCCTGGGGAATTAAAGTATCCAATGTAGAAATTAAACACGTCGACCTCGACGAAAGCATGATCCGAGCCATCGCCCAACAGGCAGAAGCTGAACGTCGCCGTCGCGCTAAGGTGATTCATGCACAAGGTGAAATGGAAGCCTCGCAGAAGCTTTTTGAAGCCGCGCAGGTGCTCGGACAGAAAGAAGAAGCGCTACAGCTTAGGTACCTTCAAACCCTCACTGAGATCGCAGGCGAAAACAGCAACACCATCGTCTTCCCTCTACCAATCGATCTTTTAAAGAAGTTCTTGGGAAATAAAGATTCTTGATTGGTAAAATAATAGGCAAATAGTCCAAATCTATTTGCCTGTTTTTAACACTTTAATTTATACAGAAAGATTTTCCGTATTTATTTCAGCACCGTAAGCGTCTTGCCTATCGTTAGCTGTAGGATCTACCGCCTTATGAGGCTCGTTATCGAATACGGTTCTAATGCCACTTTCTTCTGGCGCATGAGCCTTTTCTTCAAAATATGAAAACAACTTGTACATTTCCACCCGATCCTCTGGGTCTATATCAGATTGATGAACGTAGTTTGAATATATATGCTGTTTGTTGATATTACTTAATGGCTGATTGTGTAATATTGCCAAGCCATAATCGCTTAGATCTTCAGGAATTTTGTGTTCTGCATCATCGGGCAAATTATCGAAAGGAACTCCACAAGTAACAGCTTTTAGATGCATTAAATGTAGGTATACATTTGCCAACTCTTTACTAACCTTTTTTGTCCCATACAACCATTTATCATAGCCCTTGGTTCTTTCTGAAAGGGTGTAACCTTGCTTAATATAGTTTTCTTTTATGACGGCTAACTCATCATCTTCTATTAACTTAATTGTACGATAACTATATCTACTGACCATTTGTGTTCTACTGATTCTTGTTAAATAATTTTTAATATCCGAGTCTTCGCTTTCATTGCTATATCCACCTCCAATATCAGAGTGCACTCCTATAAATCCCTTTTCATTAATAAACCCTCCCCCTGTAGGCTTAACACTACTAAGAGGAAAGTTTTCACGGATTTCGTCATTAGCAGTGAAGTGCTCTATATAATCAGCTGATGCAGCGGATAAATTGAAATTAAAGTCCTGGATAATTTTTTTATAATAAGGTTCTTCGACTGTGATACCCAAATAAGGATTAACGACTCTTTTGCGTGTTCCGCTCTCAACATACCACTCTGCACGATTGATATTATCACCAGCTTTATCTTCCTTAAATCCAGCGGCACCTAACCAACCATCTACAAAAGATCCCACAGTATCAAATAAACCTACAAAGCCTACTTTAACGTTTGGGCCCGCAGCACGGTCATGGATTTCATTAATAAAGTGACGAGCCTGCGCTGCACCACGGCTAAAGCCAAACACATCAACGATAAATTCTTTTGCGCAGGGTTTCTTATGGAAAAAATTTGCTACTTCCTTTAAAGCACTATGGACACGCTCTATACCGCCTTTACCTAGCGCCATGCCGCTACTTTCATAGTCATCTTCATCGACTCCATCTATGGTTCCGACTCCATTTTCGTAATGCATCGCATAACTTGTCATTTTGTCATCTATATTTCTATCAATATACTTCTCTGAAAGTTTTGCTATATTTGATGCTTTCCCTCTAGGTATATCATTTACTTTATTATTTCCCGTACCATCAAAAAACACTCCTATTCGCATTGTCCAAGGACACTGCTGAGGATATTCATTTGGGCTATTTCTACTGCTCATAGCTAATCTTCCTTGTTCTGAGGTGCTCCTGGATACCAATCATCAAATAATACTGTTGGCTCCCATTTAGCCCATTCATCTTTTCTCGACTTTCTTTTTTCGAAACAGTCCAGTCGATAGTCTTCGCCTTCTTTATAATGATGAAATTTTGTTACCACTTCATTCGTTGCCTTTCCCTGTGCCTCTCCAATTATCATTATTTCCTGTTGTGATTGTGGGTATAGGCTGCTAGCAAATTTAACCCATACTTTATTATTTGGTCGAATATCTATTATTATGTAAGAATGCGGTCTCTGATGAAATTCAGACTCGTACCATGGTGGAAAATAGTAAAGGCGCTCCATGATTTCCTTTCCTGGTAACCTTACAGTTGCCTCAATATTTTTTCTTTCATTCCACGAGTACCACTTGGCATATACTGAATCAACAGGCGGTGGTGAATATAAGGATGCGGTTCTACCCCCTCCATTAACCGATCGTCCACATTCATGAATTCCTGTCGCGCCACTTCTAAACTTTCCATCTAATATTATTTCATCTATGTCAATACTTCCTTCTGAACTATTGTTGGATGAAACGGTAATACTTGGCTTCTTTTTTATTTGCTTTCTTTTGTTTTCTATTTTGCTCAGCCAAACTACTTTTTTTACTTCAATTTTGGTGGGCTTAGGTTCTGGGACGTTATTCTTATTTAAATAGTCTATAGCCTGGTCAATTTTTCTAAACCCACTTTGATTATTGTTGTGCATAATCTTGCGCAACTCATAGTCAGCCTCATCATCAACCATGAACCCTGCGCCTGCTGTCATTGCAACCTTTACAAACCCTAAAACATCTGTCCCATAGCCGTAGCCGTATTTGGCTCCTGTATAGAGTGCATAATCTAACCAAATATCTTTTTCCTGTTCACTAAGGTTACTCCAGTACCCTGGGTAATCTGAATCTACGTAATCCTTTACTCTTTGTATCACTTTTTCGTTTTCAGAGTTATTTATGAATTTATACTCATACTCTTGATAACTTATATTGTCATAATTAAGTTTTCCATGAGCTATCTCTTTTGGATTCTCTGCATTACAAGCCGTAAGTATTCCTAATGCTAATAGCAATGTGTATACAAGTTTCATCATTTATTCCCTTTATAATCGCTTGGTACAGGGTAGGTTAACTTAGGAGAGTTTCTATCAATATATCGGTTAGTGTCTCTGACTCTGACGTAAGGTGAAAAGTTACTATCACTAATAAATTTTACAATATTGTCTTCAACAGCAGGGTTAGTAATAAAATCTTTGCCGATTTTACAGACAATATCTAAATAGCCTTCGATTAAAAATTCATTGCCGAAATGTAGCTTTTTTGCATCGATTACCACAGAGTCTATCCACTCCAGTACTTCCTGGTCAGTTAATTGCTTCCAGAAGTCTGGATAATTAGATTGGATTCTGTTCTTTTGTGATTCGAGAAACTTTCGATAATAGTTATCAACAAAAAGCTTTTTGACTTTCGACAGTTTATTGTCTTCCATGGCTGACCACTATTCTACTTTGACCAATGATTCACCTTTATCGATAAAGCCGCCTATGGCAGTTTTATCGCCAATTCTTGCCACTGGCTTTCCATTAATTTTTACTATTGCCGATCCAGTTACTATGGTATCTATGGTGTCATCACAGGTTATCTTGTCTCCAACCACGGCCACCGGCATCCCATTAACTTTGACCAGTGTTTGCGCGGCCTGAATTGGGCCATTCTTATGAATGCTATTTTTTGTTCCTTTGCAGGTGTGGGTATGTCCATTTAACGCTATCGATTTCATTCTTTACTTCCGATTGTCCACTTCGTGTATTTTTCATTTGAGGCTTTCATGACGATAACACTATCGGGATAGATTTCTGTGACTATGCTATCACTTCCTGAGCCTTCATTCTCAATAAGCTGCCTCAATACAACTGGATCATAATGTCTGAAAAGACTGACTTTTCCTTTCTCGTCTTTCTGATATATCCACTCTGAAAGCTTATTTACCCAATCCTGATGGCAAGTTTCACTTCCAATTACAAAGCCAAGGTCTTTATCAATTATGTCATCGATAATCCAGTTAGCATCTTCGGCTTCTAGTTCTAGCAAGTAAGGCGCGACTGTTTTCAGTTCCTGACGACTGTCCTTTACAAACAGACTTGTGTAGCTATCTTTTCGACCTTTGATATATGAAAATAGGGTTTCATTCTTTGCCGCATCAATAATAGCGTAGTTTTTTATCCCAAGGCTGGCTTTTTCTAACTGCTCTTTCAGGCCTGCTCTACTCAATGAATGTTTGCATACTATCTGCTTGCTCAACATCGCCAATCCTTGCTTTTCGATTAGCTATTGCTTTCACACTCTTCACAGAATGGTAAACCTTCATTGGCCGCACCCTTTAAGGCTTCGATCTGGCTTGCTGAACCTGAGCCAAGATTGATAGCAGACCCTTTAATGTTAATTTCTTTACCTTCTATGGTAATGCCACTGCTATCAATTATAATGCTTCCGCCCGGCCCCGCGATTTCTAATGTATCCGAAACTTCTAATAGGAATTTGTTAGTTCTAGTAAAGATTTTTTCCACTGCTTCCAGTGTATATTTACCAGCAACTTTGTGTTTATAATGGCCACCAACCTCTTGCGAGTGGTTAGCATAGACATAATCTTTCTGATGATTGTTGACCGTATTGATAGAATCTTTTTCAATTTCAACGGTTCGGTTCTTGCCAACCTTAAGCACACTATTATTGGCAATCTGCAGGGTCTGGTTATTGCCAATTTCTACTTCTTCATCATTACCAACTTTTTCTTTGCGGTCATTTTTGACTTCTACTGTTTCATCATTATCGATGGTTTTTCTTCTATTTTTACCTACCCAATGGAACTCTTCATTTTCCACCTCAATACTCTGGTTGCGCTCTGCATGAATCAACAGATGCTCTGCTCCCTTGCGATCTTCAAAGCGGATTTCATTAGCTGTGTCTTTTGTGCCGTCTGGCGTACTACGTGACACCCAACCACTTTGAGTCTTGTTATTAGGTAGCTGGTAAGGTGGCATGTTACGCGCGTTGTACACTCGACCAGTAATTATTGGCTTATCCGGATCACCATCTTCAAATTCAACCAGAACTTCCTGTCCAATGCGCGGGATATTGATGCCTCCAAATCCTGCGCCAGCCCACTGGTGCGATACTCTCACCCAGCACGAGCTATTTTCATCTTTTTTCCCTTCTCGATCCCAGTGGAATTGGATTCTAACGCGCCCATATTGGTCGGTATAAATCTCTTCGCCTTCTGGTCCAGTTACGACCGCGCTTTGCAGGCCTTTGACCGAAGGTTTCTGGTTATTTACATCCGGTCTGAATTGTACCTCTGCAGGTATCAGCTGTGCTTTATTTTTAATTTCCTGCTTAGATTCGCTCGAATTCTTATAACTATCATCTTCAGCATAGTATTCCAGCTCGGTGACCAGATAGCTGTTTCCTACTTCGTTGATGTTTTCATGTTTCACTATGGAGTAAACATGACCGACTTTCAGATCTCGAATATTACTTTCGGCATAGACTTGCAGTTGATGCTTCTGAATGGCCTCAAGTCGTTTTGCTGTTTCGGCTTGTCCATCACATTTGTTCTGATAGTCACCCGGATAGCGGTAGACTTCCATATTGTTAGCATCTAGAACTTCATTCTCAGAATGCTCGCGGTCTGATCTTAATGAGCTGGCAGGATGCTTAAAGTCATAGCCATTACTACTGTATTTGATGGGCAGCAGCTGGCTACTGGTTTGCCATTCGCTGAAATGTTCTGACTCAAGGGTGCCATAGCTCTGGCTTAGCAGACCGTTGCCTTCACTATCATATTGATTCTTATCGTCCAGCAAGATCAGCTGATGCTGATTAGTTTGTTGTTTGAAGTAATAAAAAATCCCGGCTTCGGCCAGTAATCGTTGCACAAAGTCCAGATCGGTTTCCTGATATTGCACAGAATATTCATGTACCGGATAGCTGGCAGTTAATTTAGACTCGAACACCACCTGATGCTCAGACAGTAGTTGTTCCACTATCTGTGGGATGGTTTTGTGCTGGTAGATCCTGATGTTTGTACGCTGCGATAATAGCCACAGTTGCGGCACTACTTTTAATTCATATTGATACAGGGTGTCCGAGATCTTACCCCGATGCCTTAACTCACAAACGATACCATTAAAGGCTCGCTCCCCTCCGTCATTCAATTCAAAGCTAAAGTCGATTACTTTACCCATCAACTTATTCGGCTCTATGGCTGACAACTGCGACAGACAGGTAAGAGAAAACTGATATGGTCTGGATAATGCTTCATGACCTTCTACCTTGGTCAACAGCAATTTGTCACTTCCAAGCTCAGTGTCAATGCGGATTAATCGGTTGGTTTGTGAGAATTTTTCGAAGAGACCCATTAACGATCCTTGTATACATTAAATGGTACTGGGAAAAAATACGACACAGCAAATGCTGTGCCGTATCTGTTTTACATCATAGAAGCTTTAGCAACATCATAACCATTGCTAATTGGGCTACTAGCTTTATGGTCATCGTCGTAAGGCGTGTATTTCTGTTCAAGCTTAGTGAAGCTCAGTGTAATCTCTTCAACTGGACGCTCGCCATCAGAATTCACACGATAGCCACTAATCATGCAGTCGCTCAATATATACTCCATGTAGCTTTCTAGAGTATCGCCTGTTTTAGTAAGGTGTAACTCAACTTTCTTACCTTTACCAACGCAAGCCTCTTTAAATAAGTATGGCGTTGTGTTGTCCATGTATTTAGTTACACGTAACTCGCTAACGTCCGCTGAAGTAGCTTCACGATCCTTGCTGGTGCCTACTCGAGCAGTAATACCACGCTGAACACCCCAATCGATTGATAGGACATCAATCCAATCTTCGTGTCCTTTTGCAGTAGCTTCACCCTTGATGTTGTCATAATTCATGAAAATTGACATGAATATTACTCCTTTTTTGTTTTGACTATATTCCGCTTAAAAAAGCATCATTTGCGACCTGATATATCAGATACATCCGAGATACTATCGCCTACTTCAAATTTTTCAACTCTTTTTTTACTGATCGCAGTGTTTTTTGAAGTAGGTCATATTATTGTGCAGCCAATTCCGCCGATTGCTGCTGATTGGCTTCCTGTACTGGTAAATATGACTCCGTACTTATCTCCAGCTCTCCATCTTTCAGCAGTACGACAACATCCTTCAACTCATCCTCCTGTAAAAGACGAGTGAGGAAATAATTCGAAATTTGTGGCAGGATATTTTGCTGAATAATTTTCTGGATATTACGAGCGCCTGAATCCGTTTCTGTACAGCGTTCGACGATGTTCTCAATCAGCTCATCAGCAAATGTGCAGCTCACCTTGTAGGAATCCTTGACCCGTTCACTCACTCTTGCTAGCTGAATCTTGGTGATATCTCGCAGGATATCCTGCTCCAGAGCTTTATACGCCAGCAAAGTGGTGCGCCCCAGGAAGGCGGGCTTGAAGTAGCGCAGTAAATCCTGATGCAGAACCTGAGTCAGTTCTTCATATTCCTGCTCAGGTGACGTCTCGACAATTTCTTCTTCATCATCAGCCTCTAAGCGCGAATAATCCATCATGGTTTCGGTGCCGGCATTGGTCGTCATCAGGATTACGCTGTTTTTAAAGTCGATATCTCGGCCTTCACCATCTTTCATCATGCCTTTATCAAAGACCTGGAAGAAAACTTCCTGCACGCCCGGATGAGCCTTTTCCATCTCATCCAACAGTATCACTGAATAGGGATTACGTCTTACTGCCTCGGTCAGGATACCGCCTTCACCGTAACCGATATAACCCGGAGGCGATCCCATTAATAGTGATACCTTATGCTCTTCTTTAAATTCAGACATATTGATGGTTATCACGTTTCTCTCGCTACCATAAAGGGTCTCAGCCAGGGCTAAAGCAGTTTCTGTTTTACCTACACCACTTGGGCCAGCGAGTATGAACACGCCGCGTGGCTTGTTTGGATCCATCAACTTTGCAGCTGAAACACGCATACTTTGCGCAATCGATTTAAGGGCCAGATCCTGTCCACGTACACGCTCAGTCAGCTGCTCTTCCAGTTCCAGTACCTGATTGATATTCTGCTTTTTCATTTTGCCCACTGGAATTCCGGTCCAGTCCGAAACGATGGCCGCAATAACTGCCTCATTGACCGTTTCAAAGACCATAGGGCTTCCTTGTTGCACAAACACAAGTTCAGCTCTTAATTTTTCCAGCTGCTCTGGCTTTTTATCTTCCTGCTCGTGATAAGCATGAATCTTTTTGACTATTGCAAGCTCTGCCTGCCACTTCTCGTTTAAACCTTGTAGTGTCTTTTGCTCTTGCTCAATCAATGCCTTGAGTTCTGCTATTCGCTCCTCATGAGTTGCCTCCATTTCACAGATGGCTAATTCTTTTTGCCAGCTTTCTATGGATTTCTCACTTGCTTCGATCAATGCAGGCTTGGCATTCTGGCTCAGATTTACTCGGGCACATGCAGTATCAAGTAGGCTCACTGATTTATCAGGCAACTGTCTTGAAGGAATATAACGCTGGGACAACAGAACACTACTGGTCAAGGCTTCATCAAGAATATGCACCTTATGATGTTTTGCCATCACTTCAGAAACGCCACGCATAATATCTATCGCTGTATTTACATCGGGCTCTTCTACTTTGACTACCTGAAAGCGTCTAGAAAGTGCGGCATCTTTCTCAAAAAATTTTTTATATTCGGCCCAGGTGGTGGCAGCTATGACTCTTAACTCACCTCTGGCTAGCGCAGGTTTCAACAGGTTTGCTGCATCATTCTGGCCTTCTGCTCCACCGGCTCCAATCATGGTATGCGCTTCATCAATAAACAGGATTACAGGCTTGATGGATGACTTAACATCAGCAATTACCTGCTTCAGACGATTCTCAAACTCACCTTTAACGCCCGCACCCGCCTGTAACAAACCCATGTCCAACACTCGGATCGATACGTTATGCAAAACCTCTGGGACTTCTTTGCTTATAATTTTTTGTGCCAGACCTTCTACCACAGCCGTTTTACCGACCCCTGCCTCACCCGTCAGGATCGGATTATTCTGGCGACGTCTGGTTAGAATATCGATCATCTGTCTGACCTCATTTTCTCGGCCTAAAACCGGATCAAGCTCTCCAGCCTGCGCCTGCTGAGTCAAGTCAATCGTATATTGCTCAAGTGCTTTTTGACTGCCGGCTTTTTTCGCTGCTGTTTCCTGTGTCTGACTACTAATATTCTCACTACTGCCGGATACTATGCTGGTAAAGTCAGCCTCCAGTTCTGCACAATCAATCTTACTCAGCTCCTTGCTCATACCCGACATCAGGAACGCCAGGCTGTCATCATTGCACAGCACTAAAAATAGATGTCCTGAACGAACGCTAGTACTTTGCTGATTGATCGAAGCAGAAACCCAGGCCTTCTGTATCATCTTCATCAGGTATTCAGACAATGCCGGAGCATGGCCATTGCCGGTTTTAAACTGCTGCTCCGCTTGTAAAATGTCTTGCTCTAACAGATCGCTGTTGACTGCAAAATATTTTAAAATCTCATGCACATCATTGGTTTCACTCTTTAACAGCTCAATTAACCAGTGCTGTATTTCCACATAATAATGGGTCTTGCTAAAACAGGTTGCCACCGCCTTTTCCAGCGAAGATTTACATTCATCATTTAACTTCTCGATTAAATTCCGTATTTCTGTATTTGCCATTGTCGTTTCCTTTTTATAAAACTACTTGAGTTGTTTCATTCAAATTGCCAAGCCAGCTATCAGTGCCTAACTTTGAGCCACCATTTGCCGAATTCAATTGTATTGCTGTACCGAGTTGAGGATTAATCACTGCTACTACTTGATATTCAATTGCAGAGTCCAGATAGCTATGAACCATCTGCTTAATAACCGCCGCCTGTTGTTTCATTTCCTGCCACTTGTGCTGCTCCAGCTGGTCTTTAACATACATCCGAATGACAAGCTTCTGCTCATAGTTCCATTGCTTTTCACCCAGCATTACATCCAATCCCAGTCGGTTAAAGCTACCAGCTTTACCTAGTCGACTTTTCTGCTCATCAGGTATGGCCAACCAACTACCGACGAACTCTTGAATCTCAACTTTCTTGATGTAATCCACCAACCAATGCTCAATAACTGTTTTAAGTGCAGCAGCTGTATTAACGGTGGTTGGCATCAGGCCACAATAATAGGTAGCAGTTTTGTCATTATTAGCTGATACCATTCTGGTCTGGTACAAGCTACTTGTGACGTCCAGCTCATTAACCGTGTGCTTTAATTCAGTTGCTAGCTGACTACGCTTTTTGCCCTTTGCTAAAAGTTGATTCAATCGCCTGGTCAGCATCAGCAGAAAAGCATCTGCTCCTGTCCCCTGATCCTTAATGCTTTGCAGTATGTCCTGACTAAAGATCTCCGGTAGCGGGCTATAGGCATCAAGTAAATTTAAACCGAGATGTACCTGTTCCGATAATGCACGGTGCAAATCAAGCACATCACTTTGTCTAATCATTCTCGCCCCTTTATATAAACTGTATCTGCCCCATTCGTGCCGGGTAGTTGAGCTCTTGCCTTTGCTGTCCGCTAGTCACAATCTTCAACTCGGTAAAACTATTTATTGCCGTTAGCTCCGTTAATAGACGACTTATTACCAGGCCAAACAGATAGAGACTAAAGTTGCCAAATGGCTCTGTTGATATTTGTATCTTCACTTTTTGTCCATTAATAAAACCGGAATGTTTCTTATCAAAAGCTCGTTTAACGATTCGTTCTGTGTTGCACTCTGTAATCGCTTCAATCATTAAATTGATTTGATTATCTTTGTATATATTTGCTTGCTGCAGAATTTCTTGTAATGCTGGGACACCATTGGTTGTGATGTGGCCAATGCCGGTTTTCTTCAACAGTGTCCATCGCGCCTGTCCATTGTGCTCTACACTTTTTTCGGCACGCACTGTTTCAATCAACTCAATAGACTTCAATTCTGAATGCGCTTCATGAAACTGTATCTCCAATTGTTGGGCTCGATTGATCACCCGGCTAATATCCTTATGGTTCTTTACCCAAACCATAGGGCAAATGATGTAATCATCCTGCTCCTCATCACCCAAAATACTGAGCACTGTTTTGCTGTAACTTCCCTGCTGTGCAGATTTATGAATCCGCTTAGCAGACCATCTCAATGCACCTTCCTGCTTATCCCCCGGTTGATATGCGGCGGCAACAGTTTTCCGCTCGGACTTTCCCTGTAAATAATCCACTCTGTCGACTTTATAGACTTCAAGCGCTTCCCCTTTACTACCGCGCACCTCAACTTCACGCGTCTCATTGCCCTTTAACTTATAGGGCTCTGCAGCCTTCTGGAATAAATTAACCACCGGCAGACAGCCATAGGCGAAACTTTCATGATTTATAGCTTGCTCAAGCTCTGGATTGTCGGTCAGCAAATAAAAATTTACGACCAGTTTCTCGCTTGCCTTTAATTCAATTTCCAGGTGATCCAGTAGTAAATGCTCGAAGCTCTGTTTCGAATTTAATACTTCGCGGGCCAGTTGCATGGAGTCCAGCTGCTGATAACTTTTAGGCAACAAACTCAAATCGGAATCAAAGCCACCTTTTTTGATTGTCTCTTTCCCTAACAGTTTTCTTTTATCGCCATAATCACACTCAATGCAAACTGCATCTTTTGCTAACGCTTGATATAACAGACTATTGATTCTCGGCTCATCATTCAGCTTTAGATTAATTTCATTTATCACTATAAATTCATCTTTAGCCACTTCTTTTTGCACTGCAAAATCAATAGTCAACTTTGCTTTAATCTTATCACTATCACTGTACTCTGGTTTTTCAAAAGGCAGCCCGCTATAGGTTGCATTTGCAATATCTATTGGCGCCAGCTCTGCGCTGGCAGCAGTGGTAAAAGTCCACTCCTCACCTTTATCACCGGCTATGCTAATTAATTCGCCTTTATTGATTTGAGTCGCGGTAGTAAGACTGCCGTCTAAATTAAACTTCATGGTCGCAGTTGCCGGAAATGGCGCTTCCACATCTGGATATAGCGTCCCCAAGATCGACTCAGCCAGCTCATCAACACCATCATCCAGCTTCTTACTGATCTTTGCATTTAAGAAAGCTACCGATTCAATCAATCGATTAACGTTCGGATCGTCGATGCCTTTTTCATTGATTCCAAGATTTGGTGCCAGGCCTGGGTTTGCCCTGGCAAATTCCACCGCTTCCTGTTTGATAGATTCTAGTTCACGCTCAAAGTAGCTCAGCAATCTGTCACTCATGATAGAGCTCCTTTATTTCGCTAGCGTTTTCCATAACATCAATATTGGTTCTGATATTTATCTGCTCTTTAGTTTTTAATTCCGCCTTAATATCCAGACGTAAGACTCGGTCTTCTTTACTTTTGTTTTCGAGTATTTCGATAATCATATTTTCTATGCGCGGCTCATATTCTCTGATGACCTGATGGATCTGATTTGCCAGCTCCTTTCTTTCCTCTTCGGTCCCCACACTGCCAAAGCTGAAGTCATTAATGCCATAGTTAAGAATTGACTTTTTAACGTTTGGAAATTGTTCATCTGACAAAAGCAGACTCTTTCGTGTATTCAACATTCTTTTCAGGTCTTCACAGATCGACTTTGCTAACCAATCCTGCTCACTGCTGATCTCTTTTCCGATTAATCTTTCCCACAAACTTTCCATGTTCTACTCGCTATTTTTAATTTCTGTGGTAAAGGTGATTTTGCTTTCGATGCCATCGAGCTGATAGTGCGGCTCAATCATCATCTGACACTCAAAGCTTCCTGGACTGTTATGTTTGGCTGCAACCTTAATCTGTGCTGCTCGTAACGGATACTTGGCTTTAAGTTCCATCGAGGTGCTCTGACTGGCGGAAACATATTGTCGCAACCAACGCTCCAAATATTGCTCACACTCCTCCTCGCTTAAGAACTTGCCAATCTTTTGTCTGCTTATAACTTTGATGTAATGCGCGAATCTTGAAACACATAAGATATATTGCAGCATTCCCGCCAGCTTGTTCGAAGTGCTCTCCTGCTCTTTCACTTCAAAGATTGAGTAGTTGCTCTGGAATAACAGATAGGGGGTATGCTTTATAATAGTTATCGGAATAAAACCACTGGCTTCCAGAGCTCTGGCCTGGCGCTCCTGAATCCAGGCGCTGACTGGCGGAATCTTTATCACCAGATCGGAGTTTTCTTCATAGGGCAGCCCATCTACCAAGCCACCACCCACCTGATCGCGCTTCATACCACGAATTGTTACGTACCACCCATATTCCGCAAAAGCGCGCATGGTCACCGCTGCAAAGGCAAAACAGCCATTAGCCCACAGTCTTTCACGCTCATGCTCAATGGTTTCTTCAAATAACAATTGATTGTTGTAGAGACTTTTCTGGTAACGCTTTCGGATTAATATCTCAGGAATGACGCATCCCAGATAACGGCTTTCCGCTTCGTTTCGCAAGCTGTTCCATTCGCGATATTCACTCTGCCGAAACAAATCCTTTAATTTCAGATTTGGGTGTAGACCAGTAAAGCTGTCAATGCCGAAGAACTCGGCCTTGGTATTGCAAATAAAAGGGGCAAATGATGCTACGGCTATCTTGCCCATCAATTTCAGCACTTCGATATCACTGATAATGCCCGGCCTGCGTTGCAGCTGAATCTTGTAGCTACCGATCAACAGGGAAAATGGCTCACCACCAGGCCTGTCATACTCCCCCTCATAGACCTTTTTGTAGATTTCGCTCTGCTCATAGTCCAGCACTTTACCCAGATCTTTGGCCAGCGCATGAAAACTCACATCCAACAGCTTTATTTTAATCTTTCGCTTGTTACTATAGCGCGTCTTTTCATGGCAAAGATAACTTACCGCCCGCCAGTCCGCCTCGAGTTTCTGAAACTTCGGATGATGCAGAATGGTATTAACCACCTTATTCAGACACTCGTCGATCTCCACTACCAATCGGGTAATCAAATCTTCAAACTGCTGTAAATCAGGCACAGCAACAGGCTGTTGCTCTAGACGGGTACTAAGCAATCCTTGCTGGGGGGCCTGTAAATTAGACGCGTTCAGCTCCATGCACTCGATAACGCTCTGTTATGGGGTTTTACAAAGCGTGCAAGTCTAACAGCTTGTAGCCGCCATCTAAACTAGAAAAATGTGAAATATATCTGAAAGATACAATTTGATGCTAAACTTTCTTGCTTGATGTCCTTACTGGCTTGTACTACATTGTTGATAATTCAGATGAGCCAGAGGTTACTATGCAAATCAACGGAAGTTTTACAGTAACGCTAAACCCTTTAGAATCAAACATTAATGGCACTGACAGCATGACCTTTCGGCGCATGTCGATTGAAAAAGAGTTCTCCGGCCCATTAGAGGCCACCAGTAATGGCGAAATGCTCAGTATCATGACCCCAATCAAAGGCTCTGCCGGGTATGTCGCAATTGAACAGGTAGTGGGCTCGCTCGAAGGAAAGCAGGGCAGCTTTGTTTTACAGCATTATGGTGTTATGGAATTAGGTGCTGAGAAATTAACGCTTGAAGTGATACCTGACTCTGGCGTCGGCGAGTTAGCTGGCCTTTCTGGTCAGATGAATATTTATATTGAAGATGGTAAACACTTTTACGAATTTGATTATCAGTTGCCTTGATACTCACTCATCATCGTTTTTTTCTAATTTAGACTTTTGATATCTACCAAGATAAGTCCCAAAAGATCTAAGTATAGCCACTCCTATAGCGATGCTTGGCAGTAGTAATGCAAAATGAACTATTTCAAATATATGCTGACCAGTCATGGGCTGATCATTAATTTGTGAGTATCTAATCAGCCCACCTATCACCGCTATAAAAATCAAACCAACCACTACAATCAATGATGGTGGTTGGACTAAAGCTGACTTTTTAACAAGCAATAGATAAAAATAGATTCCAGCGGAAATTACTCCTAAGGCTGTGACTAGTATTAATTTAATTGTTCCTTCCATTTTATCCCTTGTATTTGTGTTCTATGAAGCATATACCAACTAATGGTCACTTCATTTTTAAGTAATCACTTTTTTCAGCCATTGGCCTGCCGATCTGCTACATCTAATGATACCTATTTTTCTGATGCAAACTTTCTAGCAACCTTCGCGATTCTCTGTCCGAGGTAGTGAGCTGTAATCAAATCTGTTTCGTGCAGCTCACCATCTTTCGAATGGGCAATCAGCCCAGACTGCGCGCCCAGCCTATTTCTATTTTCCGAGTCGAAGTTACCGGGGATATCAAGACTGGCCCATAACATCCCATGTTGATTAGCAAAGATTTGCAAGTACTGGATAGTATTAAGCTGATCGCCACTTAAGTTTGAACCGATGGTAAAGCCTGCTGCAAATTTATCTGCCCATCGTTTTTCAGCCCACAACTCTCCAGTTGCATCCGCAAAAGCCTTAAACTGAGCCGAGACACAACCCATATAGGTTGGAGTTCCAAAAATCATGGCATCAACATCATTTAGGACTTCCAATATTTCACTGTTCCTGTATCGACCTTCAACTATATCCGAGCCTACTATTTCAAAACTCATTGTTTCATTGCCCGGTACAGACGAAGCACCCGCAGTGACTGCTTCGGCTAATTGTTTTGTTGTACCGGTTACGGAGTGAAATATCACTGCTACTTTTATCATTATATTTTCACTTATTAATATCTTTGAGAGTTGTCATTACGCAGAGCCTGTCCTAGGGAAGTCCTACGTACTGCACCAAAAATTTTAACGCCTTTAATATTGTTAGACTCTATTAGTATTGCTTCTTGTTTACAAGCATGCATAACAGACTTAAGAGCAGATTCTGAATTAAATTCAGAATGACATTTCTCTGGTTGATTGCCTTTTCTTATATTATGTTCTTCCTAATCGTATTCCTTTGGTCACGCTCTTCCACAAGTACGAAACAATAATTAGGGCGGGCACATTGGCCCGCCCCTATCGATACAAATAGATAGTGCCTGCTATTTTTTCGTAAGCACCGTATCTTTACCGTGCTGGGTGATGGTGAGTTGGCTTTTGTCAGCTTCGAAGTTAATGACGATACCTGCCAGCTTGAAGCGGAAGCGGGTTTCGCTTTCAGCAGTTAGCGGGAATTCGGATTGGCCGGTGGCCTGTCCATAGAGGCTGCCATCTTTGACTTTGATTTCCAGATCAAGCGGGAAGCCTTCCGAACCATAAACTCCGGTATATTGTTCAAGCACAGTTTGCGGGACTTGGTAACCTTTCTTTTTAGTCGCTCCTTCTTTGGTAAAGGCATAACCTTGTCCTCCCTGCATCAGGACAAACTGTTCAGTATCGCGGTCAAAACGCATTTCAATACCTGCTTGTATGTATTCAAACTTGTCATCCGGATAGGCGTCTAGTGGGAATGCACCCTGTCCAGTTGCCTGAGCATAGAGCTGGCCGTCTTTGATGCTGACGTTAATATCCAGCGGGAAAGTTTCACTGCTGTAGTTACCTGCTAACGGTTTCAGTTGTTCTTCGGTCAGTTTCAGCGGCTCTGGGAAGGTGGGTTCTTCAATGGGTTTACCAGAATAGGCGTCCAACATGGCTTCGTAGATTTCACGCATGTCATAACGAAGGCCATTGGAGAGCAGCACTATACTGAGATCCTTTTCTGGGTAATAGGCCAGATGGGTTCTAAAGCCTTCTATGCCGCCATTGTGCCAATAGCCCTCAAGTTTATTGTCGTCCTCGCCATAACTGGTTTCGAAGATGCCAAGCCCATATTTCATGTCCATGGTGGTCATGGTTTTGAGGCTTTCCTTTTTGATGATTTTGCCATCGAATAATAGGTTAATGAACTTATTGAGTTCGTCGGCATTCGAGACCAGCGCTCCGGCAGCTCCGGGGATAGACATATCCCACTGCGCCATCTTGCCCCAACGCCCTTTGTATTCGTAGGAGTGTACTTCGCCGTTACGCTCTTTGATGTCGTCACCATAATAGGTGTCATTCAGGTTGTAGGGCTTGCTGATACGTTCTTTGACAATTTCAGCGTAGGGCTTGTTTTCGATATCTTCTGCGATGAATCCTAAGAGTAAGTAACCACTATTACTGTATTCAGCTTTCTCTCCCGGCTCGAACACTGAGTCGAAACTTTCAATTTTGCTAACTAGAAAATCTTTATCCTTTGGTTTAAAGACATAGTCACTAAAGCCTGGCTCGTTGGTGTAGTTGAATATTCCGGATTGGTGGTTGAGTAGATGCTTGATGGTGATCTTGTCTGCGTTTTTAACTTTCGGATAGAACTTTGCAAGCTTGGTGTCGAGCGTCAGTTTGCCTTCTTCTATCAGCTGAAAAATGATGGCGGATGCATAGGTCTTGCTGATTGAGCCAATTTTATATTTTAATTCCTGGTTTGCACTCAATGACCACCCATTGTCGGCTTTATTACTCGGCTGAATGGTTATTTGATAGAGTGGCTGCGTATCAAGATAGATGGCTGCGGTACCGATAAAGCGACCATTATCCGCCAGAGTTTCAAAGTATTGGCTGAGTTGTTGTGAGCTTTGTTCGCTTAGTTGTTCCGCTGCCTTTTTATCCACATCAGCTATCGCTAATGGACTTGCGACCATTACCAGGCTCAATAAGGCGCTGTTTATTGCTAAATTCATAAGATTACCCTTTTGTATTGTCCTTTGATTTTTTATATCAATGACCAGATTTTCTGATATCACTCCACGCCCATCATGCGTGTTTCCCGCCTGACCAGGTGTTAATTTCAGTCATGGCTTATGAGTGTAACGCTGGCAAACTCATTTTATTCCACGCAATTTACTAGAGATATTTAATAAGTGTAACTGGCCTGGAAAATTTGTAAGTTTTTACATTCTCAGCTATTGGATCTTTGGGCTGTTTTGGAGTATCTTAAACAGCTCGAGTTTTGCTTATTTTTTATCCACAGCATGGACATTTCTGTGGATAACTTTGGTGAAAACTTTTTGGGGAAACTGAGAAACATATAATAAATCACCTATATAGGTTTTGGGGAATCTATCCTTCGTCGATTTTCTCAGTATTTTCAGGCGCTTACAAAGCCAATTAAAAGAACCTTATGAACATGCAGGTTTGTTAATATTTATTCAAACCTGTGGATAAGCCGTGCCTAAATTTTCATTTAGTGCTTAATAAACGTAAATTTAAGAGTCAGGATTATGGTCAAACGCCCTATTCTTGCGCTAATACATATCCTCGAAAGTTTTACTGAATGGACAGGCAAGCTGATCAGCTGGCTGACCCTGTTTATGGTGCTGGTCGTGGTTGCTGTGTTGCTGCTGCGCAATGTTTTCGGTTTTAGTGCAATTCCGCTACAAGAATCCGTCACCTATATGCACGCTATCGTCTTTATGCTTGGCGCTGCCTATACCTTAAAACACCATGACCATGTTCGTGTGGATGTGTTCTATCACCGTTTTTCGCACCGCACCAAGGCACTGGTTGATATGGCTGGATTTCTGATTCTGTTGTTGCCGGTGTGTGTGTTCCTGATTATCTATAGCCTCGATTACGTCATTTTCAACTGGAAGATCAAAGAGGGCTCAAGTCAGCCTGGCGGTCTGCCCTACCTTTATATGCTCAAGACTTTATTGTTGGCTCTTCCCATTACTCTGGTTATCCAGGGGACGGCCCAATTCCTGCACAACATGGCCTACCTGTTAGGTTGGAAAGCATTACCACATGGAACCGATGAGGACACTGAAGCGGTTCCACAGGTAACGGGTGATCAGGAGATGAAGCATGGCTGATTCAATTTTCACCTTAATGCCATTGCTGTTGTTCTTGTCAGTGTGTCTGGTGCTACTGTGGGGTTATCCGGTTGCTCTATCTTTGGCAGGGGTCTCTCTTATCTTCGTAGCGATTGGTGCCAGCACTGGCATGCTGGATCCGATCCAGCTTAATTTCCTTCCTGGTCGACTCTATAAAATCATGGAGCGCAGCACGCTGATCGCAGTGCCGCTGTTTATCTTTATGGGTTTAATGCTGGAGCGAACCAAGATTGCCGAAGATCTTCTCGACTCGATGGCTACTCTGTTCGGCAAATTACGTGGTGGCATGGGCTTTGCAGTAACGATTGTCGGAATGTTATTGGCAGCCAGTACCGGTATTGTTGGTGCAACGGTTGTGACCATGGGCTTGCTGTCTTTGCCAGCGATGCTTAAACGCGGTTATCAGCCAGAACTGGCAACCGGTGTTATCTGCGCCTCAGGTACTCTCGGCCAGATTATTCCACCCTCTATTGTTCTTGTTCTGCTAGGTGACGTTCTGGCTAACGCCATGACACAAGCCAAAAGTATGGGCCTTCAAACTGAGCAAGTGGCTTCAATTGGTGACTTGTTTATGGGCGCCATTATTCCGGGCATGATTCTGGTGGTTGGTTACATGCTGTACGTTGCATTTGTTGCCTGGCGCAAGCCTAATGCCGCTCCGGCCATTGAGTTCGACGATTCGGTCGATATGCGCAGCGTGATCTGGAAAGCCTTAATCAATTTATCACTGCCCCTGATTCTCATTGTGGCGGTACTGGGTTCCATTCTGTATGGCTTCGCCACTCCAACAGAAGCCGCAGCTATCGGTGCGCTGGGTGCAATTGTGCTGGCTATCATTCGTCGCCAATTAACTTTTGCACGTCTTAAAGATGTTATGCGTTCAACAGTTAAGACCACCAGCATGGTATTCCTGATTCTTATTGGTGCCTCTATCTTCTCGCTAGTATTCCGTATGTACGGTGGCGACGATTTGATTCACCAGTTCTTTGCCGATCTTCCGGGTGGACTATTTACCGCATTACTGATCATTATGCTGGTGATGTTCCTACTGGGCTTTATCCTTGATTTCATTGAGATCACGTTTGTGGTTGTGCCAATTGTCGGGCCGGTGCTGTTAATGATGGGTGCCGATCCAATCTGGTTGGGTATATTGATTGCCATCAATCTGCAAACCTCATTCCTGACACCGCCTTTTGGTTTCGCTCTGTTCTATCTGCGCGGTGTCGCGCCACGTACCATTCGTACTTCGCAGATTTACCGTGGCGTAATACCATTCATCGTCATCCAAATAGTGGTGCTGATTATGATTGCTGCATGGCCATCACTGGCTACATGGCTACCAGCCTACGTCAGTGGATGAGAAGGGGCTTATTCCGATGAGTAAGGCACCAATCGGCGTATTTGATTCAGGCGTGGGTGGGCTAACAATTCTCAAAGCCATTCGCGATCACCTGCCCAATGAAAACTTATTGTATGTGGCCGACTCAGCCTATGCACCTTATGGTCGATTACCTAAGGAGATACTGCATAAACGCTGTACTCACATTGCCCGCTTCTTTGTTGAGCAAGGTGCCAAAGCAATGGTCATTGCTTGTAATACGGCAACAGCGGTTATGGCAGAGTGGCTGCGAAAGGAATTTGATATTCCGATCATTGCCATGGAGCCTGCGATAAAGCCAGCTGCACTGGCGACACGCTCAGGTAAGATTGGAGTCTTTGCCACTGACAACACACTTAAAAGCGACCGCTATCAGAAGCTGTTAATTGAATACGCCAAAGATAAAAAAGTATTTGAGTCCAGCTGCGAGGGATTTGTTGAACTAGTTGAGAGTGGTGACCTAAACAGCGTTGAAGCTTTCCAATTGGTTGAGAAATACCTGCAGCCAATGATTGATGAGCATATTGACGTTCTTGTTCTGGGTTGTACCCATTACCCATTTCTTGCTCCACTGATGCGCAAAATTTCCTCACAACAGGTAGCAGGAAATCAGGAACTACAAATCATTCACACAGCCGATGCCGTTTCGCTACAGTTAACCCGAGTTCTGGCAGAACATGACTTACTGAACTTTAAAGATCAGGAGTATGTTCGATACTTCACCAGCGGAGATGCTGAGCGAGCATCAACCATATTCTCACAGCTTCTTTTAGAGAATATTTCCGTTGCGGAGCTACCCGATAATTGCAAAAAATAAGGCGCCCAATAGCGCCTTATTTTATTGTGTTATTTTCGACCGCGGTAATAACTGACTTCTGAAACCTCGTGCCAGCTCTTGGCCTGATCGCGGAATTCTTTAAACGATTTGAGAATTCTTTGATCAAGTTCGGTCTTGGCCTGCTCTTCTATCATTGCTTCCGAAATCGTTTGCAGCTCATTAAGTACATCCTTTGGTAGCTCTTTCAGTTGCACGCCATGTTTGTTGACTAAGGTTTGCAGTGCCTTATTATTTTCTGAGGTGAAATGCGCCAACATATCTGCGTTAGTCACACGGCAGGCGTGACGAACCACATCCTGCAAGTCCTGCGGCAGTGCTTCAAAGGCTTCTTTATTGATCAGTGCTTCCAACGTTGAACCCGGTTCCTGCCAGCCTGGGTAATAGTAGTATTTAGCTGCCTTGAATAAGCCAAAAGCCAAATCATTGTATGGACCAACCCATTCTGCTGCATCAATTGCGCCAGTCTCAAGCGAGGTAAAAACTTCGCTTCCCGGCATCAATACCGGAATACCACCTGCTCGCTTCCAGACCTCACCGCCAAGACCCGGGATCCGCATTTTGAGCCCTTTAATATCACTCATTGAGTTGATTTCTTTGTTGAACCAGCCCGCCATCTGTACACCTGTATTGCCTGCTGGTTCTGGGATCAAATTGAAAGGTGCGTATAACTCTCGCCATAATTCAATGCCACCGCCATGCAATAGCCAGCCATTCATTTCCTGTGCATTTAGTCCAAATGGAACCGCGGCAAAAAATGGGGACATCGAGAGTTTCCCTGACCAGTAATAGGCAGCACCATGACCCATCTGGGCAGCGCCAGTTGCAACTGCTTCGAAAACCTGTAGTGCCGGCACCAGTTCACCAGCACCATAAACTTTGACTTCCATCCGACCGCCGCTTAGCTGACCGATCAATTTAGCCAAATACTCCGCGCCTTCGCCCAGCCCGGCAAAATTCTTCGGCCATGTAGTAACCATGGTCCATTTAATTTTTTCACCTTTCTTAACTGCTACCTGACCGTCTTTGCATTCTGTCGGCGCTCCCCCGCAGGCAGCCAATCCCGCCACTGCTGCACCAGCACCTAAAGCTCCAATAAACTTTCTTCTTTTCATCATTTATACCGTTATGTTTTTGTGTCGACATGATTACATAAAAGGACTGGCAACAATGTACCCAGTATAATAGGCTATGGCAACTTTGATTAATAAAAGACCAGCATCAAATTAATAAATGGGGTTATATTGGTATGTCCAGTTTTATAAATATCTACAAACAGGCTTTAGATCCTGAATTCTGCCAGCGTTGTATTGAAAAATTCGAAAAGAGTGAGCATAAGCATCAAGGCCAAACAGGTGCCGGTGTCGATAAAATAAAAAAGAATAGTATTGATATCACCTGCACCAGCTTTCCGGATGAGTGGCAGGAAGAAATGCTCCACCTACAGAATGTTGTACTGCGCGGCTTGATTCACTACGTTCGACAATATCCTTTCCTACTGGCTGGCGCCATTTCGCTTCAATATCAGAACAAAGAAGGCGAAATGGAAAACTTGAGCTATGTCGATGTCGAAAAGATGGACGACGCATCGCTGGGAGAATTTATCAAGACAGTTTATCGTCTAGGCCCTGTAAACATGCAAAAATACGAAAAGGGGCAAGGCGGATATTTTCATTGGCATTCTGAGCATTATCCGCATCCAACCGATCCTCATCAGGATAGCTTGCATCGTAGTCTGGTCTGGATGTTCTATTTAAATGATGTAGAAGAAGGTGGCGAAACTGAGTTCTTCTATCAACAGGTTAAGAGCAAGCCTGAGCAAGGTTCATTAGTCATCTTCCCTGCCGGCTTTACTCATACCCACCGTGGTCAAAAACCTATATCCGGCGATAAATATATTTTCACCAGTTGGGTGCTCTATCAACGTGCTCAGGATATGTATGGCACTGCACCACAAAATCAGCAAAAACCACAGCAATAATCTTTACTACCGTCCATAAAAAAAGCGCTCCAAGGAGCGCTTAATTGAGCCTTAGCTCGTCTATCCGTTATTTATTATTAGTTCTAAACAACAATCCTTACAGATGAATAATCGGATCTGGATTGCCGTCTGGATCATTTCCGGCTGTACCATCGGTTGATGGATTACCGTTTTTCAGCATGATCACAGCACAAGCTGCTGGAGATGCCATTGAAGTACCTGACATGGTCGTAGTACCGCCACCATTTCTTAGAGACAGGATGCTAACACCCGGTGCTGCATAGTCTACTGGTGGGTTACCATAGTTTGACCAGTAAGGCATGTTGTCATTTGAGTCAGTTGCTGAAATGGTATAAACACGGTTACCACTGGCGCGTGCTGGCGAGTAATTGCTGGCATGACTACCATCATTACCTGCTGCAACCACAAAGTATGCACCTGAGCTTTGCGCTGCTGCTTCTACTGCATTATCAACATCAGAACTAGCAGGACCACCTAAACTCATGTTTACACAGTCACCAGAATTTGCATTTGCCGCAACATAGTCGATACCGGCGATAACGCCTGAGTATGAACCTGAACCACGCGAATCCAATACTTTAATCGGTACTACTGTAGCACCAGCTGCAACGCCGACAACATCCTGCGAGTTGTTTAGTGCTGCGATAGTACCGGCAACGTGTGTGCCATGACCGTTACCATCATCTACAGAAGCATCTCTACCTTTAGTAAATGCTGTAAAACCGCGGCTTGCATCAACGTTCAAGTCAGTGTGGTCAACGTCAATACCGGTATCAATGACCCAGGCTGTATAACCTGCGCCACTGACTGGACCACCAACCCGAGTTACGCTCCAAGGTGTGGTTTGGCCACCGCCACCACCACCGCCGCCGCCTGGCTTGCCTTTAAAGCTAACACTGACAACACCGTCTGGACTCATGCTTTTAACGTTCATGTCACCGCCGAAAGCTTTTTCTGCCGCATGGCATGGCGCATTCACCGTAAAGCCTTTTATTGAGTTTTTATAGACGTGGCGTACGGATGCGTTAGCGCGTTGGGCTAAACCTTTGGCAAGACCTTTTACTTGTGAAGCGTCAAGATTGTCGTGGAAAGTTACGATACAACGGTTTTGAACATTCAGTTCATCGTTTGATGAGAAGGTTGGTTCAACGGCCATTGCGGAAGTGGAAAGTACCGCTAATCCAACGGCGCTTGCGACTAGAGATTTTTTCATATACCTACCCCTTAGGATTTGTGAATTGCTCTATTTCTATTTTTACGTACTGTTCATTTTATGTTCGAGTGAACAGATTGCATTTTTATAGCAATCAAGTTTTCCTTGCGCAATCATTATTTTTATTCTTGTGAACTGGACAAACCAATAATTAAAAATAATGCTAAATGTGTCGACATGCTTTACAAAAACCACTTCATTTGTAGCGTTTTGTATCATTAGTTAGCAAAGCTTAGCAGCCCTGATTAGTGCACTATTTTCTTTATTCATAAAAAAAGGCGCTCATGTTGAGCGCCTGTTTCTACCCCAAAGTATCCAAACTTATCTATAGATGGATAATTGGATCTGGATTGCCGTCTGGATCATTACCGGCGGTTCCATCAGTTGATGGGTTACCGTTTTTAAGCATGATCACAGCACAGGCTGCTGGAGATGCCATTGAAGTACCAGACATAGTCGTAGTACCACCACCAGCACGAAGAGAAAGAATACTTACGCCAGGAGCAGCATAGTCTACTGGTGGATTACCATAGTTTGACCAGTACGGCATATTGTCATTTGAGTCAGTTGCCGAAATGGTATAAACACGATTTCCGTTAGCGCGTGCTGGAGAATGGTTGTTTGCATGATCACCGTCGTTACCCGCAGCCAAGACAAAGTAAGCACCTGAATTTTGCGCTGCAGCTTTAACCGCATCGTCTAACTCCTGGCTTACTGGGCCACCGAGGCTCATATTGGCACAATCGCCTGAAGAAGCATTTGCTGCAACATAATCAACACCAGCAATAACACCCGAATAAGAACCTGAACCACGCGAATCCAATACTTTGACCGGAACTACAGTAGCACCAGCAGCAATGCCAACCACGTCCTGCGAGTTGTTTAGCGCTGCAATAGTACCGGCTACGTGTGTACCGTGACCGTTACCATCGTCAACACCCGCATCACGACCTGATGTAAAAACGGAGAAGCCACGGTTGGCATCAACGCTCAAGTCAGTGTGGTCTACATCAATACCGGTATCAATGACCCACGCCGTATAACCAGCACCACTGACAGGACCACCAACACGCGTGACACTCCATGGCGTAGTCTGGCTACCGCCACCACCGCCACCACCTGGCTTGCCTTTAAAGCTAACGCTAACCACACCATCTGGGCTCATACTTTTAACATTCATATCACCGCCAAAGGCTTTTTCTGCTGCGTGACATGGTGCATTCACGGTAAAGCCTTTGATTGAGTTCTGATAAACGTGACGAACAGAAGCATTTGCTCGTTGCGCTAAGCCTTTTGCCAGCCCTTTTACCTGGGAAGCGTCAATGTTGTTATGGAAGCTGACGATACAACGATTTTGAACATTCAATTCATCATTTGATGAATAGGTGGGTTGTGTTGCTGAAGCTGAGAATGACACTACGGCCATACCAACAGCGCTAGCGATTAGCGTTTTTTTCATATACCTACCCCTTAGTGTGTATATTAATTAAGTTAAATCTACTGGCTTTCATATATTATTTTTTCTAATGAAAGCCAAGTACTTATATCAACATATATAGATACAATCAAACAAATTTTCACATTTTGTGTAGAGGTCATACCAATAAGTTTTTCTAATGCATATTTGCATTAATTTCTTTTCATCCGTGCATAAAAAAGCCCCACCGAAGCGGGGCTCAAACTTACCAAATATCGTTATTATAATTGGAATGATGCTGCACAGGTTGTTGTGCCAGACTCACAAATTGTCACAGTGTAAGTCGTATTCTTGCTTGCGCCAGAATAAGAAACTGCACCGTCATTCACTTGTGTATCTTGTAGGACCGTAGAGCCACCTGAAGTAATAGTGATGTCAACGTTAGAGCCTGAGAAACCGCTCCATACTAGATCCAACTGGCTACCGCCTTTAGCACGAGAACCTGAAGCTTGTAGATCACCGCCTGATGGTGGTGGTGGTGGTTCAGTACCGCCGCCTTGACAACCGTTTGCAGTGATGTAATCACTCGCTGCTTTGGCTTTAACGATTCCGTAACCGAAGTAGTCATCACGACCTGCTGCGCCCTGATCTTCCGCAGTTGCTTTTAAGGCTTCACGGATTTCAGTACCAGTACAGGTTGGGTGATTAGACCAAACTAGAGCTGCAACACCCGCTACTGCTGGAGTCGCCATTGAGGTACCGCTCATGTAACCGTAATCGCTTGCACCTGAATTGATGCTGGCATTCGCTGCACCAACGATAGCTGCACGATCTTCAAATGCCGTGCCAACTGCAGGAATACTAGTAGTTACACCAGTAATGTCCATGTAGATAACGCCTTCGCCAGCAACGTTGTTGATTACAACCGCACCGATACCGCCTGAGTTGCCACAGTTGTTGATTTTGTCAGCGAAAGAAATGTTACCACGGTCAATCACACAGATTTTACCGTTAGCGCCTGAATCAACCACTTCAGCTGTACCCATGAAGTAAGTCGCACCAGATACTGAACCGGTGTTGTCAGTTGCTGCCGTTGGTACGCCAACGCCATCTACTGTAAGGCTAGCAATCACAGCACCGCCAGCTGGGTAAGTTGAAAGAGTATCAACACCACCTGCAGTTACTTCAACGCCATAACCGTCATGAGTTTCAGTAGTAGCTTGTTTACCACGACCTGAAGTTTTAGTGTTTGATGGGAATTGAGAGAAGCTTGCGATGTTGTTGTTAGCATCGTTAGCACCAACCATCATCACTGATTTGTAACCCGCTGGGTATGAACGAACGTTATTTCCGTCGTTACCAGCCGCAGCTAGAACCAGGCCACCATTGTTAGTGAAAGTGTTGAATGCATTCTCTTCAACAGAGTTTGCACCGCCGCCACCTAGTGACATGGTGATGATGTTCGCACCAGCTTGAGTACATTTTTCTGCAGCGTATGCTAGGTCAGATGAATAGCCCCAGCCAGCAGCGTTGAATACTTTGATGATGTGCATTGGAACGCCAGGAGCCATACCCACAACACCGATACCGTTATCAGCAGCACCAACTGTACCCGCTACGTGAGTACCGTGCGGACCACCGTCAGTGAACCAGTCGCCAGTACCTGAATCGCTGTCACCAGTGATTACTGACCAGTTGAAGTCGTTATTTTTGCCGCCAGTTTCACCTTGGCCGCCTGCGATACCTGAGTCGATCACACATACTTTCTGGCCAGACTGAAGTACTAGTTGGTCAGCTTGTGATTGATAAACAGCATATGGAGTTAGCTGTTGCGCGCTTGGGTCGCCAGCATCATCGTTATAGATAGCCATTGGGAAACGTTGGAAATCTTTTTCCATTGACTTGAAGCCTTTTTGGCCACGAATAGCACTTTTGCCATTCTCATCAAGCTCAACGGCGAACCAGCCATTACCTTCTACTTTTACTTGATGGCCTTTCTTAAGGCCTTGACCGTTACTATCGTATGAAACAATAACGCGCTCAGCGTGTGCAGCTGAACCTAGCGCTAATAATGTGGCTGCGCAAGCCATCTTTACTTTAAATGACATTAAACCTACCCCTCGTTGGTTAAATTATGTCTTGGAAAAAATATTATTTCTTTTGATATCTTTCAGAATATTTCGAAGAACTTGTCTTGGAATTCTTGTGGACACAAAAAAGCCCCATTTGCTATAGATGCAAATCTCAAATATCCATCCATAGCAAATGAGGCGATAACGATTAAAGCAAAGTGATCAAAAAGTCGTCAAGCAATAATTTTACTAATTGTATAAATAAGTTTGTTTTATGCGAAATGTAACACTTTCTTACACCTGTGTATCAGTTTGTATCATGAACCTGCCTGTATTTTGCACTATTAATGCAGATATGCATTAGCATACAAGGCGAATACGCAAAAAAAAGCGGACCGAAGTCCGCTTATTCATTTCTTTACAAAACTTTATTAGAAGACAACGGTTACTTCTGAAGAACAAGTTGAAGTACCAGCTTCACAAAGTTGGTAGTTATAAACAGCACCACCACGATTGTTAGTTGAATCTGTGAATGCACCATCGTTTGCTGTTGTAGCAATCAATGAACCATTACGATAGACATCAACGTCATTTGAAGTAGCGCCGCTCCAAGCCAGGTCAATATTATGACGGCCTTTTACTTTATAACCATTCGCGCTCAAGTCGATGGTATCGCCGCCTGTATCACCACCTGCAGCAACAGTCACAGTTTGAGAAGTGCTATCAGACTGACCTGCTGAATCGGTTACTGTTAATGTCACAGTGTAAGTACCATCAGCAGCAAAGGTATGACTAGGATTAACAGCTGTACTTGAATTACCGTCACCGAAGTTCCAGCTGTAAGTGGCAATGCCATTGTCGTCCGAACTACCATCCGTAAAGCTACAGCTTAGTTCTGTACAAGAATAATCAAAACTAGCTACTGGTGCGTTATCAGTTGGATCAGTATCACCACCAGCACAACCGTTAGCTAGTAAGTAATCATAAGCGTTCTTCGCTTTAACGATACCGTAACCGAAGTAGTCATCACGACCTGGTGCGCCCTGATCTTCCGCAGTTGCTTTCAACGCTTCACGGATTTCAGTACCAGTACAGCTTGGGAAGTTTGACCATACTAGAGCTGCTACACCGGCCGCACCTGGAGTTGCCATTGAAGTACCGCTCATATAACCGTAATCACTTGCACCTGAATTGATGCTCGCATTAGTTGCGCCAACGATTGCAGATCGATCTTCATAGGCTGTACCTACAGCTGGGATATTGGTGGTAACACCCGTAATATCCATGTAGATAACACCTTCGCCAGCTACGTTGTTGATTACAACCGCACCGATACCGCCTGAGTTGCCACAGTTGTTGATCTTGTCAGCGAAAGAAATGTTGCCACGGTCGATGACACAAATTTTACCGTTCGCACCTGAATCAGTCGCTTCAGCTGTACCCATGAAGTAGGTTGAACCTGATACTGAACCTGTATTGTCAGTTGCTGCTGTAGGAACACCAACACCGTCAACCGTTAAGCTGGCAATGGTTGCGCCGCCCGATGGGTAAGTCGATAGCGTATCAACACCACCAGCCGTAATTTCTACACCAAAACCATCATCAGTTTCTGTGGTTTGATTACCGCCACGACCTGATGTTTTAGTGTTTGATGGGAACTGAGAGAAGCTCGCGATGTTGTTGTTAGCATCGTTAGCACCAATCATCATGACTGATTTATAGCCCGCTGGGTAAGAACGAACGTTGTTGCCGTCGTTACCAGCTGCTGCTAGAACTAATCCACCATTGTTAGTGAAAGTGTTGAATGCATTCTCTTCTACTGAGTTTGCACCGCCACCACCTAGCGACATGGTGATGATGTTCGCGCCAGCCTGAGTACATTTTTCTGCAGCGTAAGCTAAGTCAGATGAGTAGCCCCAACCAGAAGCATTGAATACCTTGATGATGTGCATTGGAACGCCAGGCGCCATACCTACAACACCAAAGCCATTATCAGCTGCACCAACCGTACCAGCTACGTGAGTACCGTGTGGGCCACCGTCAGTGAACCAGTCGCCAGTACCCGAATCGCTGTCACCAGTGATTACTGACCAATCAAAGTCAAAGTTCTTGCCGCCAGTTTCGCCTTGGCCGCCTGCGATACCTGAATCGATAACACACACTTTTTGTCCAGGTTGCAATGTTAGCTGATCAGCCTGTGACTGATAGATTGCATATGGCGTCAATTGTTGGCTTGCAGGATCACCTGCATCATCATTATAGATAGCCATTGGGAAACGCTTGTAGTCAGCTTCCATTGATTTGAAGCCTTTCTTACCGCGGATGGCACTTTTACCATTCTCATCAAGCTCAACGGCAAACCAGCCTTTTCCTTCTACTTTTACTTGATGACCTTTCTTAAGGCCTTGGCCATTGCTGTCATAAGAAACGATTACACGCTCAGCGTGTGCAGCTGAACCTAGCGCTAATAATGTGGCCGCGCAAGCCATCTTCACTTTAAAAGACATACCTACCCCTTTCTGGATAATTCTTTCAATCATTAATTAATCTATCTAAATAATGATTACTCAATCATTTGCTTAAGCTTCCGATCTAAAAAGACCAGTTACCGCAAATGAGGTGGGTCCGATTTAAGCAAAGCGATTAAAAAGTCGTCAAGGAATAATTTAGCTAATCCCATTAATTAGCTAAATTTATCATCAATGTAAAGAAACCTATCAGGAATGTATCAGTTAGTATCGACAAAAGTGTAAAAAATATCGGCATTAATTAATAAGAGCTATTTAATTAACTATAACTATAAGATTAGTTTTTTTAGGTCTAAATAGATTTATCACAAACCGTTATTGTTGGTGATTGTTTTTTATCTGATTTGTTTGCCTATAAAAAAAGGCCGCCTAAGCGACCTTTTTCTTTTTGACTATAGAGTCTAGTTTGAACTTCCTTCCAGACTAACACCTGAATAGCTGCTGTAGCCACTAAGCATGATGTAATAAGTACCTTCCTGAGCTGTGAGTGAACACGACTCATTATTACCGTACTTATATGGACGACAGTCATAGCTTGAAGTTGTTGGTTCAGAACCGAACTTAACATATAAGTCTGCATCGCCAGAACCACCTGACATCACGATATCAACCACTGAACGCCCGGCTGGAACGTCAAGCGTGAAGTACTGCTTGCTGCCTTGCGCACCTGATAGGTTTGACTCGCTTAAGGTGTCATTGATTGGAGTAGAACCACCATCAACATAGTCTGCGACCAGGCTCATACCTGAATATGCCTGATAGCCACGAATCATGACATGCCATGTTCCGGCCTGTGGTGAAGTGAAACTACAATTTTCCGTGTTGCCACCTTTGTAAGGACGACAGTCATAGCTTGAGGTTGTTGGGTCCGCGCCATATCTGACATACAAATCAGCATCGCCTGAACCGCCGCTGATATCAAAAGTCAGATCAGCAGCTCCTGCTGGAACTTCAAATGTGTAGAAGGTTTCAGAACCCTGAGCACCGCTTAGGTTGGTTAGTGCTACGCCCTTGCTCAATTCATTACCACTTGGTGGTGGTTCTGTACCGCCGCCACAACTGCTAGCATTCAAATAGTCTACAGCAGCCTGAGCTTTCACCAGACCGTAACCTGTTTTGTTATCAACACCTGATACATCCAGATCCACGGCAGTTGCTTGTAGCGCACTGCGAATTTCTGCTGCGGTACAACTCGGATGGAAGCTCCAGGCCAATGCAGCTACCGCACTGACGTGTGGCGTTGCCATTGACGTACCATTGTAATATTCCCAATCCTGACCACCGTCTTTCGACATAGTCACGCTTTGACCAGCGCGATTAGCAAGCTCCAAACCTGTTGCACGGTCAACCGAAACAACTGGTGTGGTACCAATCTTACTGTCGAAATCGATCAGGAATGGGTGCTGTAAGCCAGGACGAGCAGCATTACTGTAAACTACTACGCCTGAAGCACCGGCATCCATACAGGCATTTACCGCACGATATTCTGGATAGTTGTTTTCTGTTGAGCTGGTGTTATCAGCCTGGTTTTCACCACGTTGAACCAAACATACTTTGCCCACCATGCTAGGACAACTGTAACTGGTACCAGAGGTTGAACAAACACCTAATGTCCCAGAAGCAGAGCCTACGTTGGCACCATTATCAAACTGTAGGCTACTGTTATAGAAGTTCTGTGGAACCACGCCATTGTCGAAATAATCCACACCACCTACAACAAGCTGGCCTAAGTAACCGTCACCAATTGCAACACTTGAAAGGATTGCTTCACCTGGGCCGGCTAGCTCAACCTGATCATTTCGTTGTGAGAAGTTGGCATGCTGATTACCAGAGTCAACTGCCGCAATTGATACGACATCATCATAAGACGCAGGGTATGAGTATGAAGTGTCACCACCGTTACCTGCTGCAGCGATGCTTAATACGCCATTGCTGTAGTAGTTAGAGAAGGCATTGCCCTCAGTCGTTGAGGAACCGCTGCCACCTAAACTCATACTGATGATATTCGAACCGGCTGCAACGCAGTCGTCTACTGCACTAACCAAATCTGATGAGTAACCCCAACCAGACTCATTGAAGACTTTGATGATGTGCAAATTAACATTCGCATTGGGTAATACCCCTTCAACACCAGAGCCGTTAGCCACTGCGGCAATAGTTCCCGCCACGTGAGTACCATGTGAACCACCTGGCTGATACCAGTTACCGGTTCCTGAATCATTGGTACCAGAAACGCTATTCGAACTTAAATCAGAATGGTTAATGTCATAACCTGAGTCGATGATACACACGGTACGGTTACCAGCATTGGCATCAGAAACTAAATCAGCTTCAACTCGCGCCAGACCCCATGGCTCAACCTCAGTAGTATCAAGATTGGTTGATAGCAACTTACGAGTCAGATCGGGCTCGATGTATTCAACATTTGGATTATTGCGTAAACCTTTCAATGCCTGAGTAGGGACCTCAATGGCAAAAGCATCATGCTTTTTTAAGTCTACTTTAAGTTCACCGCCAGCTCTTGCCGCTGCGGATTTAACATTGCTTCCATGCCCTGGTTTAAATTTAATGATTACGCGCTCTTTACCTTTTGCTGTGGTTGGCGCTTTATTTGCCTGATTACCGAGACCATTAGCTCCATGAGCGGTGACGCCCATTGCCAATAGTGTTGCGGCGCAAGCTATCTTTAATTTAAAAGACATTTAACTACCCCTTAGCTATATTTTTTAGTTAATAAAAAAGCCCTAACTCCGAAGACTAACTCACGAGTTCCGTCTTAAGAGATTAGGGCTGGGTCTGGTTATACCAGTTAGAAAAATTGATTACAAGGGTAGTTTTGTATTAGATCCAGTAATACCTATATTGCGTGGCATACCGTTTTTATTTATTAAATTTATATTAATCAAAAACTTATGTTACTGGTTCAAGCTTAGCGTAAGCCAGCATTAATTTTTTCAGTCCTTCCTTCTCAAAATTGATCTGAACGGAGGCCTGAGGTCCATCGCCCTCATAGTTGATAATGATCCCTTTACCGAATTTCGGATGCTTAACCAGTTGCCCCAGATAAAACCCTTCGGGGCCTTTGCGCTGGATCGGTGATTTAGGTGAGCGGTTAAACACAGGACGCTGCACCTGAGTATTTAGTCGCACTTCGGTTAGCAGTTCGTCAGGGATTTCGCGGATAAAACGCGATTGTTGCGGATAGGTTTCGCGACCAAAAATGCGACGCTTTTCTGCGAAGGTCAGATACAGCTGTTTCATTGCACGGGTGATCCCCACATAGGCCAGGCGACGCTCTTCTTCCAGACCACCGGGTTCATCCAGCGACATCTGATGAGGGAACAGCTTCTCTTCGACACCGGCAATAAACACCAGCGGGAACTCAAGACCTTTTGCCGAGTGCAACGTCATCATCTGCACAGACTCCTGATATTCGTCAGCCTGAGTTTCACCGGCCTCCAGAGTCGCGTGCGCGATAAAGGCCTGTAGTGGCGTCATGTCTGGTGTTTCATCAGGAATCGCTTCATCCGGGTCAAACTCACGGGTCGCGTTAACCAGTTCCTGCAAGTTCTCTTTACGCGCCTGTCCTTTCTCGCCTTTTTCCTTACTGTACATTTCCAGCAAGCCAGAATGCTCAATCACAATATCGGTCTGTTCCCACAAATCCAGCTCTGCGGTGCTGGTTTCCAGTTCATTGACCAGATGCAGGAATCCGGCCAAAGCATTCTTGGCGCGAGGTGGTAACAGCTGTTCCACCACCATTTTACTGGCCGCCTGCCACAATGAGGTTTCATCCTGACGGGCCTGCATTCGAATCATATCAACCGATTTCTCGCCCAAGCCTCGCGCCGGCTGATTCACTACCCGTTCAAAGGAAGTGTCATCATCGCGATTGGCCATTAAGCGCATATAAGCCAGCGTATCTTTAATTTCAGCACGCTCGAAGAAGCGTAAACCGCCATAGATTCGGTAAGGAATGCCTTTTTGTAGCATCGCGTCTTCCAGAATCCGTGACTGAGCATTACTGCGGTACAGAATGGCTATATCGTCGTAACTGTTGCCCTGCTGCACCCAGTCTTCAATCCTGGCAGCAATAAAACGAGCTTCTTCCTGCTCGTTAAACGCCGAATACAGAATAATCGGTTCGCCCTCGTTGCCCTCAGTCCATAAACTCTTACCCATGCGATCCTGGTTGTTGGCAATCACCGCGTTGGCTGCTTTTAGAATGGTCGAGGTGGAGCGATAGTTCTGCTCAAGGCGAGACACCTTGCAGTCCGGGAAATCTTTTTCAAACTGCTGAATGTTTTCGATGCGCGCGCCACGCCAACCATAAATCGACTGGTCATCATCCCCTACAATGGTAATCCGGTTGTTGTCATTGCATAACAGGCGAATCCAGGCGTACTGAATGGCGTTGGTATCTTGAAACTCGTCCACCAGAATATGCTGAAAACGATCCTGGTAGTGTTTTAGTAGATGTGGATTATTGGCCCACAATTCATAGGCTCGCAGCAGCAGCTCATTGAAATCGACCAGGCCGCCTCTTTTGCAGGCTTCCTCGTAGGCGTAATAAACTTTGACCATAGTACTGACAAAGAAGTCACCGTGATGATGAATATCACCGGGACGCAGACCATCGTCTTTCTTGGCATTGATAAACCATTGTGCCTGCTTGGGTGGCCATTCGTTATCATCCAGATTGAGCTCTTTCATGACCCGCTTGATAACCCTTAGCTGATCCTGTGCATCGAGAATCTGGAAGCCTTCGGGCAATCCTGCATCGCGATAATGAGCTCGCAACAGGCGATGGGCAATACTGTGGAAAGTTCCAATCCACATACCTCGTGCAGGCATGGCCAGCATATCCTCAACACGACCCAGCATTTCCTTGGCCGCTTTATTGGTAAAAGTCACAGCCAATATAGAATGAGCAGAAACGCGCTCCACCTGTACCAGCCAGGCGATTCGGTGAACCAAGACGCGAGTTTTACCCGAACCGGCACCGGCCAGCACCAACAAGGCTTTATTGGGCGCGGTGACCGCTTCTTTCTGGGCGTCATTCAGGGGTTGTATTATGCTACTGGCATCCATTAGGGTATGCTTGCTTCTATTGAAAATAATCGGCCTATTGTAGGGAAAAAGCCACTATGAAAAAAGCATTGCTCGGTATTAGCCTCGTTTTCTCGTCATTAGTTGTCGCATGCGTCTCTACGAATGCACCAGAAAAGAATCCATCGGCTGACGACCTAGAATCAGCTTATCAGCTACAATATCAATTAGTTCAAGGAGTTGCCTTTCCTGTCATAGGCTACAAGGCAGGACTAACCAGTGAAGCAGGGCAAAAGAAGTTTAATGTCAGCGAGCCAGTGGCTGGAGCCTTGTTCCAGGAAGGTCTTGCTTTTGACCGTAGCGCATATTTACTCAGCAATTACACCAACCTCATGCTGGAAACGGAAATTGGTTTTATTCTCAATCAAAACATTACCCAGCTAGTGACTGCAGAACAGCTACCCGCCATGATCAAAAGCGTGGTACCGGTGATCGAATTACCCGACCTTCGATTTGAAGATCCATCCAGCATTTCAGGACATGGCTTGATCGTTAATAATGTAGCATCTAATAGCGTTCTGGTAGGTAAACCGGTCGATGTAAACTCCGTCGATATTAATCAAATTACTACGCTACTTACACGAAATGGTCAGACGGTAATTGAAGGCAAAGCCACCGATGCCATGGGTGATCAATGGCAGGCACTGGCCTGGCTGATTAATCGTAGCCTAAAAACCGGTTATCCAGTCAGTGAAGGCAACTTGTTGATTACCGGCTCTTTAGGTCCGATGATCCCGGCCGAGCGAGGTCAATACGACGCCGACTTTGGTAAACTCGGTAAACTGGCTTTCTCCATTCGATAGCTTTACTAGCTTTTGTGTCATTCCCGCGAAGGCGGGAATCTATTTTTTATAATAGAGCTTTATGGATTCCCGCCTTCGCGGGAATGACAATGATTAATTTACTTGAAAAAAAATTTAGACAGGAACGATATTTATGCGCGCAGTTTTTCTTGATGCAGACACTTTGGGTCAATGGCAGGATAGTGACCACCAAAAAGCCAAAGTGGATTTATCACCACTTACCAGCTGTTTTGACGAATGCAAATTGTATGGACTAACCAGCCCGGAGCAGCGACTAGAGCGTTGCCAGGATGCTGATGTCATAATCACCAACAAGGTGGTTATTGATCGTGAGTTGATGGATCAACTGCCCAATCTTAAAGCGATCCAATTGGCTGCCACTGGCATGAACAACATTGATCTGGAAGCAGCTAAAGAAAAAGGCATCCAATGTTTTAATGTCGCCGACTACTCAACTTTTGCAGTAGCGCAGCTGACCATGCAGTTTATTTTAAACTTCGCCACCCGTGCCAGCGATCACTTCAATCTGACTCGTCAAGGTGCGTGGCAGGAAAGCCGCATGTTTACGCTTACTGATTTCCCAACCATGGAAGTGGCAGACAAAACATTAGTGCTGATCGGTTATGGCAACATCGCACAACAAGTTGAAGCGTTAGCCAAAGCATTTGGTATGCGCGTACTGATTGCCAATATTCCCGGACGACCCATGCGCGAGAATCAGGTACCACTGCATACCGCATTACCGCAAGCCAACTTTGTTTCCATCCACTGCCCATTGACCAAGGAAACTAAAGAGCTGGTCAACAAAGACTTTATAGATCTCATGAAAACCGGCAGCTTTATCATCAACACCGCACGCGGCCCTATTATCAATGAGCAGGATCTGGCGGACGCTCTCAAAAGTGGCAAACTCGCCGGCGCCGGACTCGATGTACTCTCCGTTGAACCACCAAGTCCGGACAATCCACTGTTACAAAACGATGTGCCTAGCACTTGCATTACGCCGCATATCGCCTGGGCCAGTCACGAAGCAAAAATTCGACTGATAGATGGTATGGCTGAAAACATGAAAAATTTTATAGCTTCAAATCAATAACTGCATGGATCTATAAGTAATGATTAGTACTTTTCTTTATTAATAGTTGGATATTTATATGAAAGCCTTTTCTATTCTAAGCCTGTTTTGCTTACTCTCTTTTTCCACGCAAGCAGCTGAGTCCACCAATCAACAAAATATGCTTGCCTCCGCTCTGGATGAATATGGAAAAGTTGCCGGCGCCTGGTTTCTTAATCAACGATGTCTTTATATTACAGGACAAGAACTTAAAGCTTTTGAAGATAATGTTGCCAATATTACTGTTGCGCTTGGTAATGATATAGGCAATCCACAAATGTTGTTTATGATTCAGGCGGGTGCTAAACAGGCGACTCAAGAAGAAAAATATCAAGACTGCAATGGAGTAGCTAAGGATCTTTTTGAATATGGAAGAGCTCATGCAAAAAACTGGAGTGACCAAATCCAACAATTACAAGTGAGTCAATAGTTAAGTAGGGTCTAACCCACTGGCTACCCTACTAAGTCTAGTTTTTATCTATTCGTGTTCTTGGTGGAATAACAATGTATCGATGTACTAAAGTCCAGTTTTTATCGAGTTCAAAGTAACAAATGCCACTCTCACCTAAATTTTCTAAGTAATCTTCCTCACACAAATAAGATTCTGCTACAGGTGACTTATAATACTCATAAGAAAATGAATGAGACCGATTTTGCTTTACAGTATCAAACGTCAAAAGAACGAATCTATTAGGGTCACCTCCACCTAAGGGATTAGCCTTAGCATTATATAAAGCTGTACAAATCTCTTCATAGTTTAATATTTCTTTCTGCTCCTGTAGAGATAGTGATTTAAAGTACTCATCTTCTCTTACATCCTCTCCATCAAAGTAATAAATGCAGTGTTCTTCACCTATAAATTTGTGATTATTGTCATAGTAATAATTCTTAATAAACTCAAATTCCTCAACGTTATCCTGAAAGTTCTGCTTAGTAACTCTAATTACTTTTTCTAACGAAGAATTTTGATCTATGGAGGGTCCACAAGCTTGTAAGCTTAGTGCAAGCAATAGCAATATAATTTTATTCATCACATAATCCAATTAAATACGTCTTTGTATTCCACCCAAAGTCAGCTGCGCTGTTCTAAATCGCTTCAGACGATTTTGACCGCGGTTAGCTATTGGAGGAAGTTCCCACAGAGCCGCGGTATGAAAAGGTTAGATTAACCCACCACCCACTCATATAGCTTCCCAATATCCTTTACATGGATTTCTAGGTGCTGACATTCGGCAGCGATACTACTTTTAATATCGGTTTCATAGCTGTCACCAATATGCAGAAGTTCTTGTGGCTCAATCTTCTTGAGTTCACAGATTTTATGTAACATTTCTGGCGATGGTTTGGCGCGGCCATGGATACCTGCAATGAAGTGCTGTTCAAAGTAATCCATTAATCCCAGTGCATACAAATTGGAATTACCATTGCTGGTAGCGAATAAACTGTATTTTGATTTTAGAGTTGATAATAAATCATGAGTGAGTTTCGGAATGTCAATTTGGCTGCGACAACGATAGAAGACTGCAAAAGCTGGGTTAATCAACGCAAGGTCACCACCAGTTTGCTCAAGCATTTGATGAATCATTTCTTTTCGCAAAACAGTCATGTTATCGAGTTCAGAACGATCTTCTTGAATCAGTTTGTTCGAGATAGCCTGCATGTCTTCGATGTCAAACTGCTCGCCAATGGGAGGATGTTCTTTGGCCAGATAATTCAACAAATCCTGTTCGCATTTCTCTATTACTCCCTGGTTATCCCACAGAGTATCATCTAAATCAAAACTAATAACTTTAACTTTTTGCCAGTCGATTTCTTTAAGCTTTTCGGTCATGGTTTAATCTTTCTTTTTTCTAGCTCGAGGATGCGCTGCATCGTAGGTTTTCGCGAGATGCTGAAAGTCAAGGTGCGTGTAAATCTGGGTGGTTGAGATGCTTGCATGGCCTAGCAACTCCTGTACCGCTCGCAAGTCACTGGAAGATTCTAGTACATGGGTCGCACAGGAGTGTCTTAACTTATGCGGGTGTAATCGATCATTTAATCCCAGATGTTTTCCCCAGTGAGAAAGCCTCTGCTGAATCGCACGATTGGTTAATCGATTACCTTGCTGGCTGACAAAGAGTGCTTTTTCTTGATTGTTTTTTATCAACTGATTCCGCTCTTTCACCCATCGGCTTAAAATTTTCTGTGCGCTATTGCCAAAGGGTACTTCGCGAATTTTATTTCCTTTTCCGAGTACTCGTAGTGTCTGATCCGAGAAGCTTAAATCATTAACATCCATGCCGCTGAGTTCTGATAATCGAATTCCAGATGAATATAAAAGCTCCATCATCGCCTTATCACGAATCTGTAATGGTTCATCTTCGGGCATTTGGTCAAGAAAATGATTCAAGCTATCGACATCAATATTTTTGGGAAGACGTTTTGCTTTCTTAGGTCCACGCACACCAACAGCAGGGTTAACTTTAATTTTCTTTTCGCTAAGCAAGAATTCTAGAAAGCGTCGTGATGCTGATAATAGCAATGCACAGGTTGAAGGTGATGCTCCCTGCCGATGTTGTTTGGCAATGAGCATTCGAATATCCTGAGTTGTGATTTGTTGCCAGTTGTTATAGTCAACGTTTTGGCAGAATGCTAACAACTTTTCCAGCTGACGTCGGTAGTTTTTGACCGTGTGATCTGAATACCTTTTTTCATGCAAAAGTCTGTTCAGATAGCGTTGAATATCAGATTCCATGGTCACCAGTTAAAACTAACTCTCCTGTTTAGCCAGGCACGCTTCTGTTACATCACCAATTAAGCGTAAAAATAAAGTGCCCATATCAGCGGTAAACAAATCAACATCTTTACTGCCTAATGCAATAACGCCAATGCTGGCATTTTCACCAAGCGGTATCATTGAATAAGATTCCAGTTCATGGTCACCACCAAAAAGTTGTGAAATACTCTCAGTGACTCTGCCACAAACAGGATCGTTTTGAATGAAATGCTGATCGGTAAGCTGTCGAATAATTTCAATATCACTGTAGTTCACATGATGCAATGTTCCCACATCATCACATAACCATAATTGAACATTATCCAATTCGAAATTATCTCGTAGATGCTCCAGCAATCGATCAACCATTTCCTGAGTGGAGTGCGAAGCGATCATGGCAACAAATAATTCTGCACATTTATTGAGTAACTCGCCATTGCTGTGAGCATTATCGATTAGAGTGTTAAGTTGCGCTTGCAGTTTTTCTGCCTTATTTCTTAGACCCAAAATCTGACGCTCAACCAAAGAAACCGAACCATACACTTTATGCTGTAATCTCAGCTTCTCTAAAATTTCTTGATGATTCTCAAAGAACTCTGGATGCCGTTCTAAATAAGCAGCTACTTCCTGTTCTTTTTTCAATCGGTCTTCTGCTGAATTGCCTTCTGTCATTTTACTTCCCCGAAAAAGGTATTCCCTTGATAAATTACTAAAACCATTTCCCAACTAGTGCGCAACTCGCGCTATTTTTATTATTAATAATCTAACCTGTTAAATGCCAACTATTAAATCTCTACCTGACCTTCAAAAACGACTTTGGCAGGACCACTCATTAATACTGTAGAGCCCTCACCTTGCCATGTAATCCATAGGCTACCACCTGGTAGCGTTACTTTAACCTTTTCATCTGTCAGCCCTTGCAAACGACTAGCCACCACCGCAGCACAGGCCCCTGTTCCACAAGCCAGTGTTTCACCGACACCACGCTCATACACACGCAGTTTAATATTCTGACGATCAATGACTTCCATAAAGCCAACATTGGCTTGTGCAGGAAAATAACTATGCTGACTCAGCAATGGGCCAACGGCTTGAACCGGTGCTTTTTCCACACTGTCTACTTTAAGGACACAGTGAGGATTACCCATTGAAACCGCACCCACCTTATAACTAATTCCACCAGCGTCTATTGAATACAGGATCTGTTTTTCCGCAAAACGCAATGGGATCTGTGCCGGTTCCAATCTTGGCTTACCCATATCAATGGTTATCAAGCCATTATCTTCCAGTGTCGCCTGCATGGTCGCAGTATTAGTCGACAATTTGAGCTGTTTCTTCCAGGTTAGCCCCTTTTGACGAACATACTTTGCAACAGCGCGCGCACCGTTGCCACAATGCCCAGCTTCACTACCATCGGCATTAAATATCCGAAAATGGAAATCAGATTCCGGGTGTTGCGGTGCTTCGACAATCAGTAACTGGTCAAATCCAATACCAAAATTTCTATGGGCCAAATTGGCGATCTGTCCTTGGTTTAAATAGACCGGCTGCGATATCGCATCCACTACCACAAAATCATTTCCCAGCCCCTGCATTTTGCTGAAAGGCATAATCATGGCTGGTCACCTTTTGCCTGAACAGGCTCCTGTTCAAGCTGTTGCTCGGCTTCCATGATAGGTCCATCTTTTGGATCCTGCTCTTCAGGCGAATCTTTCTTCTCTAGTTCGCTTTCAGTAGTTTCAGGTTCCGGCAAGAACAAGTCACCTTTTTGGCCACAGCCTGTATTAATCAAGGCCAGCAATGACAGTGCTAATAACTGTCCGATTCGATTTTTACACATTGTGTGTCGATTTTTTTCATCAATTTTAGAATTAGCTCTATCTTCCTACAGCTTGCCGTTTCCTGCAAGTTCACATCGCCCATAAAATCTGGCCTGATAGACTATTTTCACTTAACCCTGTGCCACCAATCTGGCACAATGTGCCAGCATTAATCATTAAGATTATTAGGAATTGCTATGACTGAATCTGAATTCAATCAACAGGTTGATGACACCCTTATTGCCATCGAAGAGGCGCTGGACGAGCTGGATCTTGATATTGACTATGAAACCAGCGGCGGGATTTTGACTATCACGCTAGAAAACGGCACCAAGGTCATCATCAATCGTCAAACACCAGTTAAACAATTGTGGTTAGCAGCCAAAGATGGCGGCTATCATTTAGACTGGGTTGATGAACAATGGGTTACTGACAAAGATCAGGAACCGCTTTCTCAATTATTATCACGCGTTATGACTCAGCAGTCTGGCGAGTCAGTGACCATAACTTTATAACCATTACCTTATAACTATAAGCTTCTTACTATGTCTGAATTACTTCCTTGCGTTACCGTTGAACCGACTGATGAACATAAAGCTACCGTGATCTGGCTTCATGGACTAGGGGCTGATGGTCATGACTTTGAGCCGATTGTTCCTGAGTTAAAACTTCCTGCTGAGCTGGGAGTTAAGTTCATCTTTCCTCATGCGCCAGTGATACCGGTTACCATTAATGGCGGTTACCAGATGCGCGCCTGGTATGACATCCGCAACGCTGATCTGTCTCAGCGCGAAGACGAAGCAGGAGTTCGCCAGTCTGCCGATCAAGTGGAACTACTGATCAAGCACGAAATAGAGCAAGGTATTCCCGCAGATAGAATCATCCTTGCAGGATTCTCGCAAGGCGGTGCAGTGACTTTGCACCTGGCTACTCGCCTTAATCAAAAGCTTGCCGGCATTATCGCCCTCTCCACCTATCTGACTATTCCAGACAAACTTGCCGATGAAAAATCAGACGCCAATCTAGATACCCCAATCTTCATGGCCCACGGCCAGCAAGATCCCGTGGTTCCTATGCAACGCGGTCAATACAGCGCCAAAGTGCTTGAAGAGAACGGCTTTAAAGTCCAATGGAGCGACTATCCAATGCCACACGCAGTGTGTTTAGAAGAAATCCAGGCTTTGGGTAATTTTATTCAATCGATTTTGAAGTAACTCTTTTATCTTTTCCTGCAACCAGCACCTTGTTAATGGTTGCAGGTGGGCTATTGCCAGTTATGTAAGGCTGATATCTAATCACCCGTTAAACTTTACTGTTTTTAAACTAACTTATGGATTTTCCAGCATTTTTGCGCGACTATAAGCTTCATGAATGCTGCAAAACAGACTGACAGCTCTATAAATCAGCTTCCCGACTTCTGTCAGGCGGCCACGCTATATCTGATAGTAATTGCCAGCGTTATTCTGGCTTTGCTGCTCAGTTTTGCCACTGCCAACTGGCAACAGCAATTCTGGATACACCTCAGCCTATACTCTCTTTTTATTCTGTGGACCTCACTGACCAGTCTAGGCATTCTGTGTCTGTTGCGACGCTATATTCTCTTAAAGCTGCCCAATGTCAGCCTGCAACGCTTTTCTGCTCTGGCGATAGGCATCATCCTGCTGGTCACTTTGTGTTATAGCCTACTTATCAGTTTCTATTTAAGCGAGGAGCCTTCGCTGTGGTTCTTGCTCCGCAACCTGTTCATTGCCTTAATCGTCAGCGGCGTTTTCTTTCGCTACTTCTACCTTCGAGAAGAAAGCCTGCGCCGCATTCGCTCCGAGGCTGAGGCTCGTATTCAGGCCCTGCAGTCACGCATTCGACCGCATTTTCTGTTTAATAGCCTTAATACGCTGGCTAATCTGGCGATTACTGATCCGGTAAAAACCGAACACATGATCCTCGATATGGCGGATATTTTTCGTGCCAGTATGCAGCGCTCGGACGTGCTTATTCCTTTCAATGAAGAAAAGCACCTGTGTTCTCAGTACCTGAATCTTGAGCAACAACGGCTCGGTGACAAATTGCGCTTTGAATGGCAAACCGATACTATCGACCCGAGCTTATTAGTTCCGCCATTATTACTTCAACCTATTATTGAGAATGCCGTCTATCATGGCATACAGGCCTGTCCACAGGGCGGCTCCATTATTATTAAAGGTGTCAGTTATCAAAAGCATATCCAGTTGGAAGTCATCAACCCGCTACCTGAAGAAAGCGCTAAAAGTCACAAAGGCAATTCACTGGCTTTGAGTAATATTCAGCAAAGACTTGATGTTCTATTTGGCAACAAGGCATCAGTTAATTATCATCAGGCAAATGGTCGTTTTTACTGCACCCTGACCATTCCCAAACGTCTAAGCTGATAGATTATGATTTCCGTACTGATTGTCGATGACGAACAACCTGCCCGCCAACGCTTGCGTCGCCTACTGGATGAGCATCCACAGCTGGATATTGTTGGTGAAGCAGATAATGGTCAAACTGCGCTCGAATTAATCGAGCAGCAACAGCCAGACCTGATCTTTCTTGATATATCGATGCCCGTAATGAATGGCATGCAGGTAGCTAAGCAGCTCAATCAGCAAGCTCACCAGCCGCATATCATTTTCACCACCGCCTATGATGAATACGCCTTACAGGCTTTTGATGTCGATGCTCAAGACTATCTGCTGAAACCCATTCGTCAGGAACGTCTATCTAAAGCCCTGCAAAAATTGGAGCGGCAGCCGACATCTGGCAAGCCTATATTTATGAGTATTCGCGAACGCGATACCGTTCGTCGCATACCCATAGCAGACATCCTGTTCCTGCACTCGGATCAGAAATATACCGAAGTGCATTTGGCCAACGAAGTACTGTTATCCAGCGACAGCCTCAAAGATCTGGAACAGCGCTTTGCCAATGACTTTATCCGTATTCATCGCTCAACGCTGGTCAATCGCCATCACCTGATTGGTATAGAGCAGGATGACAATGCTTGTCTGGCTTTGATTAAAGGCAGTAAATCTAAGCCGGAAATCAGTCGTCGCCATCAGCCTGATGTACGTCAATTTTTGACCGCAAATTCTGCTTAAGCAAATTAGATTATGCTAAGATCCGCGCAAATGTATGCTTCGCCAATGAACCTTAAGCTTTGGCTAGCGCTTAACTGTTAAGAGTTAATGATCAAATTATGAGTATTTCGACCCTGCGTATCGCCACCCGCCAAAGTCCGTTAGCCATGTGGCAAGCTGAGTACGTTCAATCCCGCTTACAACAATTGCATCCTGATCTCACTGTCGAACTGGTTCCCATGACCACTCAGGGCGACAAAATCCTTGGTACGCCATTGACCAAAATCGGTGGGAAGGGATTGTTTGTTAAAGAACTGGAGCAGGCGATGCTTGAAGGACGCGCCGATATTGCAGTGCATTCGATGAAGGATGTACCCTACCAGTTCCCTGAAGGGCTTGAACTTAAAGTGATCTGTGAGCGCGAAGATCCAACCGATGCCTTTGTTTCGAACAAATATCACAATCTGGATGAGTTGCCGTGTGGTGCCAATGTCGGTACTTCCAGTTTGCGTCGTAAAATTCAGTTATTGAAAGCCCGGCCCGATCTCAAAATCACCGATCTGCGAGGCAATGTAGGCACCCGTCTATCCAAACTGGATGATGGCAATTATGACGCTATCGTTCTTGCCTCGGCAGGGCTAAAGCGCTTAGGCCTTGAAGGGCGAATCCGCAGCCAGTTTGCACCCGAATTGATGTTGCCAGCGCCTGGTCAGGGCGCGGTGGGCATCGAAGCCCGCACCAACGATCCTGAATTGGATGCTATCTTGAAGCCATTGCAGGATGAAACCACCAGTCTACGTGTTCTAGCCGAACGGACCATTACTAAGACACTGCAAGCCAGCTGTCAGGTACCGGTCGCCGCTTTTGCGACTATTGACAGTGGAGTTCTTTCCTTACGCGCTTTAGTTGGTGGTGTCGATCATCAGATCATTCAAGCGAGTGCCGAAGGCTCTGCTGAAGACGCTTTGGCAATCGGTCAAAAAGTATCACAAGAATTATTGGATTTAGGCGCAAGGGAACTCATTCAGGAACTGGCCGCCTCTGCGGATCATTAACGAGTCTTAGTGATCATGGCCAACACGCCAACCATTATTGTCACTCGCCCATCCCCGATGGGCGAACAGCTTTGTCAGGAACTGAGCGAACAGGGTTACCGAGCCATTCACTGTCCTTTAATCCGATTCACAGCCAATACCGATTACTCGCCTGAACAACAGTTGGATTTATTAACGCAGCACAAGCTATGGATCTTTGTCAGTAAGCAGGCTGTAGATTATGCATTGAAGGATCTCAGCCGAGCGCAGCTTGATCAGTTTCTTGGTCATACCCTCATAGCCGTGGGGAAAGCAACCCAGAAAGCATTACAACCTTATGGCCTGTCAGCGCTGATTCCAAAAACCCCAGATAGCGAAGGGATTCTGGCTTTAATTGATCAGTTCTCGTTACCTGCTCACTACCCGATTCTATTAATTCGCGGCGACAAAGGCCGTGGTCTGCTTGAACAGCAGCTTAGCGGCCCTCACAAGCTTGGCATTCTGCCGGTTTATCATCGTATTGAATTAACAGCAGCCATGCCGCCCATCATGCAGCAGGCAACACCACGCCAACCCGTCGCCTGGGTGGTTACCAGTGGCCAACTCCTTGAACTAACCGATAAGATGCTCTCAACTGCAGGGATAAAAGCCGAACAGGTTGCTATTATCGGGGGAAGTGCACGAATTAGCGATTTGGCTCGACAAAAGGGTTATACAAATTGTTATACTGCAAAAGACGCATCCAATGCTGAAATCATCCGCGCCTGTCAGGAATGGCAAAAAGCCTGATTAAAGGCACCTGAAAACAGCAGCTTGCGAAGTTCGTTCAGCAATGTTTTATTTCTGATATGAATAAGTAACCGATAATGAATAAATAAAGAGAGAGACACTATGAGCAAAAAGGATAAGGACGCAAAAGATATGGTTAAGCAAGAGTCGACTCCTGCCAGCCAGGATGACAACAAAGCGACCTCCAGCACAGATTCTAACGCTGATAGTAAGACTAAGTCAGAAAAAAAAGAGTCAGACAATAAAGTAACCGGTTCTGGCTCCGACACAAATGCTAACTCTGGCAAAAAGACACCTCCGGGCAATATCACCAGTTCTAAAAAATCCTCTCCTTTTAAGTGGATCATCATCGTTATCATTCTGGCAATCCTTGGCGCTGGTTCTTACTATGGCTGGACACTATGGAACAATTATCAAACGGCTCAGGACAAGGCCAGTACTCTCGATCGACTAAACCAGCAAGTTCAGCAACAACAAAATGTTATCGATATCCTTGAAAGCGATAGCAAGCAACAGGCTAACGAACTGTCGCAAGTCAATCATCAGCTCTCGTTACAACTGGAACAACTTCAGAAGGAATTAACAGAAACTCAGCAAAAGATTACTTCTACTGACGAACAGCAGAACCAGTGGATGCTGTCTGAGGCTGAATACCTGATCCGCCAGGCATCCTACAAATTGCACTACACAGATAACGCCAAAACTATCGTTGGTTTATTGCAGGCAGCCGATCGTCAGGTTCTGGCCATGAATGACTCCAGTCTGCAAAGACTCCGTCAGGCTATCAATAATGACATCAATAAAGTGCGCGCCAGCGGTGCACTTGATACCGAAGGCGTAACCATTAAGTTACAAAGTCTCAAGTCACTGGTTGCCGATCTAGAATTAGCTACCGTACAACTTCCTGATAGCGAAACGACTGAGGAGACTAACGATTCTGAAGCAGCTAATGAGGAAGAGATTTCGGCTTGGCAGCGCTTTAAAAATTCTTTCAGCTCTGCACTGAGCCAGTATTACACAGTGCATCATTATGATGAGTCGATGAAACCCTTTATCTCACCACAACATGATGCCCTGCTTCGTCAAAACATCCTGTTGAATCTACAAACTGCACAACTGGCAGCAATTCAGCATAACGATGCCATGTACCACAATGCACTGAGTGAAGTTGAAGGCTGGGTGAACCAATTTTTCAAAAGTGAACCTGCAACCACTACTGCTTTTATACAGCAATTGGACGAACTGACCCAAATGAGTGTGAAGCTTAATTTGCCACAACAACTAGAGTCATTAGGTGTTATTGAGCAAATGACCGGACGCCAGTCGCAGGTGACTCAGACTCAATCTCAAGATCAAATTCAACAGCCACAACCTCAACAGGAAGCTGACTCAGAAGTGACAGCAACCTCAGAGGAGGTTGCCCAATGAAATTAAAATGGTATCTGTTATTCGGATTGTTGGGTGGTCTGATTATTGGTCCACTGATCAGTAAAATTCCTGGCTCGACTTACATCCTGCTCGATAAGACCGCCATCGAATTCAAAAACAATGTGGCATTAGGGCTTTTAGTTTTAGCCTTTGTATTATTATGGTTGGTCTGGTTACTGGTTCGATATTTATTACGCACCAGCAACCTGACACTCAACTGGTTTGGCGATCGAAACCTTCGCATAGCTCGCCAGAACACCATCGATGGTATGATTGCACTGGCAGAAGGTCATTGGAAAACTGCCGAGAAACTTCTGGCTAAAGGTGCTCAGATTCGCAATACCAAATTGATTAATTACCTTGCCGCTGCGCGCGCAGCTCAAGAACAGGGCGATGACAAAGGGCGCGACCACTATTTGCATATCGCTGCCAAAACACAACCCGATGCACAGGTTGCGATTGGTTTAACTCAAGCCCAACTGCAAATGCAGCACAAGCAATATGAACAGGCACTGGCTACCTTATCGCATCTTCGCGATCTGTCACCACATCATCCTTATGTACTTAAACTGTTATATCAGTTATATGCACGATTAAATGACTGGCAGCACGTCATCGATATTTTACCCAAACTACGTAAGAACCGAGTCTTTGATTCAGAACAACTGACAAGCATTGAAATCACTGCCTGGAAACATCAGCTACAGAAACATGCCGAAAGCGCTAACTTCGATAAGCTATCGGCATTCTGGAACGGCATTCCTGCTCATGTTCGCAAGTCGCCTGAGCTAGAACTAACCTACGGTAAAGCTCTTGCCCAACTGCAACAGGATCAGGAGCTAGAAGTACTGGTTAAAGATGCCGTAAAACATCAATGGCAAGATGAGCTGATTCAACTGTTTGGCGATATTGAGACACCACAACCTGATAAAACTCTGGCTTATGCTGAAACCTGGCTTAAACAGAAACCCCACAACGCAGTGCTGCTCACCACTCTCGGTAAGCTTTCCCTAAAAGCACAGCTTTGGGGCAAAGCCAAAAACTATCTAGAGCAAAGTCTGGCTATTATTCCAACGCCTACGGCACACTACTATCTCGCCCAGGCCTATAATCAACTCGGGCATCCAATCCAGGCGCAGGAAGCTTATCAAAAAGGATTGGCTAATGAAGTAAAGCCTAGAAGGGAATATGATTTGATTGGGGATTTAACACAGAAAGGTTAATTGAGTCTTTTGTGTGTAAAGGCGGTTCAAGAACCGCCTTTTTTATTTTAAACAATCCTAAACTAGAATAAATAATCGAGCTTTATGCCTATCAAGGTCACATCAACATCAGTTTCCAAATTGGGGGTTGCTGTCTGTGTTGGTGAATTTGCATTGAACTTTTCCCACTCTATTTTTAGATTTAGTCGGTCAACTAATTCAAATCTTAGACCAGCACCATATATAATTTCGACCTCAGAGTCATCAGATGAATAAGCAGAGAGGTTTTGTCCGGGGCCGGCTGCACCAATAAAGAGATCATTCTCCATTGTTACTCGCGCCACTCCTAACTTTCCGTAAATACCAAATCCATCAGTAAATGGATATTCAAATAGAGAAGAAAGTTTAATGCCTTGTATATTGGTAGTGATAGTGTCATTTGGGGCAACGATATAGACTACATCAGGATCTAGCGAATAGGTTTTTCTCGCATCGTCCAGGTCCATATATTCAAGCTCAAATCCAAAGTAATCATTCAGCTTATAACCAGCATAGACACCATAACTATCGGTATCATCATTCAGCGACTGTCCCGGTAGCACACCAAACTCCTGCACCGTTTCACCTTCAACCTGCGCACTACCACCTGAAATGCCAAGATAAAATGAAGAGTCATCAGCTATTGTAGATGAGATAAAGATAATGGAGCCAATTAAAATTAACGATTTGAATATTTTCCTCGTCATAAGATCATCCTTTGTTGTTTATGGTTATTGCCATCTCTTTCGGCTTCTATCTTCAGACGAAGCTTTGCCGTTAATCGTGACAGTTAAATCTTAGAATTTTGTTTTATTTGTTTATAACTCTTTGACCTTAATAATCTGCGGTTTTGAATTGTCTTCTGGTTCTTCATCGTGACCAATTCTTTCAATAAAGCTACATTCGGTGCATTCTCGGACAAAGATTTCATCTTCGTAATAACACACGGTGCTGTCCATGGTCTGGCATTTGGGGCAGACCGCACCAGCGACGAAACGTTTGGGGGTAGTTTTCTCTTGCATTGAATTTACCTGATGATTGCTATATGGTGCTTTGACGGAAAACTCGAATAACAAAACCATTACCTAATATGTCCTGGTTAAGCATCCTCCCACCCATTGTAGCGATTTTAATTGCTGTCTGGAAACGCCAAGTCATCATCGCTTTGTTGATGGCAATTTTCACTGCCGAGTTGATTCTGGTGGGCGGTAACCCTATCTACGCGTTTACCGATACTGTAGACCGATTGGTCAGTGTCTTCTCCAACGCTTACAACACTCGTATTTTGATGTTTAGTCTTTTGATTGGTGCCTTAATCCAATTAATTAAGATTTCCGGTGGGGTTTCTGCACTGGTTAATTGGTTAACTCGTAAAGAGTATGTTCACAATCAGCGTCGCGCTGGAATGTTGCCGACTATCTTAGGTAGCAGTATTTTCATCGATACTAATATGAGCGTTTTAACTGCAGGCCTTTCCTCGCAAGCATTATTTGATAAATTCAAAATGAGTCGAGCAAGACTGGCTTATATTATTGATTCGACCTGCGCTCCAATTAGCGTGCTGATTCTACTAAATGGCTGGGGTGCCGCCATTTTAGGACATGTTGAAAAAACCGGCGTAACGAATCCTACTGAAGTATTGGTTACCAGTATTGGTCTTAATTTTTATGCCATAGTGACTCTGCTTATTGTGTTTTATACCGTTTATACCGGCAAGGTCTATGGCCCCATGAAAGCTGAAGAATCTAAAGCACTGGAAGTACCCAGTGAGCCATTGCCGCCAGCCACCAAGAAGCGCTATATGCTATGGCCACTGGCTTTTATGGTATTGAGTATTCTTTTGTTTATGTATATCACTGGCGATGGCGACCTACGTAAAGGTTCTGGTTCCGAGTCTGTTCTTTGGTCTGTAATTTTATCAACGCTTTTGATTTTTGGTCTTCTACGCTTTGACGCCAAACGCAAAACCAAAGTGTTGATGGAAGAGTCGTTTAAGGGACTTGGTCATCTGTTACCACTTGTAACGTTAGTCTTATTAGCTTTTGCGCTTTCAGACTCAATGACTGACCTCAAAACTGGTGAGTTTGTCGCGGGCGCAGTTGGTGACTTCCTTCCATTGTGGATTATCCCAGCTCTTATTTTTGTATTGGCAGGGTTTATTTCATTTACTACCGGAACTTCGTGGGGTACTTTCGGGATATTAATCCCTATTGCCATTCCCCTAGCGGTCAGTCTGGGGATTTCACCCAGCCTGGTGTTAGCCGCAGTTCTAGGTGGTAGCGTTTTCGGTGATCACGCATCACCTATTTCCGATACCACAGTGATTTCTTCCTTGGCTGCTGGTTGTGATCTTTTGGACCACGTAAAAACTCAACTACCCTATGCCTTGTTTGCAGGTGGTATTAGTATTGTTCTTTATATTGTCTTTGGTTTTATAGGTTAGGTAGCTTCTCATGACACAAATTATCGATCCTAATAAGCCATTACGACTCGGCGTTGTTGGAAACCCAATATCGCACAGCTTGTCGCCGCAACTGCATCAACAATTTGCCCAGCAGTTTGGTATTGATATTTTTTATGGGAAAATCTGCCCCACGGCAAAAGGCTTTAATCGGGTGATGAATGATTACTTCCAAAGTGGTGGTTATGGCCTAAATGTAACCGCACCTTTTAAGCAACAAGCTTTACAATACGCCACCATCATTACTCAGCGCGCTGAAGATTCGCAAAGCGTTAATACACTGGTCAAAACTAAGGAAGGCATCCTTGGAGACAGTACAGATGGCATCGGATTTGTTAAGGATCTTCACCATAAGCAGCTCGTCTTTCAAAACAAGCGCGCAGTTCTATTAGGAGCCGGTGGCGTTGCCCGCTGCATTGCTCAGTCATTATTGCTTGATGGATTTGAAGTTTGTCTGATTAATCGCACACAAAGTAAAGCCAAGGACATGGCCGATGCCTTAAAACACCTTGGGCCAATCCAACTTTATACTAACGATATTGCGGTTGATTTAGTGGTGAATTCAGTGAGTTTTAATGCAGACCAGTTTTTGCCACAAATCAACTTCGATAGCAACGCTGTCGCCTACGACTTAAATTATGGTCCTAAAGCAGAAAGTTTTTTAGTAGCTTCTAAAAACTTCACACAGCAACAGTTCGATGGGCTTGGTATGTTAATTGAACAAGGAGCCGAAGCTTTTGGTTTGTGGACTGGCAAGTATCCGGACACAGGCCTGATTAAGCTATAAAACTTCTATTGGCTTGTAGCTTTCATAAACGCGATCATCGCTTTACGAACTTCTTCGTCAGGCACACCTTTAAACGTCATGCACATACCGGGCAATAATGATTCAGGGTCTTTTAACCAACTTTCCATGACCTCTTCTGTCCAGACAAAATCAGCTTCTTTTATTGCTTTTGAATAATCATAACCTTCTACCGCTGCCACTTCTCGCCCAATAATTCCCTCCAGATGAGGGCCAAAGTTGGAACCCGCTTCAGCGCTCATTTCATGGCAGCCGCCACAACGAAAGCGGAAATATTTTGCGCCCTGTGTGATCAGTTCTTTTGATGCAGAGCCGTCCACAACCATTTGCTTTGTTGGTTGTAGCTTTAATTCTTCTTGCTCTTGATTGGCTGATAAGGTACAGCCAGCCAGAACCATGAACAACGTTAATAGCAATATCTTCTTCATACTTCTTCCGTAGGGTGCGTCGCGACGCACCGCTCGTCTTTTTTATTTAAAGTCACACTGCACCATGGTAAGTGAGGACTGAGAATTTCCTTCGTTATTCCGAAGTGACACCCAAAAAGAAACCACCCAAAGGTGGTTTCTTATCTTACAGCTATTTGTCTTACCTGTAATTACTCAAGATCAAAGCGATCATTGGTCATTACCTTACTCCAGGCAGCCACAAAGTCATTCACAAATTTCTCTTTCGAGTCACTTTGCGCATACACTTCTGACACTGCACGAAGTTCTGAGTTCGAACCGAAAATCAGATCCACTGGCGTGGCTGTCCACTTCAGTTTACCCGATGCACGGTCATAACCTTCGTACAAGCCGTCTTTACCTTTGGCTTTTTGCCATTTGGTATCCATGCTCAACAAATTCACAAAGAATTCGTTGGTCAAGGCTCCAGGCTTGTCAGTAAAGACACCATGCTTAGCGCCACCTGTATTAGCACCTAATGCACGCATACCACCAACCAATACCGTCATTTCTGGCACAGTCAGGCCTAAGGTATCGGCTTTATCGACCATCATCTGTGCTGGCGATAAGCGATTGTCTTCGCCAAAGTAGTTACGGAATGCATCAGCTTTTGGTTCAAGATATTGGAACGAATCCACTTCCGTCATTTCAGAAGTTGCATCAGTGCGGCCAGGATAGAACGGAACTGTTACGTCATAACCGGCATCTTTCGCTGCTTTCTCAACTCCAGCAGCACCACCCAATACAATGACATCAGCCAACGATACTTTTTTACCGCTCTTCAAGCTTTTATTAAAGCTTTTCTGAATCGACTCAAGCTTCTTCAATACTTTAGCCAACTCTTTTGGATCATTTACCGCCCAGTCTTTTTGCGGAGCTAGACGTAAGCGCGCACCATTAGCACCACCGCGCATATCGGTATTACGGAATGTTGCCGCAGATGCCCATGCTGTTCTTACTAACTGATCGACAGACAAACCTGAGTCCAGAATTTCTTCTTTCAGATCAGCAATATCGTCTTCATCAATTAAGGTGTAGTCAACAGCTGGAACCGGGTCTTGCCATATCAAATCTTCTTTTGGTACTTCATCACCCAGATAACGCGCTTTAGGGCCCATATCGCGATGAGTCAATTTGAACCATGCTTTGGCAAATGCCAATTCGAACTCTTCTGGGTTCTCATGGAATCGCTTAGCAATTTTTCGGTACTCTGGATCGAATTTTAGCGATAAGTCCGTGGTAAACATTATAGGTGCATGACGCTTACCTTCGATGTGTGCATCAGGAACCAGGTTCGATGCCTGACCATCTTTAGGAATCCACTGCACTGCTCCAGCCGGACTACGAGTCTGTTCCCACTCAAAACCAAAAAGGTTATCAAGATATTGAGTTGTCCACGCAATCGGATTTACCGACCAGGCACCTTCAAGGCCACTGGTTACAGTATCTTCCGCATTGCCTTTACCGCATTTGTTCATCCAACCGAAACCTTGGTTCTCGGTAGGTGCACCTGCAGGGTCAACGCCTACACATTCATCTGGCTTGTGCGCACCGTGTGCCTTACCGAAAGTGTGACCGCCTGCGATTAAAGCAACGGTCTCTTCATCATTCATTGCCATACGACCGAATGTATCGCGAATATCTTTAGCCGCCAGTAATGGATCAGGATTACCATTAGGACCTTCTGGATTTACATAGATCAAACCCATTTGCACTGCCGCCAATGGATTATCCAGCTTACGGTCACCTTTGTAGCGCTTGTCAGCTAACCATTCTTTTTCAGGACCCCAATAAACAATATCAGGTTCCCATTGGTCGACGCGGCCACCTGCAAAACCAAAGGTTTTAAAGCCCATTGATTCCAGTGCTACGTTACCAGTCAGTACCATCAAGTCAGCCCAGGAAAGGCTACGACCATATTTTTGCTTTACTGGCCACAATAGGCGGCGCGCCTTGTCCAAATTGACATTGTCTGGCCAACTATTGAGCGGTTCGAATCGCTGCTGGCCACCACCGGCACCACCACGGCCATCCTGTACGCGGTATGTTCCCGCACCATGCCAAGCCATACGAATAAAGAATGGACCATAATGACCATAGTCAGCCGGCCACCATTCCTGATCCGACGTCATCAGGGCTTCAATATCTTTTTTAACTTCGTTGAGATCTAATTTGCTGAATGCTTCGGCATAGTCAAAGTTATCGCCGTAGGGATCGGATTCGGGACTATGCTGGCGGAGGGGTTCAAGGTCCAGTTTGTTAGGCCACCAATACTCGTTTGCCATGGACCCAGTCTCATCTGCCGCGACAGCATGTGTCGATGCCATTCCCAGTGACACCGCTACTGCCAATGCAGAGATTAAAGGGATTGATTTTCTTAACATTTTACGACTCCTTCTGTATGAGAAATACAAGGTTCCTTTTGAATATACCCCTACCAAAGAATTGCTAACATTTTTAAAGAACTATGAGATAGATAGATTTTATTTATAAGAAGTCATATATGCATAGATTATGCACTTAGGAATCGCTACCCCTAGCTCTTTCCAAACCGGCAAACTGGTCAGAATATATCCTTACAAAAACTAGGGTATTCTTCTAGATTGCCAATTTCAATCCTATATTCGTAAAAACTAATACTATGGCACAGTCTCGAGGCTTTATCGGATTAAGGACGCGGTTTCGCGCCCCTTTTCTTCAATTTCTTTATTTAAACTGGAACGATATCAAATGAAGTTTTGATTGGCATTTTGGGATCAAGCGAATGCATTACCGAGCAATATTTTTCCACTGACAGATCGATTGCTTTCTGCACATGCTTTGGTGATAGATCCTTTCCATTGACTACAAAATGGAATTTTATGCCTGTGAATCGGCGTGGTGGCTCATCGGCTCGATCAGCTTCGATTTCACAATGACATCCAGTAATATTCTGACGAGATTTTTCCAGGATCATGACTACATCAATAGAGGCGCAAGCACCTGCGGACATCAATAAATTCTCCATCGGTGAGACGTAATCGCCTTCTCCACCAAACATAACGCGTTGACGTTTACTGTTCTTTCCGACGAAATTCAGGTCGCCGACCCAGTCTAAGGTTACTTTCATAGTGTTTTGTGACTCAGTTATATAATTAGGTAGCTATATAGTGCCACAACAAATTTGATTTTGAAGGGGTACATGACTAAGATTTCATGCTATATTTTCATTAGATTACAATAAAATAGGACGACTTCATGGCGCTACCTTATCATTTGGCACAAGACGAGACCATTCAATGGTTCCTCAACCATTGTCAAAGACGTCGCTTCCCAGCGAAAAGCACTCTGATTTATGCCGGCGATTCGTCAAATACCCTTTATTTCCTGCTTGAAGGCTCTGTTACCGTATTGATTGAAGACGACGAAGGTCGTGAGTTGGTACTTGCTTATCTTAACCCTGGTGATTTCTTTGGTGAGATGGGTCTGTTCACCGATGATCATGACCGCACTGCCTGGGTTCGTACAAAGTCTGAATGTGAAGTAGCTGAAATCAGCTATGATAAATTCCGCCAGCTGACTCGTGAAAACCCAGACGTACTATTCCGTTTGGCCACTCAGTTAGCAACTCGTCTGCGTAAAACCAGCCGTAAAGTTGGCGATTTGGCATTCCTGGATGTGACAGGTCGTGTGGCACATGCGCTACTTGAGTTGGCAAAAGAGCCAGATGCCATGACCCATCCTGATGGTATGCAAATTAAAGTTACTCGTCAGGAACTAAGCCGTATTGTTGGCTGTTCTCGTGAAATGGTCGGACGCGTACTTAAAGCGTTGGAAGAAGAAGGCCATATTCATGTAAAAGGTAAGACAATGGTGATCTTCGGAGCCCGCTAGTTTTACTGGTTAGTTATGATTAGAAAGCCATGTGGAAACACATGGCTTTTTTTTGTTGGTTTTTCCTTAATTCCTATATTCCAAAACAAAATTCTTCAACATCTGGTGGCCGTGCTGGCTCATAATCGACTCAGGATGGAACTGCACGCCTTCCAATTTCAGACTTCGGTGCTTGATGCCCATAATGTACTCGAGTTCGCCTTCTTCATCTTCTGTCCAGGCAGTGACTTCAAACTCTTGCGGTAGACTGTCGTTATCAACCACTAAGGAATGATAGCGCGTTGCTTCTATCGGATTGGGCAGGTCTTTAAATACGCCTTTATTGGCATGATGAATCTCAGAGGTTTTTCCATGCATAACTTGCTTAGCACGGACAATTTTCCCACCAAACACCTGTGCCATCGCCTGATGGCCTAAACAGACTCCAAGAATAGGATAGTCATGTGCCAGCTCCTCAATCACTGCTAGTGAAATTCCAGATTCGTTTGGCGTTGCAGGACCTGGTGAAATGACGATGTAGTCTGGATTGATTTCTTGAGCTTCTTTGACCGTTAACTCATCGTTGCGTTTAACTAATACATCCAAACCCAAATCGGCAAAATACTGAACCAGGTTATAAGTAAATGAATCGTAGTTGTCGATCATGAGCAAACGTTTATGCTTGCCGACCATAGGTTTTGGAGCTTTGATGAAATAGGCGCCAATGGCAAATGCGACACTTAATATCAGCAGAATGATGAAGCCAATATGGTTCGAGACATAGTTAGTCGATCCGGCATAGGCTTCTGTTTTAGAACAATAATGCTGGTCGTAGAAATAACTACCACCAGCTTCGTTACATGCATCAATTGCTGCCTGATCAGCAATATAGTGGCCGATAAATGCTGCCACCACCAGTGCTACTAATACCCACCAAACTTTTCTCATAGTTTCAACCTAACAAGCTAAAGAGCAACTTTCAAACTGGACTATTATCCTAGGCGCCCTTTGGCAGCATTATCTTTCATGCTATGAATCACCTTGGCGTAATCATCCGCGTTAAAAACGGCTGAGCCGGCAACAAATGTATCTGCTCCACAAGCCGCAATTTCTTCGATATTATCGACCTTAACTCCTCCATCGATTTCCAAGCGAATATCCAGCCCACGCTCATCAATTAATCGGCGTACCTGTTGGCACTTCTGTAAGGTATGTGGAATAAAGCTTTGACCACCAAAGCCCGGATTAACGGACATCAACAAGACCATATCGAGTTTATCGATCACATAATCCAAAACGCTCAATGGGGTTGCTGGATTCAGGACTATTCCTGCTTTACAGCCCTCTTCTTTAATGAGGCTTATGGTGCGGTCAACATGCTTAGAGGCTTCCGGATGGAAAGTAATATAGCTAGCGCCAGCTTTGGCAAAGTCAGGAATAATTCTATCGACAGGCTCTACCATCAGGTGCACATCAATTGGTGCCTTGATACCATAGTTTCTTAACGCTTCACAAACCATCGGGCCAATCGTTAGGTTTGGCACATAATGATTGTCCATTACATCAAAATGAACCCAGTCGGCTCCGGCTTTTAATACATTCTCAACTTCTTCGCCAAGACGGGCAAAATCGGCAGACAAAATAGATGGGGCAATGACGATATCTTGCATAACAGCACTTATTGATTGGATTTAAGGCATTGTAACCAAACTTGAATTTTAGTGCTAATGAAGACTGGTCAAGAGGGTGCTACCTGCCCATGGGAATGAACAGGTAGCGAGGGGTTGGCCTTTATGACCTAACTTAAGACACTTTTAAATATTAAATTTAGGCAGCTTTAATGCCCGATTTTTGCACCAGTGCTTTTTCAACCTGATTCCAAAGAGCATCTCGCATCTGTAAGCACTCTTCACCCACTGTTATTGCTCGCTGCCACTTGTCCTTGTCGTCACCGCAGATAGCCTGTAAGCACTTTTCAGCCAGTGGGCCATGCTCATCACCATCAAGCTCAATATGACGTTCAAGATAATAGATTAAGGTTGGGCAGTCAGCGTTCTCTCTAATCAGCGCATCTTTAATGCCGGTAAACATTTCAGGAATCAATTTTTCCCGTCCATACAGGAAGGCCGCCGCCACTTCTTCATCGGTTCCCTCTTTGGCTAATTTCAAGTTGTATTCGACAAACTCACGGGCACCTTCTGGAATAAGGCTGGTATCCAATGAGGCAACAAATTGCTGTACTTTAGATACATCCGCTCCAACTTCCTGCATGGCTTCGATATATAGAGAATAGTGGCTGATTGGATGTCCGTTCTGGTCGAGGTCGCTTTCTTCGCCAATCACAATTTCATTGATGAATCGCACGACCTCGGTAGGATAACTTGATTCCCGCCACGGAATATCAACGCAGGTTAAACGACGTTGCAGGGCTTTCAGTAAGGTCATGAAATCCCATACGGCATAGACGTGATATTCCATAAATGTGCGAATATTGTCCGTTGAGTTTAATAGTCCATAGGCTTTATGGTGGGATAAGGCCTGCTTTAATGGTGAGAGCTTTTGTTCAATCATAATTTCCGTCCTTCGTTCAGCTATATTGTTTTAAAAATCTTTTACCTTATCTGACATTCGAAAAATGCAGATATGCATTAACTGCTTCTTTTTATTACAGTTTTTCTATGCCCCTCTAAATAATCATACCCTCGTTAAAATAACCATATGTACCAAAGGGTTATTTGCAGGGTTTATGAAATGGTTATCACTTTTGGCTGCGTTTTTAACAAAATTGTTATAAATCCTGCATAAAAAATACTTTTTTAATCGATGCATTTCTGCATTGACGCAGTGGTCATTTTTGCATTCTAAGCTATTGATATATATCAATAATTAGTGTCTACTAGAGAGATTATAAAGATAAAATTTTTGTTTCTACTTTTTACATATAGCTGAGGAGTCGCACCATGTTTGGTTTTATTAAAAACTTTTTTCGTGATCGGCCAGAAAACATCGATACACGTGAGCCAAACCCAATCCAAGAAGTTGATTTCACCAAGAAGCGTAATCACTACGGCATCAGTTATGATCCACATCTGATTGATAATCTCAAAGGTGATCATAATCACTTGGTAGCACTTTATGGTCGTATCTGGTCAGAAGGCTTTGAAGCGAATGACCGTCAAAAGCTTGCCGATCTGGTCACCCAGTTCAAACGTGATTTTCAGGCTCACCTGCTAAAAGAAAACGTGAAGTTTTATGTTTATCTCGAACAGAAATTGTCTGATGATTCTTCCAGCATGGATCTGGTTAAAGATTTCCGTAATGAGATGAATGATATTGCTCAGGCAGTTATACGATTCTGTAAAACTTATTCAAAACCGATTATCACAGCCGAACAGAAAGAGTCATTTAAAAAGGACTTTGAGACCGTAGGTAAGGTCCTGACTCATCGTGTGTCGTTAGAAGAGAACGAGCTGTACACACTTTACCAGCCTAACTAAGTTTTTTATTTGCTTCACTTCCCTTGAAGCACCTGACTAAGCTCCCAACGAGGTCAGGTGCTATTTTTTTACGTAACCCCCTAGAACCTCAAGGCGCTATTTTAGCCAGCCTCTGGAACAGAATAGCTAACACCAGAGCCATTACAATCGAGGTGCTGTCAGGCTGCTTACCGGCGATAAAGAATTGAAGTGCTGTTACACCTATCACGAACACCGTCAGTACGGTACCTGCTGCTCTGTAGCTTGATAGCCACTTACCAAGAAAATAACCGAAGGAAGCCAGTAGCAAGGATTCGCGCAACAAGGCACTGAGATTATTCCAGGTACTTCCGGTCATGAAGTTATCAAACGGCATCCACTCAAAGCTGTTAATGGAACTTTGCCAATGCCAAGGGAAAAGATTCTGCCAGACAAACAAAGTTGCCGCACCTATTGTTATCAGCATTACCTTTACCGAATGACCTAGATAGGCATGTAGCAATATCGCTAGCGGTACCGCGCTGATTTCACTCCAACCTAGCTGGCTGCGATACATGGCAAGTTTAATGATCAGGACAAACAGGGTAATGCCAATAATGACAGTCATGCTGTATTTCTTGGCTACCACCCGTTCCAGCACATAATAAAATACCATCCAGAATAAAATTCGTTCCAACCATATAACCAAGGACCAGCCACTGCTGACAATATGGCTCAAACCATCACCAAACTGTTTCCCTTCAAATACTGGAATATAAGGAAAGAACTGCCAGGCCAGCCATAAAACCAATACCAATAAAGCAGGTGTTAGCTGGAACCTTAATCCCCTTGGAATTAAGCGCTGTACCCTCTGGCTGTTGGTAAACCCAGCCAGCGCAAAACCAATTAGAATCCCTATCGAATTGGTCAAAGCATCGGCCGCTTCAGGAATTCTGGAAGGTAAATAAAATTGTAGAATTTGCAGGAACAGTGCAAATAAGAAACCACCGATAAAGGTCAGAATAATCCACATTAACGGCCAACGTCGATTTTCTTCTTTGATGGTTAGAGCGCCAAAAAATCCATAGGGGATAAAAAGCAGGATATTGGCAATCAGGTCACTGCGAATGGTTCTATGGTGCCAGCTGAAAAGCCACTGCGAAAAGTCATCTGGTAGATCGCGGCTCAGTCCAAAATCAAATGGATACAGAGAACCGTAGGTGATGAATAAAATGACGATGTACCAAATTAACCGCATAAAACCCTTTTCTTTTAACCTTTTCTTTTTCTAATGTCGTTAACTGCTCAACCTGCTGCTGAGCCTATCTTTTAATGTTTGTACGGATGGTGGCATCCATGTGCGTCAATTGCTGACGTAATTCATTGAAAAAGCTACAATAGCGGCATTCTTTTCAATAGGAACAATCATGTATTGCCAGCTTGACGCCATTGTAACTGCAAGCCAGCAAAAATTCGCGGACAAAGTCGCGATTGATGATAACAAACGTCAATTGACCTATACCGAACTTGAGCAGGCCATTAATCGTGTGGCTCATACCTTCATTGATATGGGGTTAAAGCCGGGGCAGCGCATTGCAGTCTATCTGCCAAAGCAGATCGAGACGGTCATCAGCATTCTGGCTGCCAGCCGAGCAGGCCTGGTCTTCGTTCCTGTTAATCCGGTTCTTAAAGCTGCCCAGGTGGCTTATATCCTTAACGACTGCAATGTTAAGTTGCTTATCACCAGCCAACAAAGAGCCTCATTGATTGCTGATGCCCTGCAGCCATTAGCAAATCTTAAGCATATACTTCTAGTCGATAAACCACTGGAAAGCGATCAACTTGAGCTTGAGCAGCACCTCTGGCCAGAAATACCAACAAATAATGTTGTAGCCCCAGATATCTCGGTTATCGATCAAAATCTGGCAGCAATCCTCTATACATCTGGTTCAACGGGCCAACCGAAAGGGGTTTGTCTGTCCCACCGAAACCTGATTGCAGGCGCTCAGAGCGTCAGTCAGTACTTACATAATTCACCTGAAGATAAAATTCTAGCGGTTCTACCTTTAAGTTTTGATTATGGCTTGAGCCAGATCACCACCGCCCTGCTGGTCGGTGCGACCGTGGTCTTAATGGAATACCTGTTGCCCCGTGACGTCATTCGTCAGGTTGCCAAACATCAAATTACCGGACTTGCAGCTGTGCCCCCGTTGTGGATTCAATTGGCCAAACTGGAATGGCCCGAAGAAGCTCGCTGTCTGCGTTACTTCACTAACAGCGGAGGCGCTATGCCAACTTCGACCTTACAGCAATTAAGGTCACACTTATCCAATGCTTCGCCCTATCTGATGTATGGCCTGACCGAAGCATTCCGCTCAACCTATCTTGAACCTGCTTATATCGATTCACACCCTGACTCGATTGGTAAAGCTATTCCCAACGCAGAAGTTATGGTGCTTAGGCCCGATGGAACAGAGTGCGATGTGGACGAACCAGGGGAGCTGGTACATCGTGGTGTTCATGTCAGTCTCGGTTACTGGAATGCACCAGAAAAGACTGCCGAGCGCTTCAAACCGATTGGAAGTACAGCAAATTACCTGCCTGAATTGGCAGTCTGGTCTGGTGATACCGTTCGTCGGGATAGTGATGGTTTTCTTTATTTTATCGGTCGCCAGGACGATATGATAAAATGCTCAGGATATCGCATCAGTCCGGCCGAGCTTGAAGAGGCACTTTATCAGCTGGATGGTGTTGCAGAAGTTATTGCCTTTGGTTTAGCTGACGAAGAACTCGGACAGGCAATCAAGTTAGTCATTAGAACTGATAGCGAACTGACGGAGCAGGATGTTAAGCGCTACTGTCAGCAACAGCTGCCAAATTACATGCAACCTAAGTACATTGTCTTTGTCGATCATTTGCCGCGTAATCCGAATGGCAAAATTGATCGTAAACAATTACAAATTGAACACAGCAGCTCAAGTGGCCCGATGGCTAGCTAATCACTTTAAGGACCCTTTACATGAGTCTTAAAACGCACGTAGATATGAGTCAATTTGATAGCCGCGAGAACCAATTGGTTATTGCCGGTCATTCCATTGATCAGGTCGCTGCCATTGCTGGGCAAACCCCCTTTTATGTTTATGATCGTGCTGTTATAAATCAAAACGTCGAAACTCTTCGCCACTATTTTCCAAAAGTCAGTTTGCATTACGCTATCAAAGCTAATCCGATGCCCGCTGTGGTTCACTATTTGTCAAACCAGGTCGATGGTCTTGATGTGGCGTCTGCGAAAGAGCTCCATATTGCGTTATCTACAGGTATATCACCTGGTAAAGTAAGCTTTGCGGGACCAGGCAAGTCTGAACAAGAATTGAGCATGGCAATTGCTGCAGGCATTACTATCAATGTTGAGTCCATCACCGAGCTCCAACGTATCAGGGCTATTGCCGAAAGTAACGACACAACAGCTAACGTCGCATTGCGTCTAAACCCGGACTTTGAACTCAAATCCTCAGGCATGAAGATGGGTGGGGGATCGCAACAGTTTGGCATCGACGTCGAACAGCTTGAGCAGGTTTTTGATCTGCTGAAACATCCCAAACTCCAGTTCATGGGTTTGCATATTTTTACAGGTTCGCAAAACCTTAACTCAGGCTCAATCATTACTGCACACAACAGCATTTTTGCTCTGGTTGATCGGTTACAGCAGGAGTATCGCTTCTCGCTGAAACATCTGAATATTGGCGGCGGTTTTGGTATTCCCTACTTCCCTGGCGATCAACTGCTAGATCTCGAACCAATTGCTGACAACCTTAATCACCTTATTACCGAGCATCAAAAACTTCTTGCTGATTGCGAACTCATTTTAGAGCTTGGTCGTTACCTGGTGGGCAATGCTGGTGTATATGTGTGTCAGATTACCGATAAAAAGACTTCACGCGACCAAACCTATCTCATTTGTAATGGCGGTCTGCATCATCATCTTGCTGCATCCGGTAATTTTGGCCAGGTCATCCGTAAAAATTATCCTGTTGCAATCGCCAATCGTATGCAACAATCTGAAACCGAGCTGGTGAACATCGTCGGTCCATTGTGTACACCACTTGATATCCTTGCCAATAAGATGGAACTCCCGAAGGCAGAAATTGGTGACTGGGTGGCAGTTTTTCAGTCCGGCGCCTACGGCTTCACCGCCAGTCCACGCGATTTTTTAAGCCATCCGCACCCTATAGAGCTGCTGCTCTAACTGTATTAACGAATAGAGATATTTATGTCGATTTCATCTTCCTTAAAAAACCTGACCGTTTCACTGTTGCGTCTACCTTTGAAGTTATTGGTTCGCGAACAGGGTGCGCCATCTGATCCTAAAAAAGAATTTGAACTTAATAATGATGATCACATTATTTATGTTTTAAGAACTCAATCGATGACCGCCATTGAACTGTTGCGTCGTCAAGCATCACAGCTTGAGCTTCCTTCTGCCCGCGCAACAGATAAAAAACTAGCTGTTCCTGAGTCAGGCAGTTGTTTATTCTTAAATACTCGTCCTGGAATTATTCGTCGCAGTAAGGTTAATGCTGCACATAAACAGTCATTAGCAAAATTAGTTCAGGCTCAAAAAGTTAATCCAGAAAAATCATTTAAACTGGTGCCTGTTTCGATTTACTGGGGGCGCAACCCGGGCAAGGAAAATTCTTTCCTTCGCTACTTCATGTCCAATGTTGAACAATCTGGGCGTATTGCCAAATTCTTCATTTTGTTGTTCTTGGGTCGTCAATGCCTTGTCCAATATGGCGAACCTATCGCGCTTAACTCATCTGAAGTGAATCTCGATAATCCTGCTGAAAAAACAGCTCATAAAATCAGTCGTATTTTGCGTGTTCACTTTAACCGTCAATGGGTAGCTACTGTCGGGCCACGCACTCAGAATCGTCGTGACCTTATAGACGGAATTGTAGCTTCTGATTTGGTACAAGATGCACTTGAACGCGAAATGCGTAAAACTGGAAAATCTCGTTCACAGATTGAAAAACAGGCAGGTAAATACGTAAAAGAGATTGCAGCTAACTTCAGTCCTCGCATGATCCGTTTCTTATCAACCACCCTGACGCGATTATGGAATAAGATTTACGCTGGTATTGAGGTCAACAACCTTAAAGAAGTGCGCCAGCTAGCCAAAGATTATGAACTGGTTTACGTACCCTGCCACCGCAGTCATGCCGATTATTTATTACTCTCTTATCAGCTTTATCATGAAGGACTTGTGCCACCTCATATTGCCGCCGGTATTAACTTAAACTTCTGGCCGATTGGGTCTGTGCTACGTCGTGGTGGTGCTTTCTTCCTGCGTCGTAGCTTCCGTGGCAATAAATTGTATACCGCTGTTTTCAATGAATATCTATACCGTCTATTTAATAAAGGTATTCCCGTCGAATATTTTCAGGAAGGTGGTCGTAGCCGTACTGGTCGATTGTTGACTCCAAAAACCGGAATGCTGGCCATGACCGTGCAAAGCATGTTACGGGGTGTGCGTCGTCCAATCGTATTTGTTCCTGTTTACATTGGTTATGAGCGTATGTTCGAAGGTAAAAGCTATGTCGGCGAATTACGCGGTCATGCCAAGAAACAGGAATCTGTTGGCCAGTTGCTTGGCGTTCGCAAAGCACTGAAAAGATTCTACGGCAAGGTCTATCTTAACTTTGGCCAACCCCTGGCGCTTGAAGATTACCTTAAACAACAACAGATTGACTGGAATGAATTTCAGGGTCAGGCTCAGGCTCGCCCTGATTGGTTATCTAATTTCGTGGTTGATTTGGGCGATGAAATTAATCGTCGTATTAATGCCGCAGTAAGTCTTAATAGTGTCTGTCTGGTCAGCCTGTCTTTACTGGCTACTCCTCGTCTTGCCATGGACAAACAAGAACTAATCGCACACTTAGACCTTCTGATGACCTTGGCACGTCAGGCACCTTACAGTGATCACATCAATATTCCCGAAGAAAGTGGTGAGGAACTATTAGAGACTGCACAAAAGCTTGGCATGGTTCAGGAAATCAATGATCCCGCCGGTGATGTCATTTCCATTGAAGGGGATGAAGCGATACTGTCCACTTACTACAGTAACAATATTCTCCATGTTTTCGCGCTGCCATCTTTGATTGCCTCTATCTTCCAGCGCCACGATGATGTTACTCACGAACACATCATCAATGCCGTCAAGACCGTCTATCCTTTCCTTCACCAGGAACTGTATGTTCGCTGGAACATAGAAGAACTCGATCAACGTGCAGAACAACTGATTCAGACCATGCTTGATAATAAACTTTTATTGAAGAGAGGCGATGAGTACGTTCCGGCAGACAGCGAAGCACCACAATGGTCTCGTCTGATGTTGTTAGCCCAGGCTGTTCAACCTGCTCTTCAGCGATATGCTATGAGTTTAACTATTTTGTTCAGCCTCAAACCGGAACAAGTTATTCATCGCGCAGAGCTTGAACAGGAAAGCCAGAAACTGGCACAACGTATTGCTGCTCTTTATGGTATCAATGCACCGGAATTCTTTGATAAAAACTTGTTTAAAACTCAGGTTAAGGTTTTGAAAGAACAGGGTTGGGTTGAACACAGAGAAGGAATTGGTATGCGAGCCACTAAAAGCTGTGACGACCTTTATCAAAGTATTTTAAGCATGCTGAGTGTCCCTGTTCAGCAAGGTCTACAGCAGGCTGCCCGTAGTTTACGCCAGCAAGCCCGCGATCAGATTCTGCTTGTCGATGAAAACTCACCCAAACTGGAAGTGCAGGACGATTCCCAAAAAGAGGATTAATCCAACATAATTATTATTTAAGAAGGCGTTGAAGCATTCCTGACGATCACGGGTGCGACAACGCCACATCTGAACCGCAACCAACAACACAGCTACAACCCAACTACTGTAATAATAGATTCCGAACTCCAGCTGCTCTCCAACCAGATACATGCCTGTCAGGAACAATGCCTGTATAACACCCACCATCACCAGATCCATTTCACCAAACAATATCGCGGTAGACTTTAAACCCAGTCGCAAATCATCCTCGCGGTCGACCATGCCATACAGAGTGTCATATGCTAGAACCCACAATACTGTAGAGGTATAGATAACCCAGACAATTAAAGGCATCTCATTCTGAATAGCAGCAAACGCCATTGGAATTGACCAGGCAAAAGCGGCGCCCAGAATTACCTGTGGGAAATAAGTATAACGCTTCATGAAAGGGTAAGTTGCTGCCAGACCTATAGCTACAAAACTCAGACTAACCGCAAACCAGTTCAAGGTTAAAGCTAATGCAAATGCTATCAACACCAGCAGTAAAAACAAGCTCATAGCTTCACGTGGCGATACCCTATTCTGCGCCAATGGTCTATTCCGAGTTCGCTCCACATGCGCATCAAAATCGCGGTCAGCATAATCATTGATCACACAACCCGCCGAGCGCATTAAAAATACACCCAGACAGAACACCAGCAAAATCCATAAAGGTGGTAAACCCTCAGCCGCAATCCACAAAGCCCACAAAGTTGGCCATAACAGCAAAAAAGTCCCTATGGGCTTATCCAACCGCATCAATAGCGAATACTGACGCCACTTATCTTTATTCAATTTCATCCCCTTTTATAAGTGCATTAACCTATAAAATTTTTGTATTCAACTAACCATCTTGCCTCGGGAAAGTCCCATTTGAATTGAGCTGAGGAACTGTTTGGTCATAGTAATTTGAATCAGGACGATTCAAATAGCGAAATTCGGGCCAGGGATGGAACGTATTTCGCGGTACGTTATGAACAAACCGTTTCGAAGGTAATCATTCGAAGAATGATCTCAATTCACGGGTGCGCTTCTTTTTGCCTTCTTTTTCTTGCGCACACAAGAAAAAGAAGGTCGCCGAGGGGCGAAAATTATCTCAACCTTTGATCGAAACACTAATTAAAACAACACACACAATGCTATCGATACAAAGGCGCATCCGGCAAAAAAACCTCACACACCAACATCCCATCATTGCTATCTTTTTTCTTCCAAAGTGAACGTCTTGCCCACAATGTTGGTTGCTCTCCATTTACTAACATGTTTTCTTTTTCTAAATAACTGCTAGCACTTTGATATAGCGGATTGGATTCTTCCAGCTGGCACACCTGCAAAAACTGCCGTCTTAACTCCTCGTCAGAAAACAATATGCTACCCAATGGCTTATTGCCGAGTCTTTCAATTAAGTGTTTGCTGGTAAAAGGCATGCAGGTTCGTGCAAATATCCAGGGTTTATCAGGACCAAAGAGCACGACTTCCCTTACCTGGCAACTTGCTTCTTTAGATTGCAATGCACTAGCTTCGTCTGCGGTTAAGATGCCGATTCCTTCATGCAACACATCAAGTTTCACCTGCTCCACATAGCGCGATAACTTTTCAGTTAAGGAACCAAATTCCGCCAGCCATTCTGCAATATAAAAAGGGAGCTCTTTTATTGCAGCATCATCTGCATTTTGCCAGTTATTAAAATTCATTAATTATCAGACTAAACTAAAGTAGAGTCATTGTACTGGATCTTAATCACATTACCCAAGGCCTAACCCCTCTTGCCGGCCAGAGCATCTTTGCACACGTCCTTTAACGCTTCCACGCTCGATAGTCGGGTGAAATTAGGGCGAATAATAAAGGCAATGCGTCTATGCGGGCCGGGTTCTTTCAGATGGACCGCTGTTAATTCCTTATTCTGTGAAATCAGCTGCTCCAATGCCATTTCAGGAATCAAAGTGGTTCCCAGCTTGCCCAGTACCATTTGAATCAGGGTATTCAAGCTGGTTGCCCCGAAGCCATGCTCGGTTTCTTCTTCACTTAATTTGCAGGCATCCAGAATATGGTCTTTAAGACAATGGCCTTCTTTCAACAACATTAGGTTGCTGTGCATCATTTCATCACTGGTGATTTCTTTCTGCTGACTGTATCTGTCGCCTTTAAGGGTTACCCAGAAAAAATCCTCCTGCCAGAACTCCAGGGTCAGTAAGCCTTCACATTCATAAGGTAAAGCAAGAATTGCGGTATCAAGCTCCCCTTTTCTGACCTTTTCCACTAGAACGTGCGACTGCTCTTCTACAATACGCAACTCTGCATTGGGGAAACGCTTATTCAGGGTCGGAAACATTTTGGGTAACAGATAGGGTGCTATGGTTGGGATGACTCCAACGGACAGTGGAAAACTCAATGGCTCTTTAAGGCTGGAGGACAGGTTCTGTAAAGAGTTCACCTGCGCCACAATCTCTGCTGCCCTTGCTAATACTTCTTGCCCTATGGGCGTTACCAGCACCTTTTTATTATCTCGTTCAAAGATCTGAACGCCCAGTTGCTCTTCCAGCTGGCTGAGCGCCGTACTTAATGCCGACTGACTGACATGGCATTTATCGGCAGCTTTCTTGAAATGAAGTGTTTCCGCTGCTGCCAGTGCATAGGTTAGCTGTTTGAAGGAAATCATAATGATATCTATTAGCCTTGATGTTCAATATTTTAGAACATAAATATCAAATTAATCAAATTTACTAATTTATCTGCAACCTCTAAAGTAGTCCCCGAAGTCAATTAAATACCTACTTATTAATACTATTAGGAGATCCTAACTATGGCACTTATTAACACTGAAATTAAACCATTCAAAGCAACTGCTTTTAAAAATGGTGAGTTTGTTGAAGTTTCTAACAAAGATATCGAAGGCAAATGGGCAGTATTTTTCTTCTACCCAGCTGACTTCACATTCGTATGTCCTACCGAGCTAGGCGACCTGGCTGATCATTACGAAGAACTGCAAAGCCGTGGCGTAGAAGTATTCTCAGTATCTACTGACACACACTTCACTCACAAAGCATGGCATGAAACTTCAGACACTATTGGCAAAATCAAATACGGAATGATCGGTGACCCAACAGGTGAAATCACTCGTAACTTTGACGTTATGCGTGAAGGCCAAGGCCTTGCCGACCGCGGTACATTCGTTGTTGATCCTGACGGCGTTATCCAAGTCATGGAAATCACTGCTGAAGGTGTTGGACGTGATGCTGAAGAGCTAGTACGTAAAATCAAAGCTGCTCAGTATGTACGCAATAACCCTGGTCAGGTTTGCCCAGCAGCCTGGAAAGAAGGTGAAGAAACACTTGCTCCTTCATTAGACCTGGTAGGCAAAATCTAAGACCGACTGTTTGCAGTCGTACTCTTAAGAATTGGCTGGCTTCGGCCAACCAGCTCTCCGGAGCTTGAGCATTTCTTCGTCCGCTTTTTCAGTGGCTGAGAAATAAACAATCAACGCAAGACAAAGGTGAATACCCCATGTTGAATAATCAAATTTTAGAAGCCTTAAAGGGCTATACCGCCAAGATGCAAAAGACGGTGACTTTCGTTTTGCAAACCGGTGAGCATTCAAAACGTAATGAACTTAAAGAATTCCTAACCAGCTTTGTCAGCGTCAGCGACAAACTGCAATTAGAAGAACGTGACCTGTCAGGTCAGGTTCGCAGTCCGATCAGCTTCATTCTTGAGGTAGACGGAAACGACACAGGCATCCGATTCTCAGGCATCCCATCTGGCCATGAGTTTAACTCTCTGGTGCTTGCTGTATTACAGGCAGCCGGAAGTCCGGTCAAGTTGGATGATTCCCTGAAAAAGATGGTGGCCAAAGTACAACAGGAAATGAATTTTGAGGTTTTCATCAGCCTCAGCTGCCATAACTGTCCTGATGTGGTTCAGGCGTTAAATCAGTTTGCGCTACTGAATCCAAACATTAAGACAGAAATGATTGATGGTGGCTTGTTCCAGGACATGATCAAAGAACGCGACATTCAAGGTGTCCCAAGTGTCTACATGAACGGTGAGCTGTTCGCTAACGGTAAAGTGACTGCCGCGGAACTGATTGATAAGTTGCTGGAAAAAGATCCGAGCATTGCCCAGGCTAATTCTGACGAGCAAATGCCTTTGCAGGACGTCGTTGTGATTGGTGGAGGCCCTGCAGGTGTTGGTGCCGCGATTTACAGCGCGCGCAAAGGCCTTAAGGTTACCCTGATTGCTGATCGCATCGGTGGTCAGGTCAAAGACACCATGGGTATCGAAAATCTGATTTCTGTGCCAAAAACGACAGGCCCTGAATTATCGGGTGCTTTACAACAGCACCTGAATGATTACGACGTTACTGTTAAAGAGCATCTACGTGTTACCGATATCGAACAAGGTGATATCAAAAGCGTGACTCTTTCGTCAGGAGAAGTGATTGACAGTAAAACGCTAATTATCGCTACTGGTGCTAAATGGCGTGAGCTAGGCATCCCCGGTGAAAAAGAAAACATCGGTAATGGAGTTGCCTACTGCCCTCACTGTGACGGCCCTTTCTTTAAAGGCAAAGATGTTGCCGTCATTGGCGGTGGTAACTCAGGCATCGAAGCGGCACTTGATTTGGCAGGCATCGTGAAGTCAGTCACTGTCTTCGAATTCATGCCCGAACTGAAAGCCGACAAGGTCCTGGTCGATCAGGCAGAAGCTCGTGACAACATCACCATTCTGCGCAATGTAGCGACGAAAGAGATTCATTCAGAAAATGGTAAAGTGTCTGCTATCGAGTATCAGGACAGAGCGACCGAAGCCTTGCATACACAAAAGTTAGACGGTGTGTTTGTGCAGATTGGACTGGTGCCGAACAGTAAGTTCCTGGGTGACCTAGTAGAGTTGAGCCGCTTCGGTGAGGTAGTGATCAACGAAAAATGCGAAACATCACAGCCGGGTATCTTTGCCTGTGGAGACGTAACTACTGTACCTTATAAACAAATCGTAGTGGCGATGGGCGAAGGATCCAAAGCCTCACTGGCATCTTTTGAATACCTGTTGGCTAACTCATCACGCCTTGAAAAGATGTATCAGGATCATCAGTCTAGCCAATCAGAAGCGGCATAAAACACCACTCTTGGTAGGGGCGGACCTATGTGTCCGCCCTACTTACTTTTTTGAGTCAACCTTTTGGTACGGACAAGTCATGACTTGTCCCTACAACCCCAATTGCAATCCTTCTTTGTTCGTGGCTTAATAATTCATATGCAAGGAGGTTTTTATGTCATTAGTGGTTGTCGAAACTTATCCCAACACCATGCAGGCACATATCGCCCGTGGCCTTCTTGAATCTCATGGCATCCAGGCCACAATCTTGCATGAGCACTCCCTTAGTACCTACTCTTTCACTATTGGTGAAGTACCGCTGATGGTTGATGAAGAAAATTATATTCGAGCTAGAGAGATATTAACGGACGAGTTGCCACCGGATCCTATCGAGAGCTTTTCTGCATAATGCAGTTAGGAATCTGTGGTTAATAGAGAATTATTTCTCTACCGGATTATTCAGTTTCCACAACTCAAAACCGCCATCCATGCTGTAGACTTCCTTAAAGCCATTAGCGGCAAAATATTGGGCCGCAGGTTGACTGCTGTTACCATGATAGCAAACCACAACTAGTGGTTTTTCTTTGTCAGATTCCTGAATAAACTCTGCGGCATTCTGGTTATTGATATTCTTTGACTTAGGCATATGTCCCGCGGCAAATGACTGCGGGTCGCGAATATCTGCTAGCAGAACTTCCTTGTTCTGCATCAGTTGTATGGTCTGCTCAATGCTGATTCTTTTAAACATATTCATCGCTAAAATGCTCGCGTTTTTGCCGTGATGTAACCTAACAGGCCGCCACTCAATAGTCCGACTAAGTGTGCAGCATTGGCGATGTTACCCAATAATCCAGTGAAGCCAAGTACCAGCCACAGCAACATAAACTGCATCAGACCCGGATGGACATGCACAGGGAAGAAAGGATCGAAACGACGGCGTATAAAGTTAAAGCCTAACAGGCCATATACAACACCGGACATTCCGCCAAACAGATAAGACCTTCCTGAGCCAAAATAAACTGATGAGAAATACTCACCCACATTAGAGGCGACACCTGTAATGAGCACTATTACCAGTAAATACCAGGCACTTCGTGCTTTTTCAATTGAGCCACCCTGATCCCATAACCACATCATGTTAAACAATAAATGAATTGGGAAAGCACCGATCATAAAATGCAAAAAGATTGGAGTAATCAGTCGGTGAACTTCGCCTTGTAAAATAAGATTCCAGTTAAAGGCAAACCAGTAGGTGTATTCATTAGTCCCAGACATAGTCAAAATACTGACCAGAATAGAGATACCAACTAGGGTTTTGGTCATCCAGCCGGCTTGAGCCAGAAAATCTTTAAACATCGTTATCCTCGTATTGTCTTATCATGCCTATATGTGGGATACCATCTTCGAGATAGGGTTCCGTTACCGTGACAAAATCCAAACTGGAGTAGAAATCTTCGAGATAGTGCTGCGCACTAATTTTGATGTTTTTAGCAAAGTTCTGATCACTGTAACTCAACGCCAGTTGCATCATATCTCGCGCCAGACCTTTGCCTCGATAAGCACTTTCAGTACACACCCGCCCAATTGAAGCCAGCCCATGATACTGCTCCAGTGATTCAAATAACCGCAAATAGCCCACCAGCTTTCCATCATCGTAAGCCAGTAAGTGCATAGCAAGTTTATCCAGACCATCAAGATCCTGATAGGGACAATTCTGTTCCACACAAAAAACAGCAAGGCGAAGCTGTATCAGGTCATACAACTCCTTCTTGGATAAACCGTTCCAACTTCGCCAGCGAATACTTATACCCAAAGTCACCTCAATTTTTGTAAGTTTACTCGGCCATCATCAGTAAGCACATCTTAGATCCCCTTTATATTGAGCTGAGGAGATCTCAAGTCATAGCAATCAAAATCTTGGATGATTTTGATAGTAAAATTCAGGCCAAGGAAGGCCTGTATTTTATGGTGCGTTAAGTGGCTTGAGAGCTACGAAGGCAGTCATTCGCAGAATGGCCTCAATATCGGGGTGGCCTTCTTTTGGTTACTTTTCTTGGCCACGCAAGAAAAGTAACTCGCTGAGTAGCGAAAACATTGGTCAGAGTTTTCCTACGCACTATTCCATATCTACATTATCACAAAATAAAACTATACTAATCTAATCCCAACTCAAAACCACTTTGCCTGACTGACCACTGGCCATGGTTTCGAAGCCTGTTTCAAAGTCGTCAATGTTAAAGCGATGAGTAATGATAGGAGAGACATCCAGACCAGACTGCAACATAGCGATCATCTTATACCAAGTCTCATACATTTCACGGCCATAAATGCCTTTGATGATGAGGCCTTTGAAAATGACCTGATTCCAGTCAATCGCCAGATCACTTGACGGAATACCCAGCATGGCAATCTTGCCGCCATGATTAATGGTTTGTAGCATTGAGCGGAAAGCTGACGGCACGCCTGACATTTCCATACCCACATCAAAACCTTCTTTCATGCCGATTTCTTTCATGACATCTTCGAGCTTTTCCTGGCTAACATTAACGGTACGGGTTGCGCCCATCTGCTTTGCCAAGTCCAGGCGGTAGTCATTGATATCGGTAATCACCACATGACGTGCACCAGCGTGGCGAGCAATTGCTGCCGCCATAATGCCGATTGGGCCTGCGCCAGTAATTAGTACATCTTCCCCGACCAGATCAAATGATAATGCTGTGTGCGCTGCGTTACCAAGTGGATCGAGAATGGATGCCACTTCATCCGAAATGTCATCTGGAATCTTGTAGGCATTTTCTGCGGGAATAACCAGATACTCACCAAAAGCTCCCGGACGATTAACACCGACGCCCACTGTGTTTCGACATAGGTGACGTCGCCCTGCGCGACAGTTACGGCAGACGCCACAGGTGATATGGCCTTCGCCAGACACGCGATCGCCAACGTTAAAACCCTTAACTTCCTGGCCCACTTCTTCGATCACACCCACGTATTCGTGGCCAACCGTCATCGGCACCGGAATGGTATTCTGTGCCCACTCATCCCAGTGATAAATGTGCATGTCGGTACCGCAGATTGCGGTTTTCTTAATCTTGATTAATACGTCGTTATGGCCCAACTCAGGTCTGGGCTGATCGACCATCCAAATACCTTTTTCAGATTTGGCTTTGCTTAATGTTTTCATTCAATCTACCCCAAGCAAAATTAGCTAATTACGCCAAGCTCTTTACCCACTTTTTCAAAAGCGGCAATGGCGCGATCAATATGTGCGATATCGTGGGCGGCTGACATTTGCGTACGAATACGGGCCTGCCCTTTTGGTACAACCGGGAAAGAGAAACCGATAACATAGATGCCTTCTTGCAACATCATGTCAGCAAACTTGCTGGCTAATGCGGCATCACCAAGCATCACTGGGATAATAGGATGTTCGCCTGGCACCAATTCAAAACCTAAAGCGGTCATTTTTTCGCGGAAGTATTCACTGTTACGACGCAGTTTCTTGCGTAACTCATCGCCATTTTCCAGCATATCCAGAACTTTCAGACTGGCGGCGGCAATCACTGGCGCCAAAGTATTTGAGAATAAATACGGACGTGAACGCTGACGTAACCATTCAACGACTTCTTTGCTGGCTGCGGTGTAACCACCGGATGCGCCACCAAGTGCTTTACCTAAAGTACCAGTAATAATGTCCACGCGACCCATCACATCACAGAACTCATGTGAGCCTTTACCTTTCTCACCAATAAAGCCCACCGCATGTGAATCATCAACCATAACTAACGCATTGTATTTATCGGCCAAGTCACAGACTGACTTAAGGTCGGCAATGATGCCGTCCATTGAGAATACCCCATCAGTTACAATCAGCTTATAGCGTGCGCCATCGGCATCTGCCTGTTGCAATTGCTTTTCAAGATCGGCCATGTCGTTATTGGCATAGCGGTAACGCTTTGCTTTACATAAACGAACACCGTCGATAATCGAAGCATGATTCAATGCATCAGAAATGACCGCATCTTCCGGATCCAATAAGGTTTCAAACAAACCACCATTGGCATCAAAACAGGAAGAATAAAGAATCGTATCTTCCATACCTAGAAAATCGCTTATACGCTTTTCCAGTTCTTTATGCACATCTTGCGTACCACAGATAAAGCGTACGGAAGCCATGCCGTAACCATAATGGTCCAGCGCTTCCTGACCAGCCTTAATCAGCTCAGGACTGTTAGCCAAACCAAGATAGTTATTGGCGCAAAAATTGAGAACACTCTCACCTGTTGTGACATGAATATCGGCGGCCTGTTGTGAGTCGATGACCCTTTCTTTCTTATAGAGACCGGCTTCCTTAACTTCGTCAATGTTTTGCTGAATATGCTTGAGAAATTCTTGATTCATGAAATAACCTTCTGAATATTGGATACCCGCTTATGGCAGGCAGTTTGAAACTGATAAAATTGACGCCATTCTAACATCTACGCCTGAAATTTACTCTATTACGGTATGAAAAATATACCGCCGATAGATGCTTTCAATGGAACTCAGAGCCAGTCTAAGACTGACTCTGATAGGTTAGTCATCAGCAATTGGAATGATTAATTACCAATTGAACTTGGTGCCTTTGATGTTATCGCTGATACGATCTTTAATCGCTATAGCCACGCCAAGGTCCAGATAGGGAATATTGATATGATGTGCACCGACCATGGCACCGGCCGTGTCGATTACAAGGCTGGCCATGCCATGACGACGATCAAATGGACTTTCTTTAACCGTTATAGTCTGAGTTTTCGGTAACCTGACAAAGGTGTACTTGGTAAAAATGACTCCATCTTTAAAGGCCACCAATTGACCATTGATGTGATAACCCGCCCCTTTGACATAGGCTTTTGAGTAATAAACGCTATAGATTAGCCATATTACAAAGCCGATCGGATAGGCATATAGGTTCCATAATGCTAATGGTGCAGTTATGACTAAACCTATTAGAACCATTACTTTAAGCACGCGACGCCAGCCTTTCTGATTAATCGGTTGCCATTCAATGGCCTCCCAATCAACATCGCCCTGAATTTCTTTTAGCAATTCATGACGCATGCCATTCGGAGCAACCGGCACCACCTGTTTCATACTGACACCCTGCTGTTCATTATTGACGCCACCGGCAGTTTCGATGGTGATACCGATTCGCTTAAACCAACGGTGCAATAACGACTCATGAATGGTCAAGGTTTGTATTCTGGTCATGGGAATGGTCGCCTGCAGGCGTGTCAGTAATCCCATGGTTGCCTGTAGCTTGTCTTTATTTTTTACCAATACGAAACCATGAAACTTGAGCAACGCCATGGCAATCGACAATAGCCACAAGGCAATAATTGCCGAGACAACTCCAATGATGGTTATCAGGGTGTAGTAAAGCCAGCCATTTTCGAATTCGATACTGCTGACCAGCCCATCAATCCATTGTGTGAATTGACTGATATAGTTAGTGATCAATCGCTCAATCTGGTCATCCATAAATTGCATGATGAAACCAAAAAAGATGGCCACAGCGACGAGCCCTCGATTGGTAATCATGCCGTAACGAACAATCTCGCCAAAGGATAAGCTCAGGATACTGTCTTTAGGTTGAGCGACCTCTTCATTCAGCTGCTCTTCTTCATCATTAATTTTATGTTTAAGTACCTTCACAGCCTGCATATCGATCACGTTAATAACCGCTTCGGGTTTACCACCTGATGCCGATTCAAGCTGTACCTTAACCACCCCAAACAAACGGTGTAATGGTGACTGCACTAAATTTAGATTCTGAATTTTTTTATAAGGAACCTGGCGCACGTTGCGAAAAAAGATCCCTTCCTGTACTCGAATCTTATCGCCCTCTAACCAGTAGCGATAAAAACGGTATTGGATAATAGCTCCCAAACTGATAATCAAGGCAAAACCCAATGCAAACCACTCCCACGAGCTACTGCGGGTACTGAACAAGGCTAATACAATAGGGAATATCAGCTTCTTAATATTCTCGAACAGAATAAATAACGGGGAAATTTTGTGCAGCCGATTGGCCTGTACTTCAGACTGCATCGCTTTCGCCTTCTTCCTGTAGCACGGAACGTAACTCATGAGCAGTATCCAGCAATATGCCATCCAGCGAAACTGATGCATCACGTGTACCCGCGGTATGCGTCACCAACTTGCCCAATTCATACTTGCGTTCTAATGGACCTTGCGCCACATCAGTGTGTTGCACTCGATTAAAAGGAATCAGTGTTTTTTTTCGCCACCAGACACCGCTTTGAATATACAGCCCTTCATCAGCCAGCCAGTACCAGGTGTAGTCATACGATTTTTTGGCCCAAATAAATCCAATGGTAAAAACGATGAGTCCCGCCGCCACACCAATTGCGATGATCAGATAAGATTCGCTTAATAATGCTACTACCGTCGGTACCAACATAATAATAAGACTAACAAATGCTACTGTAATTCTTGATACCTTGATGGAGTCAGGATGGAGTCTCTGACTGCTTTCTGGGAGGCGCGAAATAAGATTGTCCTGCTGTTCTGGCTGCCCTTGTTCATTTGTTTGCTGGGCTTCCTGCTGCTGTTCTTGTTCACTGCTCATAAACGAAAATCCCCAATGCTTACTTTATTATTCGATTTAATAGAAACCTCATGAGTATATCGAAATACCTCATACAAGACTGTAGCAGAATGTTACAGTCTATTATTCGGCGGCTTCCCGCCTCAACGCTTCCATGCCGCCATGCAAGCTGTAGACACAGGAAAAGTCTGCCTGAATCAGCAGGCTGGCAGCGTTAAAGCTTTTCTGTCCTACTTGGCAGACAAGCACGGTTGGCTGATCAGGATCCAGTTGATTGATATGACTGCCGAACTCTGTAATCGGAATGTTTTTAAGTGTTCCTACTGTCGCAAACTCCAGTAAAGCCTTATCAGCATCATGTTCTTCGCCGTTTCGCACATCGATCACTAAGGGTGCATCCTGCTGGCTTACCCATTGTTTTAACTGCTCTGGACTGATCAGCTGTACCTTTTCAGATTCCTGCCACTCAAATTTGCTCATACCCTAGGCCTGTGTTGTTCAATCAGTTGCATCATATTTGTAGCTGTCTGTTCAGGATTATGGGCCTTAGTAATTGCTGAAATCATCGCAATACCAGACACACCCGTGCTTGCTACGTCTGCGATTCTATCAGTATTGATGCCCCCGATGGCAACCCATGGATAACTCTGCATCAAATTTTTCCAATAATTTAAATTCTCAATTCCATGTGGAATCCAGGGCATTTGCTTACTGTCGGTGTGGTACACGGGGCCACAAGCCAGATAGCTTGGTTTTATCGCGTGAGCACGTGCCACCTCGTAAAAGCAGTGGGTGCTGACTCCTAAGTACAATCCTGCCTGACTGATTGCTGCGAGGTCCGCATCATCCAGATCTTCCTGCCCCAAGTGTACGCCATAGGCTTGATACTTAATTGCCAGCTGCCAATGGTCATTGATAAATAACCTGGCATTGTATTGTCTAGAGATAGCTACTGCCTTTTGAATTTCACTCTCTAATGAGTCACCCTTTAGGTCCTTCACTCGCAACTGTATGGTCGTAATACCCAAGGGCAATAACCGCTCCAACCATTCGGCACTATCCACTACTGGATATAAACCCAATATCTGCTTTTCTAATGAAGGAAAGTAGTATTCACTTAATGAATACTGCTTGGTGAGTTGTGGCATGTCCTGCTCATCAATAGGCCATGACTTAACCGATAAGGGTCCCTTTTGCTCCCTAACAGGGTAGCTATGCCTTAATCCTTGGTTCAAGGCCATTTTGCCAATCACCACCGCATCTTCGATGGAATAATTCAAGGCTAAAGATGTCGCTATGGCTGACGATAATACACACCCGGTTCCACGCGAATTATCCGTTTCTTTTCTATCACTGTGCAGCCAAAACTTATTATTTCTGTTTATGAAAAAATCCGAAGCCCGCTCAGATGGCCAATGCCCACCCTTCACCAATACCGAACCCACACCCCAATCGATTAGTGTTTTTGCCTGACTTTCAATATCTTCTATCGACTTGGTGTCCTGTCCGGTTAACCTTGCCAACTCATCAATATTCGGAGTGATGACAGTAACGAGCGGTAGTAACTTGTATAATTGTTCGATGACTTCGTCCGGCATTAGCTGTGTACCCGACGATGTTTCTATGACTGGATCGAATACTAATGGAATGGACTTTTCTGCTTGTTCAAGGAAATCTATTAATAACTCAAGACAGTTTATGCTGGGCAAAAGACCCACCTTAATAGCATTTGGCTCACCTAACTCGCGTAGTGCTTCGAGTTGTGATTCTAACTGCTCTGTTGTTGAAGGGTTGATCGCTACTACCCGCTGGCTATTTTGCGCAGTTATCGCTGTGGTAACACTGCAAGCGTGAGCTCCTAATGCCTGAATGGTTTTGACATCGGCAAGTTGACCAGCCAAACCAGAATTATCCAGTCCGGCAAGACTCCAAACCATCGGTTTAGTTTGCCTACTCATGATTCCTGTTGCCAGAAAGGTGTGCCTAAAACGGGCGTACTTGGTTGAGCCAGATCGCGCTGAGGCATAGCACCTGCCTGATAAGCCTTGCGCCCTGCAGACACTGCATCTTTAAATGCTTCTGCCATCAATACAGGATTATCAGCTTGAGCAATAGCTGTATTTAATAATACTGCATCAAAACCCATTTCCATCGCCTGAGTAGCATGCGAAGGCAGACCCAAGCCTGCATCAATTACCATCGGAACATTCGGAAGTCTCTTGCGCAAAGTTTGCAGAGCATAAGGGTCACTAAGTCCTCGGCCCGTTCCAATCGGCGCTCCCCACGGCATTAAAATATTACACCCTGCATCCAATAAGCGTTGGCATAAAACCAAATCATCCGTGCAATAAGGAAATACCTCAAAACCACGTTTAACTAATTCTTTAGTGGCTTCGAGCAACTGAAACGGATCCGGTTGAAGATTGTATTCATCACCAATTACTTCAAGCTTAATCCAGTTGGTTTGAAAAATTTCACGTGCCATTTCAGCGGTCGTGATAGCTTCCTTCGCAGAGTGGCATCCGGCTGTATTGGGCAGCCAATGACAATCTAATTGTTGTAACTGCCTCCAGAAAGTTTCCCCACCCAAACCTTGTCGTCTGACCGATACAGTCACCACATCTGCTTCAGTAGCCTTAATGGCATCCAGCATTATTTGTGGCGACGGGTATAACGCCGTGCCGACAAATAATCTGCTGTTTATTTTTTTATTACCGATTTTTAGCATTTAATTCTCATATTAGTTTTTCGTTCCATTTTCTTACCATATCAGCGACTAATAAGTTTTGTTTCGCTACTCAGCGAGTTACTTTTCTTGCGTGGTCAAGAAAAGTAACCAAAAGAAGACCACCCCGTGATTGAGGTTTCACTTCGTTCAACTTCCTTCGTATCCGCCAAGCCACTTAACGCACCGTAAAATACGTTCCATCCCTGGCCCGAATTTTACTATTCAAAACGTCCTGTTTTGAATTGCTATGTCTTGGCTACTACTCAGCTCAATCAAAAGGGGTTTTTGGAGCAATCCTGCACGCTTGAGCTTATAACTTCATAAATTCCATTTACCTGATAAAACAAAAAAGCTAAACAAGTACGCGGCAAAAAACAGTGTCCCAGAGGGAGTTTACTTTAGTAAATGACCTTGCAGGATACTGTTTTATAACAAAGTAATTGTGACGATTTTTTTGTTTTATCCGCCTTGCATCGGCAAAACAATCTCAACCCGATCCCCCTCTCTCAACAAGGTCTCGCCATATAAGGAGCGTGGCACAAACTCCATATTTACAGCGATCGCAAAATTTCCTTCTTGCTTAAACCATTGGATGAACTCTGCAACACTCATGGGTTTGTCTAATTCTAAAGCTTCATCATTAACAATTAACTGCATGTTTAACCTCATCATTTTCGGTTAATGCTTGTTCAAATTTATCCATCATCTGTTCTACGACCGCAGGCGCTAATAAAATGCCATGCCGATAGAGACCATTTATTGTTCCTATTCTGTTGCTCAACTCTACCATAGGTAGATTATCCGGTAATGCCGGTCGACAGTTTACGACCTGTTTAATAATTCGTGCTTCACCGAAGGATTTATGCAAACTGTAAGCCGCTGATAACAATTCTAAGGTCGATCTGACGGATACTGGACTTCGATCTTCACTCTCAATCTCGGTTGCCCCAATTAAATAAATATTATTAGGACGAGGTACCAGATAGATACGATATCGTGGGTGCATTAAACGGGTTAGGTATTTAATACTTACATCCGGTGCATGCAACCATAAAAGCTCTCCCCTTACTGCCCGCAGGGGTATGGTTTCTTTTGCGCCTAATCCGCGACAGTCAAAGATCCAGTCATATTCATAGGTGTTATTCTTTGTTGTAACCTTGCCAGGCTCTATGCTTTTCACTTCCGTATGCTCTATCCAAGAAACACCGTGTTTTAGCAGTTGCTTTTGCAAAGCTGTTAACATAGCAGTGGTGTCTAATTGTCCTTCATCCGCCAACCATAACCCTTCTCCCAGGTGGGCCAACTCAGGTGCTTTATCTGCAACTTTTATTTTTTTTACTTGCTCACCACAGCTTTTAAGTTTCGTCTCAAGTAACCGATAATATCGATCTAACTCAACTTTATCTGAACCATGCGCTGTGACTAATGAACCCTGATGCCGATAGAATACTTCAGAGTCTAATTCATGAATCAGATCAGGATATAACTGGAGTGATCGATTCCCTAATTCATAAATCGTTGGCTCAGCCATTTCTAGCTCAGCTATTGGTGACAATATTCCCGCAGCTGCAAAGGAGCAGGCCGCTTCGCTGTCTATTGCGTTCTTATCAAACAGCGTAACATCAAACCCTTTTTTGACCATTTCCCAGGCTAGTAATCGACCTGCTATTCCTGCCCCAACAATTCCGACTTTCATAGGCTCACCATTTGCTTCTGCTATTTCACTTCAACGTAAATCTCTGCGCCCTGCTGCTTAAATTGCTCTGATTTCTCAGCCATGCCTTGCTCAATTTTCTTCTGCTCTGCTGAATAATCACGTACGTCCTGAGAAATTTTCATGGAGCAGAATTTTGGCCCGCACATCGAACAGAAGTGTGCCACTTTGGCAGAATCTTTCGGTAAGGTTTCATCATGAAATTCACGTGCCGTATCTGGATCTAGTCCCAGGTTAAACTGATCTTCCCAACGGAACTCAAAACGCGCTTTGGATAATTGATCATCTCGGTAACGCGCACCAGGATGTCCTTTAGCAACATCCGCTGCATGAGCTGCTAATTTATAGGTAATGATTCCGGTTTTGACATCATCTCTGTTTGGCAGGCCTAAATGTTCCTTTGGCGTGACATAACACAGCATGGCACATCCAAACCAGCCAATCATGGCTGCACCAATTCCCGAAGTAATATGGTCATAGCCAGGGGCAATGTCGGTCGTTAATGGGCCCAGAGTATAAAAAGGCGCTTCGTGACATTCCTTAAGTTGTTTATCCATATTTTCTTTGATCATATGCATTGGCACATGACCCGGTCCCTCAATCATGACCTGCACATCATGTTTCCATGCAATTTTGGTTAGCTCACCTAAAGTTTCCAGTTCACCAAATTGTGCTGCATCATTGGCATCTGCTAATGACCCCGGGCGCAAACCATCACCCAAAGAGAAGCTAACGTCATAGGCCTTCATGATTTCGCAGATTTCTTCGAAATGGGAATAAAGGAAATTCTCCTTGTGATGAGCAATGCACCATTTGGCCATAATTGAACCACCACGTGACACAATGCCCGTAACCCGTTCTGCCGTTAGCGGCACGTAACGTAACAGTACGCCAGCATGGATGGTGAAATAGTCAACACCCTGCTCAGCCTGTTCTATCAAGGTATCGCGAAATACTTCCCAGGTCAGGTCTTCTGCAATCCCGCCTACTTTTTCCAATGCCTGATAAATGGGCACGGTACCAATCGGCACCGGCGAGTTTCTTAAAACATAATCGCGCGTAGCGTGAATATTTTTGCCGGTCGATAAATCCATGACCGTATCGCCACCCCAGCGAGTTGCCCATACCAGCTTTTCAACCTCTTCCTCGATACCCGAACTAACTGCCGAATTCCCGATATTGGCGTTAACTTTAACCAGAAAATTTCGCCCAATGATCATGGGTTCCAATTCAGTATGATTGATATTGGCAGGTATAATGGCACGCCCGGCAGCAATCTCATCGCGTACAAATTCAGGGGTAATAAATTCAGGAGTGTTTGCGCCAAAAGAATGGCCTTTAAGACGAGTTTCTCTTTCACTGTCGCTGGCTTCTTTTATCAAAGCTTCACGTTTCTGATTCTCGCGAATCGCTACATACTCCATCTCGGGAGTGATAATTCCCTGACGTGCATAATGCAGTTGAGTCACATTTTTGCCAGTCTTAGCACGCAGTGGCTTTCGCTGAAGTTCTGGATTATGAGTAGCGAAAGCCTTGTCACCATCCTGGTAACCATTATCAATAGGCTTTACTTGACGTCCTTCATATTCTTCAACATCACCTCGATCAACTACCCATTGCTTACGAACCTGCTGTAATCCTTTGCGCACATCAATTTTAATTGCCGGATCGGTATATGGCCCAGAGGTGTCATAGACAGTAACCGTTTCACCATTGGTCAGGTTAATCTCACGCATAGGCACACGAATATCTTTGTGCACGACACCAGATACATAAATTTTCTCTGAGTTTGGCAGTGGGTCTCGAGTGATGAGATTTGTTTTAAGATCGACAGAATTATTTTTGGTCGCGTTCTTTATCACGCCTTTTGTCACGCTTTTGGTCACAGTATTCTCCAGCTTGTGACTGCACGGCGCAAAAAAGTAATGAGAACGGATCTACATTAGATCAATAGATAGGTTGTGCATTACTCTTCCCTACGCCGATGCGAGTCGGATCAGGTTATACGGGTTTGCTCATGCATCTCAGCTCCTGACATCTTGTTGCTGCATGGCAACAACTTCAGGCGCACCCCGAGAGTTGCTCGAATTATACACATGCTAAGTCACAAATTCCTAGCCCCTATCTCACAAACTTGCTTACAAACTTGTTCATAGATTTTTTCTCAGTCCTTTTATTCAGACATAAAAAAAAGCGGCACCTAAGTTGCCGCTGGGGAGAATGGGGCGAAGTTTTTGATTCGACAGCGCCCCCTGTGGAGAGTCATTTTTTATTATTAGAATTTAAAATTTCATTTACTAACCGATTACTGAATCAGTTTCATTGAGAAGGGATATTCATATACACCACCTTCGCTAGCCTTGATCGCTGCCAGAATTGTCACGATAAAGTGGAAAATGATTAGTCCAAATAGAATTGGGATACCGATTAAGATAATGCACAGAATCAACGCCGCACAGTAAGCAATAAACATGGTAATATTAAAATTCAATGCACGCTTACCGTTTTCCGCTACCAGTGGCATTTCATCTTTCTTCAGTAACCATACAACCAATGGTCCAAGCACCATACCGATGACCGGCACCAGAGGTACCATGGCAACAAATGCGGCTAAGTGGGCAAACATCGACCAGGTTTTCTCTTCACCGCGAATCTCTTCAGTACCCAGTACCTCAGCTTCGCCTTCATAGACCCGTTCTTTACCTTCACCGCCATGTTCTGGCTTGCTGTCGCCTGTGCCTTCAGGTTTTTTATCATCTTCGTGGTTCATCACTATTTTCCTCATCTGAAATCTAAGTGTGGCAACGACCTTATTCGCTGCTCATTTACAGACTAGCAAAGAGTGATATTTCAAAATGTTACTTTGAGTGATAGGAATTAACGATAAATCGGTGCTTTCAATTTATTTTTGCTATTGAATTAACTTATTGAAATTTATGATTATTTTTTAAGGTGCTTGTGATGTGCATTCATCCTTTTTTTGAACAGAATGCTTTGAATACCTTTTTTTTAAATTTAACCTGTTGATATTAAAGGGTATTTAATTTTTTTAATTTAATTTTTTTTTCTCTTTTGCCGACAAAATGGAATAAAGGTATAAATTCGCTTAAATTGGCGCCAAATGTCCCTAATATTATGTCAATTGATGATAATTACTTCTATTTTCGAACTTATTCCATTTTGCCTACCGATTTGCAATGCAAGCCAAAATAGTACAGACCTTTCCTATTTTATCAATTTAAACAAACACATAGCCTGCTTTCTTAAGAACCACCAATGCTTCTGCTAAGTTGCGTTCTTTCACTAAAAGATAATCGGTATCAAAGGTTGATACGACAAAGATTGGGATATCAGCCTTAGCCAATTCATTGCTAAGGCCTGCAATAACTCCTGACATGCTAAAATCGAGCGGCCCTTCAACTTTGATGGACCGCCAGTTCAGCTCACTCTTTTGTACCGAGTCTTTTATCAGTTCTCGGTTCAAGCTTTCACAAACCAGGGATAACTCTTCATCCGTCGATGATAAAAACCAATTTCCCTGTAGATCCTCCAATTGCATCACTGAGGACAGTTTATGTACGTCAAATTGCGCATCGAGTAATTTTAGACGTGGCTTTTGCTCCATGTTTAACCTCTCCTTGTTACATTAACGATGACATCTTCATCCATTGCCCGGTATCGTTCAAGCATCTGCTCGATTGTTTCCAGATCATCGCGTATCCCTTTTTCTGTTAGGAACTCGGGATTCCATAATTTAGAGTATGAGCGCTCACCTGCATCACAGGCAAAAGTTACAATGGTTTTGCCGGGACCGCTTTTTGCCGCAGCAAATAGAGCACCTGCCAGATTAAGTGCTGAACTACTCCCCAGCACCAGACCATCATTGTTTCTAACAGCTCGCGATACTGTCACCAGATCTTGATCCGGCAATGTTATTCCTTTATCAATTTTTGCCTGAGCAAAATTGGCTACCGTTCGCATGATGCCAATTCCTTCAGTAAATGAACTCCCTTGCGCCTTGTATTCACCCGTTTTCAGATAGTGGTAGATACCTGATCCGTCTGGATCCACAGACCAGATTTGAACGTCAGGTTTCTGTTCTTTCAGGTAACAGGATGTTCCACCAATGGTTCCCCCTGTACCTGACACTGACACCAATGCATCTATCTTACCTTCTGTTTGTTGCCAGATTTCAGGACCGGTGTGTTTATAATGAGCTTTTGCATTACTGGTATTTTCAAACTGGTTGGCCCACCAGTAATGGTTATTCTCCTCTGCTAACCGACGGGCGGTATGATAGAAATGATTAGGGTTTGCGAAAGGACAGGGGTCGACTAACATTAGCTCTGAACCATGCAGCGCAATCATTTTTTCTTTTTCCGGCGTTTGCCCTTTTGGCATCACCGTCAGCATCTTGTAGCCCAAAGCCTTTGCCACTACTGCTAAGCCAATTCCTGTATTACCAGCTGTGCCTTCGACAATAGTCATTCCCTGTTTTAGCTCTCCCGATTCGATGGCATCCTTTACCATTTGCAGGGCAGCTCTATCCTTAATGGATCCGCCGGGATTCTGAAATTCACATTTAACTAATATTTCACAGCCAGTTAATACTGACAGGGAAGGAATTCGCAATAAATCGGTATTTCCAATTAATTCAGCAACATTTTGCTTATAGCTCATAGGAATACTCTCAAACTACTTATCGATACCATTCAGTCTAATTCACCTTGTCCATAATTGCGACCACACCCTCTGTACGATTTTTGTTCACAAAACAGTTTTTTTGGAGTATAAAGCGCGCATAGATTCCATGAGGTTTTACTGCATTGAACCCAGTTTTAAAAACCGTTTCTTCCAGCTCTACTGGTTATTTTGATGAAGATGTCTTTGGGCGTATCTGCGATGCGATTACCGATCAAGGTTATATTGTTCTGAAAAACGCTTTACCGCTTGATACTCTTAACCATCTGTTCACCGGTCTTATTGATAGTAACCCTCATCAATTCGATCTTGCTGGGATTGGACGTGAACAAGATTTTCATACCAATGAATTTGTACGCACTGACCAAATCCAATGGTTAGAGCCAGATCAGCCTTTTGCCAGCCAATATTTTGCCTGGATAGAAGAGCTGCGTCTGCGTTTGAATCGCTATCTTTTTCTTGGGCTGTTTGATTACGAATGTATGTTCGCACACTATCCCGAGGGCGCTTTCTATAAACGTCACCTGGATGCTTTTCGAGGCAGTACTAACCGTCGTTTAACCACAGTGTTGTATCTCAACCCTCAATGGAACCCAGAAGATGGCGGAGAGCTGCTGATTTATCGTAAACGCGAGAAAACCCCAATAGAAACAGTGATACCTGAGTTTGGTACTTTGGTTGTGTTTTTAAGTGAAGTGTTTCCGCATGAAGTGCTACCAGCCAATAAGTCTCGATTTAGTCTCACCGGTTGGTATCGAATCAATGAGGGGTTAGTGATTTAACCCCTGCAGTTTATCGGAATAATTTAAATAACATATTCAACGCGATTACGACCATTTTCCTTGGCCTGGTAAAGTGCTTCATCCACGCGATGCAGCAACTGGTCCATGTTCTCGCCAGGTTTAAATTCCGTTACGCCCACACTAATAGTGGCATTAAGATCACTTTCGATATTTGTGTACTGCTTAAGATCCACTTCTCGCTGCAACCTTTTTGCCACCTGAATGGCCTGATCAATATTGGCGTTAGGTAAAATCGCCAGGAATTCCTCCCCACCCGTTCTTCCCAGTACGTCATTATCACGTAACAGCTCTTTACTAAAGTTGGAAAGGTTTGTCAGAACCACATCACCTATTGAGTGACCATGTTTATCATTGATCACTTTGAAGTGGTCAATGTCATACATCAGTATGCTCAATGGCTTCCGGTTCAGGTTGGCTTCTTCCATAGACTTTTTCAATGCTCGCTCTATCTGGCGACGATTGGCCAGGCCAGTTAAGCTGTCGGTATAAGCCAGTTGTTTAAATTTACGTGAGTTTGCTACCTGTCTCAAAGAAAACCAGATCAATAGCAAAGTTAACAAGCCACCCAAAATTATTGCTAGAATTTGCCATTGACGTGCCTTTTGAAGAGATTCTAATTGCTCATCTTTGAGTTTCTGCTCTTTCTGTAGCTGCTCATTTTCCAGTTCAGTTTTTTCACTATCATACTCGAAGCGCAGTACCTGAGTTTGTTGATCAGAGCGTTGACGATCTAGCTCTTTCTGGAGCACCATAAACTTCTGATACTTATCCAATGCCTGTTGTTCATTTCCGGCTTTTTTGTAACTCTCTGCCCAAGCCTCATACAGCAAAGCCAGATAACGGCGATTATTATCTCTGAGCATTTGCCTTTCTGCTTCGAGGAAAAACTCTTCCGCTTGTTGCGGTTGCTCAATATTACTTAAGGCTATACCGTACTGCATGGCTGCCATGCCGTCATAATTTATGTTGCCCAGCTTTTCTCTGGCTTCACTTGCCAATTCCAGTTCGCGAATTGCCTTACTATATTCGCCGCGCAAATTATAGCCACCAGCAAGGGCTATCCTAATCGGCACCATTTCACTCTGGATGTCATCGTCTCTGGCAACTTTCATAGCCGCCTGATATTTTGCTATGGCCTTATCAAGGTTGTTGCGCTGCTCTTCGAGGAAACCTTGTTGTAGATAAACCTGCAACTGACCAAATCGTAAATTGTCCCTTTCAGCAATTTGCTGGGCACGATTCAAATATTTTTCTGCTCGCTCCAGGAAGCCCAAGCGACGGTAGATGATGCCAATATCAAAGATTAAACCTTCCGAACCTTCCAGTAGCCCCTCTTCGCGATATATTTTTTCGGCTTTAACACAGTCCTGTAAGGCAAAATCATTTTCACCTATCAAAGAACGCATCGAGCAACGACTTACATGTGCGTCAGCTATCAAGAGCTTATCGTTTAGCTCTTCGCCAATATCGAGTGCTTTTTCGGTAGTTTGCAATGCTTCGGACACTTCCCCTGCACGTGATTGGTAATTGACCAGGCACATGTAGAGAACACCCTCCTCTAAACGATCACCCTTTGTTTTCGCCTTGCTGATCATATCCCTTGCCAGGTTTATTCCTGCTCTAGGATCAAACATACGACTTAAAATGCATTGGTAATAAACATAGGTTAATCGGCGATCTTCATCATCCGCAGGAACCAAAGCCGCCATCTTTTTTAGTTCACGATCAAAGTCTTGCTGGCTATTGAGCTCTATTTCACCTGACTCCAGTTTATATACGAAATCATCAAAAGCCTGTTGTTCAGGTGTGAGTTCTTTGAACTTTTCATCTTTTCTTTCAGCATTTTGATTCTCAAGTTGATCATCAAAAGTCCCTTTAATATTTACAGGGTGATGACTAGCATAAGCAATTGCGGTGCTGAACAAATACAATAGGATGCCTGCCCACAAAGGGAAGCATGAAAAATTCATTGGGGAAGGTTGCCTCTCTCGGCGCATGGAGTTCCTTTCACAATCTACAATCGAGACAGCCGTCTGAGTTAATCGATACCGACGAGCCATAGGATTTCCTCATGTCTGACCTTCTTTTACTTTAGCAAAGAATAAGAATGAGAAATAGGTCACACTGTCAGTATTTTTTACAGTGCCTGGGATTTTGACAATCTCCAAACATCACACACAATTTAATATTTTAAAAATCAACAAGTTATAAATTGTTTCAAAATAAATACTTTTGATGGAGAAATGTAGCTTTGTGACCAGTGCAAGTTAAATATGACTTAAGAACTGACATTTTTTGTCAGTTTTGACTTGCTTTATTGGCTTTCAGAGTCATTATCGATGATGAGGCCGCGTTTTTCCGCTCTCTTACGCCATTGCTGGCGTGCTAACAACTGCATATCTTTGACCTCGTCCATCTCGTCCATAATCTCTAAACCCAGTAAGGTTTCAACAACATCTTCAAGGGTAACGAGCCCGGAGGTCTGACCGTATTCATCCACAACTAGTGCGATATGTTGGCGCTCATTGAGTAGTACTTCCATTAAATCCGGTAAGGGCATCTCGGCCAACACCACCATTAACTTGCGCTTTAAGTGTCCCAGCGTTCTTGCTCCATGATCTTTCGCCTGGGTCATTAAAATATCGTCTTTTAAGACAAAGTCGGTAATGTCATCATTGTCTTCACTGTAGATAGGTAATCTTGAGAAGCGAATTTCCAACACTTGTTGAAATACATCTTCTACTTTTGCGCTGGCAGGAAGAGACACCATCACCGTGCGTGGGGTCATAATATCCTTGGCCCGTAACTGACGGAACCGGAACAGATTTCTGACAACCCTGAACTCATGTTCATCAATATGGCCCGTTCTTTCACCCAGCCCGGCCATCGCCAGAAACTCATCACGACTGAAAATATGCTGTTTCTTGCCATGCGAGATCCACTTGGTAATCATTTCTGAAAGCCAGATTAGCGGGTACAGAATCTTGATTAACCACTGAACGTATAATGCGGTAATGGTAGCAAGTTGCTTCCAATACACAGCACCAATCGTTTTCGGAACGATTTCTGAGAAGAACAAAATGGCTAAGGTCATGATCACAGAAAATAGCCCAATCCAGGCGCTGCCAAAAACAACAGTAGCCTGAGCCCCAGCAGCAATGGCACCTACTGTATGAGCTATCGTATTCAGCGTCAGAATAGCCGCTAGCGATCGATCGACACTGGTTATTCGCAGGGTGCGCAATACCTTGGCACGCTTAGGATTCTTTTCCTGCAAGTGTTCAATGTATGAAGGGGTAATGCTCAGAAGCACCGCTTCAGCAATGGAGCATAAAAAAGAAAATAGAATTGCGATAAGAATGTAAAGCGCAAGCAATGCCCAATCAATGCTACTGACCTGACTGATTTGAGAAGCAACTGTACTGGCATGAGCAGGCTCAATAGAAAGCAACCCTAATAGGCATAGAGTTGCAACAATAATCAATTTTTTCATTACCGGCATAATTCCAATATTCTTTAATTAAACTGGTTTATCTTCAGGAGTTAGCTTAACACGAGCTTGATCGCTATCAGAATCAAAATCACGCCACCCAATAGTTCAGCCTTGCTTTCCAACCAAGTTCCACTGCGTTTGCCAATATAAACACCTATTGCACTCATTAGCATCGTAACCAAACCAATAATGCCACAGGCTACAAACGGGTTGGCTTCTAACAGATTCAGGGCAAAGCCAGCCGCCATGGCATCGATACTGGTTGCAATGGCTAGTGTCAGCATTACCCGTTGAGTAATCTGGGCAATATCATCTTCAATGCCTTCTGAGAAAGCTTCAAAGATCATTTTTCCGCCAATAAATAGTAATAACAGGAAGGCAATCCAGGGTGCGTAAACCTCAATCCAGCCGAGCAACCCTTTACCACCCAGATAGCCGATCAACGGCATTAAACCTTGGAACAAACCAAAATATACCGCAGCCTGGAAAGCTAGTTTTCTATGACTATCCACAGGCTTCGAACCAAGGCCAATGGATACCGCAAAGGCATCCATACTTAAGGCAAGCGCCAAAATGATAACTTCTAACATTTGAGTCGTAGGTTATTGCTAATGACGCACATTGTAGGTCGATTCTTTTTCAGTTGCGACTGACTGAGTGTAAGAAAGTTTTTATTAACCCAGTATCGCTGGATTCATTTTCCACACAGCATAGTTAAGAATTGCTGCAAACAGAACCCAAAGTAGATAGGGCGCTAATAGTACTGCCGCCAATTTATTGACCCGTAAAAATCCAACCAGCGTAAAGCCAATGAAGATCCATAAAATGACGATATCTACGAAAGCCCAGCCCCCTAGATGCCAGGCAAAGAACAACCAGCTCCACAAGGCGTTTAAAATTAACTGCAGTACGAAAATAGTTAATGCAGCATGCACTCTCTTTAATGAGGCATTTAAATTATATCGTTGACGCCACACCAGCCATGCTGCAATACCCATCAAAGCATATAAAACTGTCCATACCGGGCCAAAGAGCCAGCCAGGTGGTGCCCATGAGGGTTGTTCGAGTTGACTATAGAACTGACCTGCCTCAACGGAAGCTATTGCGCCTATGGTGGCAGTAGCAAAAGCCAATATCAGCCATGCCAGCAGACCTAAAAGATCTTTTGTTTTAGTTAACTCGCTCATGATTTCCCCCAGATATCATTTATAAGTTTTACTGTTTATTGTTTCTTACCATTCATTCGTCGCTTATCATCATACATGGCATTGTCAGCAATTTTGAGAAGCGACTCACTATTTTCACCATCATCAGGATAAACAGCAATCCCAATACTAATACCGATAACCGCTTCATTAGCTTCGAGATTGAAGCCTTCCTTTAATGCATCTTTAATTTTTTTTGACACATTTTCCACTGCTTCCCGTCCATGAATTTCTGTCAGTAATACGGTAAATTCATCACCACCCATGCGCGCGATAGTATCCGACTCTCTAACGCAGGATTTAATTCTAACCGCCACCTTACTTAACAATAAGTCTCCCTTGGCATGTCCCAGACTATCATTAACTTCTTTAAAACCATCCAGATCCATGTACAGCAAGGCCACCTTCTCACCAATTCTTTTGGCTCTATTAATTGCCACTTCCAATCGGTCATTAAAAAGCATACGGTTCGGTAATCCTGTCAACCAGTCATGGCTCGCCAGGTGGTGCAGTTTCTGTTCATTATTTTTGCGCTCAATAGCAACTGCAAACTGTTCTGCAACATACTCTAATAGGCTAATATCATTGTTCGAATAACGTTTGCTGTTGGCTGCTCCTATTATCAAGACACCTATGACTTTTTCCTGCGTGGTCAGTGGAATACCAAGCCAGTTGCCGTGCTGATGAAATCTTACTTTTTCATCCTTACCAACCTCTAAAGGCGAGTGGCCTTTACTATTTGCCATCAGTGTTTTTCTTTTCTCAACTATCTCCGAAATGGCAGTATTACTATCAACCGTGAAAGACGATCCTGTTGGATATTGTTGGTCATTGCTGTAGGTAAATTTGATTTGATTTTTTTCAGAGTGCCTGGTGCAAACTATAAAGGTTTCTATATCAATGAAGCTTTTAATAAGCTGGTAGGAGTCCTGACACAACTGTTCAGGATTGCTCGACTTATGCGCCATTTGAGAAATTTTGTAAATTGAGTTCTGTGTCCTTTCGAATCGTTTATATTCGGTAATATCTCTTGCTACCGCTACTCGAACCTTATCCTCTTCCTGCCAGCGCGCTGACCACATGATATAAACTGTACTACCGTCTTTTCGAACGTATCTATTTTCAAAGTACGGCTGCTCCTTTCCGCGCATGATCTGTGCTGCAATGGCTAATGTTTTATTTCGATCTTCTGGATGAACATAATTGATCATGTTAGTCCCCAGCATCTCTTGCTGGGTATAGCCAAACACTTTTTCACAACTGCTACTGATATAGACAAAAACCCCATGCTCATCAACCACACAGACCACATCCATCAATAGATCAACAACGCGCGAAGCAATGTCATAAAAACGTTGATTCATCCAGTTATTCTCTTTTTCTAGTCAAGCCCAGCCTAATCTGCTTTTCTGTTTCAGCCACGGCAAACACAGCAACACCTATCAGCACTATCAGAATGCCATCCTTTAGTGGCACTGATCGTGTTGCAAATATTTCCTGCATCGAGGGTAAATAGGTAATTGCCAGTTGTCCCGCAGTTACTAATATCACAGCATACCAGATCACTTTGGTACCCTTGATCGCTTTCCAGGTTAGTGAAGTGCCATACATATTTCTAATAAAGAACAAATGAAACACTTCCATTACCACCAGCGTGTTCATTGCCATTGTCCTGGCAAGCTCGATGGAATAGCCTTGCTCCACAGCATAACGGTATATTCCAAAAACTCCCAATACAAACAGTAGTGTCACCACAAATATATGCCAGACTAATGTTCCTGTTAGCAAAGGCTGTTTTCTTGGTCGCGGTCTTTGCTTCATGGTGTTGGCTTCTGTTGGTTCAAAAGCTAGCGCTATTCCAAGCGTCACGGCCGTTATCATATTGACCCATAAAATTTGCACCGCGGTTATTGGTAAGGCCATACTCAACATCAATGCAACAATAAGAGTAAAGGCCTCACCAGTACTGGTCGGCAATGACCAGCTGATCACCTTCTTAGTATTGTCGTAAACCGTTCGCCCTTCTTTTATTGCTGATACTATCGACACGAAGTTATCATCAGCCAATACAATCGAAGACGCCTCTTTGGCAGCTTCACTTCCTTTGACACCCATTGCAACTCCGGCATCCGCACGCTTGAGTGCTGGCGCATCATTGACCCCATCCCCGGTCATTACAACGACCAGCCCGCTGGCTTGCAGCGCTGTTACCAGTCGCAATTTATGCTCTGGACTGGTGCGGGCAAAGATATCCACTTCCTTGACCGCTTGCTCGAGTGCATCATCATCCATCAAATCGAGCTCTGCTCCGGTCAATACTCGCTCATGGTTATGCAAACCAATCTTAGCTCCAATTGATGACGCTGTTAACGCGTGGTCACCTGTGATCATTTTGACATCAATACCCGCGCTGTAGCACTCTTGTATTGCCTCAATCACTTCACTTCGCGGGGGGTCCATTAAACCAACAAGACCCAGTAAAACTAACCCCTCTTCTAAATCACGATGTGTCAGTATTATATGTTCTACCGGTACTTTTTTTATTGCTAGCGCGATAACTCGCTGACCTTTGCTGGCCAGTTCGGCTGCTTTTGTTTGCCAGTATTTTTGATCAATTTCTTTCTCTTGATCCTGATCGGCCATTTGTTTAGTGCACAGCTCTAGTATTTTTTCAGGTGCTCCCTTTACATAGATTGCTGCATTAGCCTGGTGATCATGATTTAAAGTGGCCATGAATCGATGGCTGGCATCAAAAGGTATGAGGTCCGTTCGCACCCACTCTTTTCTACTAGCTTCCAAATCAAATCCAATCTTCCCGGCAAATGTTAATAATGCCGCTTCCATTGGATCACCTTCGACACTCCACGCATTGCCTTCTTTTTGTAGTTGCGAGTCATTACACAGCAAGCCTGTCAGGCCTATGCTTGTTAATTGTTGCTCTGTCTCTATTTCAACAGATCGCTCATGGTTTGAGATTGTCCCGATTGGTATATAACCATCACCACTTACGTCATAGTTATTTTCCGAAGTACAGACTGCCACCACACTCATTTCATTACGCGTCAGAGTTCCAGTCTTGTCTGTACATATCACCGAAACTGAACCTAGCGTTTCTATTGCTGGTAGCTGTCGGACAATGGCATTCTTCTTAGCCATCGCCTGTACACCTACAGCAAGTGTTATAGTTAGCACTGCGGGCAAGCCTTCAGGGATAGCCGCTACCGTTAAGCCAACAACCGCCATGAACAATTCACTAAACTCATAGCCGAGTAGCCAATAGCCAGCTGCAAATATTAAGATGGCTATCATGACAATGACAAAGCTAAGCCACTTAGCAAATGTATCCATTTGCTCAATTAACGGCGTAGTAAGTCTTTTTACTTCCGACAGCATTCCGCTAATTCGACCAACTTCGGTGTGCTTTCCGGTTGCTACCACAACACCTTGTCCCTGCCCTCTGGTTATTGTGGTGCCACTGTAGGCCATGCAACTTCGATCACCGAGTACTGCTTTTTCTTCCACTGCCTCGATTTGTTTTTCTACGCCAAGTGATTCGCCTGTTAAAATAGCTTCTTCTATTTTCAGGTTATGTGCTTTTATCAGCCTCAGATCCGCCGGTACTTTGTCGCCTGCTTCGAGTATGACAATGTCTCCGGGTACTAAATTTTCCGCTTCAATGGTGATTCGCTGATCATTTCTAATGACTGCAGCTTTTAAGGCGAGCATCTTTCGTATGGCATCCAATGCTCGCTCTGCTTTGCCTTCCTGTAATAGACCAACCATGGCATTAATCAAAACCACGGCTACTATTACCGAAGTATCGACCCAGTGCTGTAATAGCGCTGTTATCGCAGCAGAGATAAGAAGAACATAGATCAGGGTGTTGTGGAATTGACGTATAAAGCGTATCAGCCAGCCAGGCCTTGCTGCCTGAGGTAAACAGTTTGCGCCAAAATCTTTTTGGCGTTGTTCAACTTGCTGCAATTCCAGTCCTTGCTGACTAGACTCGAGCTTATTGAGCACTGTTTCAACATCGATTGTATGCCAATCCTGCTGCGCCATATTTCGCTCAATTAAATGGGAACTACTCTATACGATAGTCTAATTGCTATTAAATCAGAAGCTTTAGCTATCATATTCCTGTTGGCTTAAGGTGCATTGCGTTGTGAAGGATATTTCTTAAAGGCCTGTATCACTTTGTCGGGGTCCACGGCTTCTCGATGCTGTTTAGTCGCCTGCGCCCACCATTCTAGCTGTAAAAACCCACGCGCTAGATAATTATTCCAGCGCTCGCTGTTTTGTTCTTCCTGATAACTACCATCTTCATGAAACACTTCCTGAGCCTTTGGAATATTGGTCATTGCCGATACTGGCAAACAACCTAACTCAGACAAAATACCACGCATGGACATGGCCGCTCGAACTCCGCCCCACTGTCCTGCCGAGTAGGTCACGATGACACTGGGCTTATAGGAAAACAATGAACTGCCAAAATGATTAAGCAGGTGTGATAACGCCGGACTCATGGTGTGGTTGTATTCCGGACTGACCATAACGTAGCCATCGGCCTGTTTAATTTTTTCGGCTAATTCATCAAGCGATTTTGGTGCCTGGCCTTTGGCATAAGCAAAGTGCGGTTTGAATGGAGCGCTTAAGTCATAGTCCATGGGATCGACTAGCTCGACATCATGTTCTGCTTGAAATTGCTTTAAATGTTTAAGACAGGCTTTTGCGACTCTTAATCCTAACCTTGCGGGTTTAGGTGGGGTACTGTCTCGTACCGTACCAAGGAAAAGTAAATACTTCATGTGAATTAATAGGAGTTATTGATCCAGCAAACCATCATCATCGCTGTCTTCATCCACATGATCAACGTCATCATTACCGTCATCCACTTTCTTAACGGTATCTGCTAATGCTTTGCCCGCCTTAAACTTGCTTCCACCTTTTTTAACAGCGGCTGTTTCTTGATCACAATTTTCCTGGCAAACACCTTTTACCTGATTCACCGTAATATCAATACCTGGAATCGGATCTCCAGCGCGCTTTGTCTTGTCGTCTTGCAGCGTCTTTTCCGCTTGATTTGCCTTGATATCAATATCCGGAATGGGATCACCTGCTTGCTGCGGTTTTGGTTTTGCAATTGGCATTCCGCGCTTGATGTCTGATTTCTCAATCCCGCGTGCGTTTTCCTGAGTGTCAGATTGTTCCTGAGTTGCTTCTTCTTTAGTGCTATCGGCCAAAGCTACTCCACCCAATAATGTTAAAGAGATCCCCACTACAGCCGCTGTTACTTTATTCATAATCTTCATAACCAACTCCTTTGTTTAGTTTTTTTACCAGCTCATTATGAGCTGACCTAGACCAGCATACGCCCAACTTTCTGAACCTAGCCTAAATAGCAATTTTACCTTTTAAATACAAAACTGCCTTCCCAGACACATGCACCCTATCACCGGCCAGTCTACAATAAACCACACCACCACGCTTTGAAGCCTGATAAGCCTTCAATTCCTGCTTGCTCATTTTCTCGCCCCAGTAAGGCGCAAGCCCGGCATGAATCGAACCCGTCACTGGATCTTCATCACCACCATTGGCTGGCCAGAAATAGCGAGACACAAAGTCATAGTCTTTGCCTGGCGCAGAAACCACCACATCATAGGGCGCTAATTGCTTTAGCTGTTCACTGTCATACTCAAGTTCTCTTACAGTCTGCTCATCATCATAGATTGCAAAATATGCCTGCTCACTGCGTAAAACCTGATGTGGTTTCTTCTTTGATAAACCATCTAATAATGCCTGCGGCACATCACCAACTGGCTCAGGCTTTCGATTAGGGAAACTCATATTAATGGCACCCTCGGCCTGTTTAGTGACCAACAAGTCACCTACTGCAGTTGCGCTGAACGTGACTTCATGACAATGTTCATTTTTTAGGAAGACTACAAATGCTGAAGCCATGGTTGCATGACCACAGAAGTCAATTTCGGTTAAAGGTGAAAACCAACGGATTTGATAATGATCATTTTGCACAGGCTTGAGGAAAGCCGTTTCAGAAAGGTTATTTTCAGCAGCAATTGATTGCATCAAAGAAACATCCAGCCACTCCTCGGTAATAACAACCGCTGCAGGATTGCCAGCAAACAAACGCTCCGTAAAGGCATCAACTATATGCATCTCAACAGTCATATTTTTACCATACTTAATATTGAAAAACTTATGTGAGGTACGTCAAAGCTGTCATAACCTTATACCACCACCCGATTTCTGCCTTCACGCTTTCCGATATAGAGCTTATCGTCTGCTCGCATAATTACTGAATCGAGGTCCTCATCCGGGCTGGCAACTGCAACCCCAATAGTGACGCTAAGTCGCTGATTGCTCATTTCACCTTCTAGCTCTATTGCTGCCACACTATCTTTTATGCGTTTGGCTATAGCTTGTGCTGCTTCTTCATCAGTACAAGGCAAGCCAACCACAAACTCTTCACCACCAAATCGACCAATAATGTCGTTTGGTCTGAGTGATTGCTGGCAGGCATCGACAATTCTCGTCAAAATTCGATCACCATAGGTGTGTCCCCAGGTATCATTGACTCGCTTAAAATGATCCACATCGATCATAAATAGGCTAAAAGGTGCCTTTTCATAACTTGAGCGTTGCAACAACGCTTTTGCTCTTTTCATAAAATGGCCACGGCTATCAACACCTGTTAGTGCATCAAGTTCCGCCGCCATGCGTAACTGATCTTCTAACGATTGTCGGTGTGCGATTTCTTTTTGCAGATGCTGATTTTGTTCGCGCTCCTCACACAGCAAGGCAAACTGTTTCCGCTGTAGGATCTCGATACGCAACAATGCGGTGTAGCCAACGATATTAGCCACTATGATTAACAGGCCAATTGTAATTGTTCCTACTAAAGTTATTCCCGCAAATACCACCGCCGCTGTTATAAAGCTGATGCTTAGAAATAAGCTGGCTAAGGCTGATACGGTAAGAAGATTAGGAATCAGTAGATAGAATGCCATTATTGCCACTACTATCGCGGTAACTTGCGTCAATAGACTTTCAGGGCGTAGCGGAACAATGAGTACAATTCCAGTGGCAACTATCCAGAGTGGTAAAGCATGTAGCCAGACACTTTTAGCAAAGCCACCCCAGCGACCAATAATAAAAGCTAAAGCTAAACATGAGCTCACCACTGTAATGCGCATGGCTAATAGCAAGTAATATTCGCGGGTTAGTCCGAGCAGGTTGTAGTCTGTTATACCAAATAAGGCAAATATAACCGCTACTACAATTAATGCCAGCCGAGTTTCTAGGCGCACTCTCTTCTCAATTGAGCCACGGTATTTTAATTCGTCGCTCCAATCACGAAACTGCCCCGTTAACCAATGTATGTCATTATTAGTTTTTTGTTCAGACAAATAACTTCTTCCCCAAGTAAAATTAAAGCCTCAGATTTAATCTTGAGGCTTCTATAATTTAATGACCAATTTCGTCTTCTGTAAATAAGTAATCTTTAAGCTGTTGATCAAACTTAGGATCCCTGCGTCTAATCCACTCCATTACCATGGCGGCGTGTTCTTTTTCTTCATCGCGATTATGCTTCAGGATTTTCTTTAAATCGTCATCTTTGCAACAATCGATTCGCTGGTTATACCAATCCACGGCTTCCAGTTCTTCCATCAATGAAATAATGGCGCGATGCATATCTTTGGTTTCGTCAGATAGTTCTTCATAAGGTTCGTGATAACCTTCATTCGACATAACTTGCTCCTTAAACACTTTCGATTTTACGCTACTTAACCATCACTTTATTTATCAATTATCTATAATACAACCCTTCTCTTTCTGGCTGCGAAACGATCTGATCAATGTGTACTGTTAAGCTGCCACCGCCCGGTTTGGGCCATTCAATTTCACCCCCTTCTTTCAAGCCTAACATAGCGCTACCTACTGGAGCTAAAATTGAAATCTTATGCTTAGAACCGTCAGCATCTTTTGGATAGACCAGGGTATATTCAAATTCTTCATCGGATGATGCAACTTTGAACCGTACAGTCGAATTCATGGTGACAACATTGGCAGGAATTTCTTCAGGCTCAACAATTTCCGCTCTTTCCAACTCAGTTTCCAATTCTTCTTTACCCACGGTGCCGTGTGGCAAGGCTTCCAAAATCTTTTCCAGTCTTTCTACATCAAGCGAAGAAATAATAATACTCGGTTTTGTCGACATAACTCTGCTCACTTACAGATCAATAGTTTTTTGAAATACATAACTCTAGATTAGCCTTTTCTGACCGAATACTAAAGCTTATTCAGGCTTATTCTTCACTTTGCGGGAAATAGCGGAAATGGCCAGTTATATTATAGTTAAACAGCATATCTTTGAGCTTTGGGCCAGCTCCAATATTGTGCACAATCAATGGGTTACCAGTTTCTAGATCTTTCTTATCGGTTACGATACCGATATGCGGCAGATTGCCCGGCAACATCCAACTAACGATATCTCCAGGCTGATAATGCTGCGGATCATTACTTATCGGTAGGCTTTTACCTTGGCGACTAAAGAATGCTTGCAGGTTTGGCACTCGGCGATGATCGATATTCTTATCAGTTGAGGATAACCCCCAAATTCTCTTCGATGGATATAATTCAAAATTATCGCGCATGTCTTCATGCACCAATTGCTGCAAATCAATGCCCAGCTTACGATAGGATCGAATGACTACGTCAGTACAGACACCCATATCTAGTGGCACATCACCGTTTGGATAATCAATGGCCATGTATCGGCCATCATACCTCACCTCAAATTGTGTTCTCTCTAGTGCTGCTTCTACTAATTTTTCGCTGGAAGTCTTTGCCAGTATCGGTGAGCTAAATAAAATTATCCCTACCAGTAACATTGTTCTTTGCATAACATCCTTCTTGAGTCTATTCATTCACGATGGTTTTGCTCACTTCACCCTTCCAGACCAGTTCAAGTTTGCCATCTATCCACCACCCCACCTCCCCATAACTGGGAACTTTCATGCCATTAATTTCATGGTAATCTTTGAAATGTCCCTGCCATGGACGTTTTTGATAGCCTCCATCAAACTGACCGTATCGGCCTTCGGTATATACTGCTTCTACCTCATTGTTATCATTAAATTTGAACTCTAGTTCAACTGTTAGTTCCTTAACTGACAGGCTAGCTAATGCACTGCTATCGTCAATTCCAGTCCAGGTTACGCCTGACTCTGGAAGTAAAGCTGTGGGAAACCAGACAGCTTCCGCCAGATAGCGATGCAGAGCTCCTGAGTTTAACTTTTTATGATTCGAGTCGCTGGCAACTGGGAAAATATTAAACAACCTAACCTTACCGGAGCCTATGCCGCTTTGTAGACTATCTTCCACTGAAATATATACCGCTGGGAATAATTTTATGCTTGCATGCCATATGAAGCTTTTGCTGTTAGGTAAAACTAGCTGGATTGCTTTGAAAGGAAGCCATTTATTGCTATCGGTGCTGGTTCTCAAGCTTCCATGCTGAGTCAGTTCTATTTGGTTGATAACCGACTGACCATCCTTTAGGACATGTTTGAAGTATCGTTGAACTGGCTCAGGTAATCCTGACAAATGGCTAAAGTTAACCTTGTTTATTACTACTTCTCCTTTAGCCATATTTAATTCCTTTTTTTAATTAGCTCTTCTTAGTAGGGCCAATCTTATGAATACTCCAGCTAACTAATCCAAAAACCAATATCCAAATTCCAAAATCTATAGCTAGTCCCACCCAAAATGTGTTGTGTTCAAATGGGTTATATCCTAATAAATAGAATCCTAAACGTGTTATAAAATAAGAAATAACAAAAGCTATAATATTTCGTGAGTTCTTGCTCATTCTATCTCCCGATTATTTCTGTGTTTATTGATCATAAACCTTATAGCAACGGCCAATACTGGAATAATAAAAGCTAATACTACTTGTAACATGGCCCAAATTGGTACTGGTAAATGTGGATGCTGTTGGAATGATAGTTCTAAAATTGTTGCAACGAAAAAACCTACAACTGCACAGCTTATAATAATAATTTGCCCTCTTCGCTTCTGCGCCATGAGAACTACTAACAGTATTAATGGTAATATCACCAGAATTGAAAGAAACAGACTCTTTAATGTTTCCATATTTCTAGTCCATAAGGTTCTTGCTTTTCCTGCCCCACATTCTAGTAAACACGTGAGCAGTTGATTTCGATCTTTTATGCCAATAGCTCATTATGGTGTGGCCAATGGCTAACGCCAGTAAAAGCCAGCCTAACTCTCCGTGCAACAATCCGCCTAAATCTAAAGTCCATTGTATTTTGTCACCTTCAAAACCCTTGAAGATGGTCATACCAAATACCTCAAAAGAGCGCCCCGAGCCATATTGTCGCAATAAACCTAGTGCTGGTATTGCCAGCAATAGAAGATAAAGCGTTATATGGCCAAGTCTTGCTAGCCAGTTTATGGAAGGGGGACGATTGGATACGTTCATTAACGCCCAGATAATTCTTATAATAATTAAGACAAACAGTAGTAAGCCCATAGGTTTATGGCTTGGCCAGAAGAAAGCTTCTATAGCTGTGTCATCAAAGAAGAAGTGTGCTGCTGCGCTTAAAAACTGCCATAGCAATAATAATGCCATGCCCCAGTGTAAAACTCGGCTTACTCGCCCATAGTTTTGGTTATTATCTTTTATACCCATTTCTTCTCCCCATTATTTTCATCGTAATGAATATAGCACAGGTTTTAATTACTGTTTGATGATTTGTTTGATGTTACTACTTATATGAGAAATGACTTTTTTATCCTGCCAATATTGGCCATGACTTAATGGGTTCCAGGACTTAAAGAGTTTACTGAATAGCCCTCTTCCAGCATTGATTTGGATATCTTCTACAAGCTCTTCGTAGGAAGGGCTGAGTGGTTGTAACGGCCAGCCAAGCACATCATCTTTGTCATAAAAGTTATACCATTTGAAGTCTTCTGTGGGTGCTTTTATAGCTTCAATGTTTTTATGTCCTGCAACAAATATGGGGATATTACAGCCTAAGGTATAAAACTGCTTCAAACTGATCATTCTTCTGAACCTATCCCGCGGAGAACCTTCTGCAACCTCATCATCTCGCTGCATACTCCAGATCCCTACAGATGCATCAATTCGTTGCGCGTCCCAAATATAGCTTGAAATCACCTGACAACCCAAAGAGTTTGCTACGACAACCACTGGAATTGGACGCGTCCCTGATTCATCAAAAATCTCGTCCATGGCAGCCATTATCATTTTTTGTGTCAGATAATAAGGGCTATTCTTAACTCTTTTCTTATACTCAAGGCTTGCAGCGTCGGAAAATCCATATAATAGGAAGCGTCTTAGCTTAATCCAGTCAACCTGGTCGCGCATTCGGCCAAGCACTAATTCCTGTTGCCCTTGTAGAATATCTTGATAATAGAGAGGCTTGAAGATCACCTTGTGCCATAATTCCTCACCCAAGGCATTTTTTATCTGATCGTAGAAACCCGTATAGTAATCTCTTTCGGTATCCCCCATTCCATGAATGGTTATTAGCGCAATTTTTTTATCCATGGCTTCCTCCCTTAGTTTGTCTCTTTATTATAAACACCATGCATTATAATTTTTGCTGTGCCATTACTTATTGTGCAGGAACTCTTCAGATATTTCGTTAGGTTTGCCGCACCAGTTGTCTGATGCGGCACTATATGCTTTAGTTTAAATCGAAACGATCGGCGTTCATGACTTTAGTCCATGCAGCAACAAAGTCTTGCACAAACTTTTCCTGGTTGTCATCTTGGGCATAGACTTCAGCTATCGCACGCAGAATCGAGTTTGATCCAAACACTAGATCAATCCGAGTTGCAGTCCATTTGGCTTTACCGGTTTTTCGATCGCAGACTTCGTAAAGATTATTTTCGGTACGTTTCCAGCTGTACTTCATATCTGTCAGGTTAACGAAGAAGTCATTCGTTAAAGTTCCTTCGCGATCAGTAAATACACCATGTTTGCTGTTTCCATAGTTAGTATCAAGCACTCTCATACCACCGATCAGAACCGTCATTTCTGGTGCAGTTAAACCCATTAGCTGGGTTCGATCCAATAGCATTTCCTCGGCTGGTACCGCATAATCTTTTTTCAGCCAGTTGCGGTAGCCATCATGTACCGGCTCTAACGGCTCGAATGATTCTACATCGGTCATCTCATCGGTTGCGTCACCACGGCCCGGGGAGAAGGGAATCTCAATATTGAAACCTGCTTTTTCAGCAGCCATTTCAATGCCGATATTGCCCGCCAGTACGATCACATCCGCTACGCTGGCACCAGTCTCTTTGGCAATTGGCTCTAGCACTTTAAGTACCTTGGACAAACGCTTTGGCTCATTGCCCTGCCAATCTTTTTGTGGTGCAAGACGAATACGTGAACCATTGGCTCCACCACGAAGATCAGAGCCACGGAAAGTTCTGGCACTGTCCCAGGCAGTTGCCACCATCTCACTAATTTTCAGTCCGCTGGATTTAATTTTCTCTTTTACTTTACCAACATCGTAATCTTTGTTACCAGCTGGCACAGGATCCTGCCAAATTAAATCTTCTTGCGGAGCGTCTGGGCCAATGTATCTTTCTTTAGGTCCCATATCGCGGTGAGTTAACTTAAACCAGGCTCGCGCAAAAACCTCCGAGAAATACTCGGGGTCTTTATAGAATTTTTCAGATATCTTGCGATAGTCCGGATCCATCTTCATCGCCATATCCGCGTCGGTCATGATTGGGATTGTCCGAATGGCAGGGTCTTCCACATCGACAGGCTTGTCTTCTTCCTTGATTTCTATTGGCTGCCACTGCCAAGCGCCTGCTGGGCTCTTGCTTAGCTCCCACTCATGATTCAGTAGCATTTCAAAATAGCCGTTATCCCACTTGGTAGGATGGGTCGTCCAGGCACCTTCAATACCACTGGTCATTGAATCTCGACCAATGCCACGCTTCTTTTTGCTCTTCCAGCCCAGGCCCTGCTCTTCTACATCACATCCTTCGGGTTCTTTACCAAGCTCCTCTTCTTTGGCGTTACCGTGACACTTACCGACGGTATGACCACCAGCGGTCAAAGCGACGGTTTCTTCATCATTCATAGCCATTCGTGAAAAAGTTACGCGTATATCCTTTGCAGTTTTAAGCGGGTCTGGATTCCCATCTACCCCTTCAGGGTTCACATAAATCAAACCCATCATCACTGCTGCCAAAGGATTTTCTAGATCACGCTCTCCAGAATAACGACTGTGCTCATTATCGCTTGGCGCTAACCATTCCTTCTCAGCACCCCAGTAGATATCTTTTTCTGGATGCCAGATGTCCTCACGACCAAATGCAAATCCGTAAGTCTTAAGACCCATGGACTCATAGGCTACCGTTCCAGCATAGGTCATTAAATCTGCCCAGCTGAGTTTGTTTCCGTATTTCTTTTTGATTGGCCAAAGCAGACGACGTGCTTTGTCGAGGTTAACGTTATCCGGCCATGAGTTGATTGGCGCAAAACGCTGATTACCAGTTGAAGCACCACCACGGCCATCTGCAATTCGGTACGTTCCTGCGGCATGCCAGCTCAGACGAATCATCAAACCGCCGTAGTGTCCCCAGTCTGCGGGCCACCACTCCTGGCTATCGGTCATCAATTCATGCAGGTCTTTTTTTAAGGCTTCAAAATCAAGTTTTTTGACTTCTTCGCGATAGTTAAAATTTTCACCCATCGGGTTTGTTTTTCTATCATGTTGATGGAGAATATCGAGGTTTAGAGCGTTCGGCCACCAGTCTGTATTCGATGAACTGGATTTAGTAACCGCACCATGCATTACAGGACATTTTTTATCGGACATAACAATCTCCTTGTTAAATTATTTCCACTACGTTTTATAGAGTTTAATAGTCTACAGCGTAGTAGTTTATAAACCATGGTGTTGTTATATCATATGGAATTGCGATTTATCAGTATTAAGCCTCAAGATTTAAATACTCTATGAAACCGATTAAGTTCTTTACTAAATTACCACGGCTTTTACTTTAATACTGAAAGGCTCTCTACCCAAATCAGTTCACAAGCACCATTGCCTGTATCATTCCTCGTCAATGAACTGTTCCAATACCAACCCTCTTTTGATTGAACATTCACGAGACTTCCAGTTAGCTCAATAATTTCACCTTCCCTAATATCATCTATCAGGTATTGAACATATTTATCGGCGGGGATCAGGTGCATATTAGCGCTGTGGGTTTCGATTTCACGGCGCGGAATAGGAAATGATTTGACGCGCCAACGATAAAAGCGGCCTGACTGAGTGATATTAATTTGTTCAAGAATACTTTCATCTGACATTCTTCCCCAGCCCAATGCCAGATCAACGGGTGCGAGATCAGCACCCCGGTCAAAGTAATAGTCTTCCCTGGCTAAAACCTTCGCCTTAATCTTAAAGTTTGCGACCTTGGTTATCTTGAAGCCCAGATGGTTGAAACTAATTGGTGACTTAATTTCTTCTTGAACAGGCACATCATTAACCATAACTCCCGGACCCAGAGTCACTTTTCCAGAGCAATTTCTTATCCCCCAGATAATGGATATGATTAAAGCTATTACAAGTATTCTCTTCATAAGTTATCTACAAATTAATCGACGATGATCTTATAGTCCGTTTCCAATATATCTATTCACTACTTTCAAGTTAACTACCTTTCGTCACAACTTCATCCAGAATTATAAGCTCCAACTTATTAATTAGTTCGTTAGGCATATCATCCCGATTGTTAGTAGCCATAAATATAAAGACTTTCTTATCTGGAAAGAATTTGAAATCTGCTAAGGTATATCCATTGGAACCATCATGCGAGATTCTTTTGTGCCCAGCTTCATTAGTACCTATTGCCCATCCATATCCATAATACGATGTTTTATCCTCATTCTCTGTAATATATGGTGTGAATATTGTTTTCCATGATTTCTGGCTCAGAATCTTTTCAGAACCTAGGGCCAGATACCATTTACTCATATCACCAATAGTTGATAGAAACCCACCTGCACCTTCCATGTACCAACGTGGCCCAGGTTCGTTATATTGATGTTGCAGGGAATGACCTACAGATTCACTCGCAGCAGTTATTCCAAAAAGTCGCTGAAATGCATTTGGGTCGCGTCCATAGTTAACAGCTAAATTGCTTTCATTCCGCTTAACTAACTTATAACCCGTTTTGTTAAGACCCGCCGGTTGCAGTATTTTTTCATCGATATATTCTTCCCAGCTTTTGTTAGTTTCTTTTTCTATTATGATTGCCAGCAAACTATAACCTACATTAGAGTAGTGATATTTATCACCTGGCTTTGCAACTAACTTTGAGTCAAATGCTTCATTTATTAGCCCATATTTTTCCACAACATCGTATAAACCAAATCCATGCGTAAACCCAGACGTATGTGTTAGTAAATGATGTAGTGTAATATTCTTCTTGTCGTTTGGTACATTCTCGAAGTGAGCATCTAACGTATCTCCCAGTGATAATTTACCCTCTTCTACAAGCTTCATAATTGCTGTAGCGGTAAATTGTTTTGTAATTGAACCAATGTCGAAGACCGTATTTTCATTAAATGGGATTTTTTTCTCACGATTAGCCAACCCAAATGATTTCGAATAAATCAGCTGCCCATTAAGAATTGCCAATACATTCCCTGAAAAATTTGACTGCTCAACCTCTTGCTGCCATTCAAGTAAGCTTTTATTTATAGCCTGATCATTCGGTTTAGCATTTGTTGTTATCGAAAAACATATTGAAATAGCAAGTAAAATTAATTTCATAATATTCATATTCTTTTCATTGATGTAATGATCATCACAATGTCATTCATACATTAAGTTATTAAATTGTCTGTTATTTTTTCTTCCACACTTCACCATACAGCCTTGCATCTCTTACTCTGTGTAACCACATGACTGCTTTTCCTTCGTCTTTTTCGACACCATCTCCATTAGCATACATATAGTGCAATGAGTATTGGGAATCCACATGTCCCTGGTTTGCCGCCTGCAAGTACCATTTTTCTGCCTCCTTTCCATCCTTCTCAACACCGGTTCCAGTGATATACATATAACCTAGCATGCGCTGACCTTCAAAGTGTCCTTGATTTGCAGCTTGTAAGAACCAATATTTTGCCTGCTCCAAATCTTTCCTTGTGCCCTCTCCTTTGAAATACATATAGGCTAAATTAACTTGGCCGATAGCTAAGCCCTGAGCGGCTGACTTTTTATACCAAGCAAATGATTCCTCAGAATTAATTTCAACACCTTCACCTACACCCAAACGTCTGCCCATTTCGTTTTGTGCACATGGGTTACCACTCTTAGCTTGTTTCAATAGTTCTGTTAATCCCAGTTCGTCTACACCTGATTTTTCATAAATTCCTAAATCGAGACAAGGATGTTTACTTGTTACTGTTGTTTTTGCAGTTGTTGTTTCGTCGGCTGTTGCTTCTCCTGTCGTTTTACAGGCTGAAACCATACAGGCCATTATCATTACCACGATCAACTGTTTGTATTTCATTATATTTTTCCTTTTATTTTGAATTGTTAGTTACATCAAAGTAGGTTCTAGTTTGAACATTTATCTTGTTATAGCTTGTGCTCTGATATGATCACAGTTTTATCACCATCATGTACTGATACTGCAGTTTCCCCTTTAAGTTCCGATAGATACTGATACTGTTCTGGCAGCTGCTTGTATATTGTAACGCTCATAATCGTTAGTGGTTCATCTACACCGTAACTCATTCTTAGTTTTCGTTTTGCACACTCATCACCACGGCAACGATACTCATAATAGTCAGAGGAGTATGCAGTTTCTTCGTCATACCAAAGAATATCTTCACCGTTTTTTATAGTGATCAGCTCAGAGGTTTTAGGTATAAAAACACGTAGTTCAAAAAAGTCTTTCTGCGGGGAGTTTATAAGCACATCCGCCACACGCCCATCACTTCCCCTACTCACATAGTCTACGCTGACGCTTACAGTTGGAACCCTCTGTGACTCAACTTTTACTACCGGGAAATTACCGGTTGACCAGGGATATACCGCTTGATTTTCAAAGTTATTATCAAAGGCATTCATAATTGCTTCTGGAATATCTCGTTCTTGATTGTGTAGTGCAATCCTGTGTTCACTCTCTTTGACAATATATCGTATATTCAGATGTTGAGGCGCATCCGAGCTGTATGCTTGTTGTGTAATTGCCCATACCGTTGTCAGTATCCACAACACACCCAGTGAAATTATAGCTTTGGCATAGGATTGATGGATTACTGGTGAAGCAACAATGATTGGCAATAACGTTATTAATCCAAATCCGATCATTGTTGCCACTGCTATGGATAAATGAAATGTTAATAGTTTCTCAAACACAAATGCCATAGCAATAAAACACACGGATGACAAAACAGCAGTGACTATTGCAAAAGTTTCAATGTTTGTTTGCTGCCCTTTCCTCATTTTTCGATTGACCAGTAACAGCAGTACCAAGCCACCTAAGGTAACCATCGCAGCCAAAGCAAAAATAATAGTCACACCCGGTGCCAGGAATGCAAAGGCAATAGATAGAAGTGACCACAACAGCGATAATCCGACTAAGGACTCAATAGGTTGTGTTCGCTTCAGAAAGATTCGCCCAGTGGTCAATAGGATTATTAAACTGACTAACCACAAACCAAATCGCATTGGTAATCCATTGGCGGTCCATGGAGCTTGCTTTCCCGTCAACCATTGCATCAAATACTGATAATACATGCCGACTAAGGCAACTATCACAACAATTAATAATCCTGATAAAACAGTTAGAAGGACACGGGAAACGGTGACAGTTTCTGACAGTTTAAACATCGCAAGTAACGTCACACTCACTGCTATCAACAGGCTAGCAATTAGAAGGTTATTACTTTCGTCCCAACTGATAACAAACAAGCCCGCATAGTCAGTGAACACCTTATTTCCACTTTCAACTTTTGTCAGATCGCTATCTTTAAGAGTTTTTAATACCCCCCAGATATTATCTCCATGATGTTGCAAACTGCCTTTGTTCAATCGTTGTGAATTATCTAACGGGGTATGGTAGTGGGCTAAATTTTCGCCATGAGCAAAGTTTAATCCCTGTAAGCCATACTCCTTAAATACCGTTAAATCAGTGTCATTTGGCAGTACCTTATAGGCTTCATAAAAGATTGAACTGGTCAGGGGTGCTGGAGTTGATTTTGAATAGAGATCCACAAGCCAACCACTATTTTCGGCTGTCTCAAACATGACACTTTGACCACTTGTGCCTCTCGCTTCAATATTGAGAGCGATCTTTAGATTTTTGGCCTGAGGGTGATCGCGCATAAATGCACGCGCTCCCATTAATCCGTACTCTTCGCCCTCGTTAAACAAAAAAACCAGACGGTTTTTTGGTGGCGTGGACTGCCTAATAAGTCGCAATGTTTCAAGCAGAGTGGCAACCGCTGCCATTGCATCACTCGCCCCTTCTGCACTTGGCACTGAATCATAATGGGCAGAAAGTAATATGCCGTCATCACTTTCTGTGCCATCGATGGTCACAATGATGTTATTAACGTGAGTGCAACGTGCAGAGCCCGTTTCATAATCCAGACAAACCTGTGTTTTTTGTTGCTCTGCTGTAAATCCCAGCCGTTGTATTTTTTCTATAATCTGTTCAGCAACTTGTCTATTTTCTTCACTATCAACGGTATGCGCGACGTCCTGGTCTGTCAGGGTTGTTAAGATGTCAAATGCACGCCCTGCCGAAAAAACATTATTGTCGGCATCACTCGGTAAATCATCAATTGGCATCATCTGCATTCGTATAAACACTGCGCTTAGTATGATTAAGGCCGTAGCAAAGATGAAACTCCAAGATGATGTTTTGTAACTCCTAGTTAGCATTATTAATCCTTCGTTTTTCATTATGTTAAATTTGGTATTGAGTATTTTTGTACCTAGCTTTACCCACCCGTGTATTCCGAATCTGATAATAAAATAATCAACCCCAATATGCGACCTATTGACAAATGTTTCACAACGCTTGTGATTCAATTATTTCATTATATCTGGACACTCTGTCCCTCTCATATTGGAAGGTGCTTAAAATGAAAAAGTTTACTGGCTTATTATTGGTCATGTTGGCATATGGCTTTATATCTCACACGGCTTTAGCCGAGGAAGAAAAAACTGCCTTGGTCCCTTTGCCCTCTGTCGATGACTTCACAAAGGGTGAGGATGGCTGGGCTTTCGCGCTGGGTCTAGGTGTTGAATACGAGTCGGCCTACGAAGGGTCGGACGAATTTGGTTTTGAAGCTCAGCCTGCTGGCGCTATTCAATGGCGAAATGGAGATGATATTTTCTATTTTGCGGGTGAAGCGCTAGGCTGGCGCGGTCTTCGAGCTGATAAATGGCTATTCGATGCTGCGGTAGCCTTTGATGAAGGTCGCGAAGAAGGTGATTCCGATGAAGGTTATCTTGATGGACTCGGTGATACCGAAGAGGCGACAGAACTTGTACTTCAAACTCGTTATGCACTCGACGACGATTGGCGTTATTGGCTTGTGGGTCGAATGGTCACTGGCAGTAACGGAAATCTTGGTCTCTTTGGTCTAGGCTATCGCTTCGGTGATCAACTTGACGGTACCGGTTCTGAAATTAATTTAGTCGGTGTCTTTCACGATAGTGAATATGCCAATAACGGTTTCGGCATAACCGCCGAACAGTCAGCTGCATCGGGTTTACCGCAAACTAACCTGGATGGTGGTTTCCGCTCGATTGGGATTGACTACACTTACCGCTATTACCTCAACGAAAACTGGCAAATTTTTGGCGAGGCACTCTATGAACACTTTAGTAGCGAAGTTCAGGATAGCCCAATCGCTCGTAGCGACTATGAAGCCGAAGTAAGTATTGGCTTTATTTATATATTCTAAATTCCACGAAAAACAACGCCGGCTGGATTTACGCTAATTCTTTAATCCAGTCCGGTGATTTTCCCACCCATTCCAATTCCTTTGTCTCTAAGTTGGCTAAACATTTCGAATAATATTTAATTCCATTTCGTTTATAACGAACACCGTAATGTGCGGAATATGGTTTGATTTCTATTTCGGTACACCCTTGTTCTGCTAAATAGTTCTCTATTAACTTCATTCTTGGTGGATCACTGATACGCGATAAAATTTTTGGAAGCGCTCCCAGAAAAAGCATAATTCCAAAAAAAATAACAGCCCCTATAGCGATTACCTTTAATTCTTCCATTCGATACTCACTGTCAAAAGTAAAAACGCGATTTAGAACGTTCCATCCGTTGGGTAATGCTTACTATACTTGTTAGCTCTAATTTCGACTTCATAACCGAGGCTTCCCAAGAACCAAAGCCACCCAGTAGTCTTTGCAAAATATCGAAACAAAAAGACCTATCCCGGAAAATAAGGCGAGCACACCAACAACTAGCCATAAACCATAATTTGCCGATTGGTTTTCTACTTGTGTATAAGCAACTGCAACACACCCTATTCCAAGAAAGATACTCAGAATAAAAAGCACAGGCCGCTTCCACTTTGCCTCTCTTGGTTTATAAACACGCCTTGTCCACTGTTCAAATCTATCCAACATGATAGTTCCCTTTTATTGCTAACGCCGAAATCTCCGGCGGTCATTTTATGGTCGCGCGATTACTTGATTTGTTAGTCTGATACCGTGCCGAATGGTCTTGCTGCATGGTTGAACTCCCTAAGCTTTGAATCCTCTTCATACCACTCCACATCTAGGATTTCCGGATTCTTAGAGAATTCTTGGTGTAACGCAGTAATAAATTGTTCATGAAGTTCGACAGGCATGGACCTTCTAAAGATGCGATCGAGAAGAGATGGCTGTTGCACCATGAAGACCAACCAAGTGTCATCCTCAACATTTCCGCATGCCCCGGCCAATCTCTTATCAAAAGGCTGTCCGATTAACAGACGCGAAAAATAGAACTCTTCAATATAGTCCAGTCTTAGACTATTATCTAACCTCTCGACAAGCCACTCAGCCAGAGCCGCAGCCTTCTCCGCTGCATCAGCCATTCGCAGATGCTCAAATTTTTTTGTTTTAAACCTTACGTGAGTCCGCAATTCATACTCCCTTCAAATTTCCTAACGTCTTACTCATTAGATCGATTGTAGTTGATTATGTTAAGCAAACAATTGCGAATCCAGGCAGAAACTCCGGAAATTAGTACCAATACAGTAACTTGTCAGCCATGCACCTCATTAAAATACATGTGGCCTCCAACTTCTCCATTTTTCCACCAATTTTCTAACTCTTCAAAGGCATACATGAGCTCTTCCACCACTTCAGTGGGCTCATAACTCCAATGGAACGTCAAAAGCTTATATATAAAGGGCTTCGATAAGCTGAACCAGCAATTAAGAGAGCCTCCACTTATTCTCTGGAGCCTTCCTGGGTATTGCCATTTAGGGTCTGAAACACGTTCTTTCTTGAAATTAATAACAAAATAGGGTCGCCAGTATTTATCCCATTGAACCTCAAATACATCAATACCGCTTGAAGTCTCTCTACGAAACTCAACAAAGTGTGGATCGGTGGATTTTTGCTTAACGAAACCTTTCGCCCTTACCCATGGGTAAAATACTTTTTTCATTTCATCGTTAAGTGGCTTAGTTTTCGATGTCATAGATGCCTAACGCCTGCCGCCATTTCGTAAAGCCGCCCAACCGTGAAGCGTCAACAACCGACACTTATTAAGTCCTTGTTTATATATTGGCTTGCTCATTATTATCTATATTTGATATTGCTACAGCTAAATCAGTAATTTTATTAGACCCATTTATTCGTTTTAAGATTGTGCCAAGGGCTCTATGACGAGTGTAATACTTAGGTTTAGATTTCACTGCTTTTGACAACTCTTCTTTGATTTAATTTATCGTAATTTGGTTAATAGGATTAAAGCAATAATGGACTTTGACTGGAAAATTGAATCCAGAAAAAATAGAAGCTAAAACACTAGTTACAAAACCATATTGATTCATTGTTACCCATGATATTCCTGTAATTCTTCGTCTATTCAATTCATACGTCTTATTGTCCGAGTCGACCAATGTTATTGAATTACATAACCCAGATAAATATGAGTGGAAAGGGCAAACAATTAATTCTTCATAAGACCATACACCAAAAGCATATAGTTCACCTTTGTTATTTTCACTGTAGCAAACAGCAGGATATTTAAGTTCTGTATAATTCATTTCTTGATTTAATGGTTTTACGCAGTTGTAGCTGGTTGCTCTGCACCACCTTGTTAGGTGTTAATATCATTGGCAACTAGTTCTTCATTCTCAAAATGTAACCCGATGTAAATCCATTTATTTGGTTGTTCTGTTTCAAAGCACACCTCCCAGTCTTTGTTGTCATCTGAGTTTACCGATATTGCAGTGACTTTAAACAGTTCCTTTGCTGTTAGATTTTTATCTATTGAGTCAAAGTCATGTGCGACTGAAAGCAAAGTAGGAGAACATATTTCCCAGTACTTATCTATGCACGCCATTTTATTACTTATGAACTCGACCGAATTATTGTTTGGTCCATCTTCATTTCCAGGGATACAATGAAAAATGCTTCCTTGACTTGCTTCCCAGTACTGGCCATCCTGCACGAAAACCATATGCCCAAATAACTCGTGCTGAAGTTCAATTTTGGGTGTTTCATCTTTGGCAAAAAGCTTTTTAATCATACTGAACATATTTTTCACCTAACATTTCTGTGCTTTGGCTATTAACCGATCTTTACGGTCAAAAGTCTAACTACTACGCCTTGTTAAATTTATTTATGATTTAATTTCACTTGATCATTGCCAACCAATGACGCATCAAAAGACACTTCGAATGTATCAATTCGACCGCAACCTTTTACCGCCCATAGTTCTTTTGATTGGCCGCTGCTCAACTCTCCCGCTTCGTTAAACACCACTTCGCCATTGATAATTTTAGTAATTGCTACACCTAATGTTTCGCATGAAACGCCTTCATTTTTGTACCAAGAATGAAGTTTCGATATTACTATCTTTTTAAATAATTCCGAGTTATTAACCGCTGTTTTACCAGGGATGCGATCATCTAGTTGAGTTGCAGACACTTGCAAAGCGAAAAAGCAAAATATAAAGGTTAAGAAGTATTTCATGTTTTCTCCATAAGTAATTTAATACCTGGGTTTAGCGGCGGCCTGTCAGGGCCATCCGGTGGAGGCCGCAGGCCGAAACAACCTACAACCACTTGTTAGGTGCTTTAGAAGCCAAGAGGCCATCGCTGCGCTCTGAATGCCTGGGCAACTATCTCGAGCTTGTCATTTTGCCTTGGGCCACCGATCCAGTATCTACTATTGTCGCCATAAGGCTCTTCAACTAGAAACTTCGTTCCACCAATCTCAAAAGTGCAGAACTCATCTTCTCTGAACCATGAGAACAATTGCTTGGGCTCACGCAAAATTGTTACTTCGGGGATTCGCCGCAAAATACGGACAACACCTCGCCTACCGAGGGTGGTGTTTGACACCTCAAAGGATCTGAGCTGCCCGTTGCGATTTCTGTCCTCATAGATCCGCATTTACTGCACCTAACATTATATTACCGTATATCGCCGATAACTTTCTGATTTAAAATGATTCATTTCTATGTCCGTTTTCCAGCTATTACCAGAATTTAATGGGGTTAGAGTAACAAATTATCTAATTCACCCTGACTTCATTAATTCTTTTCAGGCCAAGAGAAATCTACAAATCTATCCAAATCACGAGTGTAGGCTTTGGGAAGCCTTCCGTAATCACGAGTATAAACTTTAGCAAGCCCTAAAATACTATAGCCTCCATATGTTTTCCCTGACCGATCTACGAGCATCCAATCTTCAAGAGAATCTAAATCGATACTTAGTCTTTCGTAAACCTCCTCGGTCACTTCCCCTACCGGATTTGACTCAAGTGAAACGATGACACACCCATCTTTTATCGAGTGCGCTAGTCCCCAAACATGCTCAATTTCATCACCAAACTTGTAAGGAAACTTCACATAAGCCTCTTTCTTCCCTTCCTCTAACCCCGCTAAAAAACGATTTAATTCAGAACGTGATCGATCTATAAGCTTCTGAATTATTGGGTCATTAATATCGACAGGTATTACTTCAGGGCTTGGTTTCGCCTTCCAGAAGTGTAGAAGAAGTATTGGGGTAACTATCCATCCTAAGGCTATTGAGATCCAACCAGCCAAATCATTCCCCACATCCAGCCATCTATTAAAAATAACCAAATATGGAACTAATGATGCAAAAGAAATTAATACTATCGTGATTATCCGTATCATATGTTCACTCGCTACCTAACATTATATTACCGGCCATTGCCGATAAATTTTTTATTTAAATGATTTATTTACGATGTTCGTTTTTCTGGCTAATACCACTGAAAACCGGACATTCCTGTTCTGGCATCTTATTTTTGTATAGAGTTTACAGACAGCATGGTCAATAAACTAGAGGCCTTATAGTAATTGGCTCTACTATATTTGCAATGGTTACTTTGTTTATCTTTTGCTAGAGATGTATTTAGTACTTCGATACAAAAAACCGACAATCGAATTGTCGGTTTTCTTAATTGAATAAATATATTGTTAATACCCCAAGCCTCTATTGACTATAGGCGGTTCTTCCTGAGTTCCTTCGCGGGTTCCTGACAATCGATATCCATTGGCTAGATTGCCATCATGACAATCGAGTCCCTCTTTGATGCAGTTACTCAGAATTGCTTCCATGATAGTGGGGTGCCATGCGTTGAACCAGTCACCGTGCAGGGATAGTCCACCAGCCTGTTCATTTGTCACTTCGTACATATCCGCGGCCAGGCGCCAACCCTTGCTGCTTTTCTCGACTGGATGCGTGAACTCTGGCATGACTCCAAATGCGTAATGGTAACTAACGCGAACTACCGGTACTGGGTGAGAATCGGGACAGTGAGTTCCTTCTGGGCCGCCGTCGTTTACCGGATAAGCCATGTGACTGCGGTGGTCTTCTGAGTCCAAATTTTCTCCATCCCAACAGCTGGGGAAAAACAAATCCATTCGCAGGCGGTCAGGTTCCTGGCACTCTGGAATTGTCGCGCTGAACTGTGGGTTGCTGGCGTCGTTTGATTCCCAGGTCTGGCAGTGCCAGCGGGCTATGCTAGTGTCCTGTTCTTCACCAGGTCGGGTACTGGCAACACCAGCAATCATACGCAACCCTGGCGGTAGCGGCTGGATCGAATCCAAATCATCAACGCCTGCGGAATAGTAGAAGACTTCATGCGCTTCATCATCATTACCGACCACTGCTGGCACCACCTGCCAGGCGGGATCACCATTGTCATCCAGTTCACGCTCCCCGGTTATCTGATCATAGACGGGTGCCAATAGCGCCGGAACCCAATACGACGACAGGTTGAGCAAATTACCCTGACAGCTTGATTCGCCCTCGGTATACAGCGAAGCCATGGTAGTGTTTTCATCCACAACAGTGTTGCCGTAGAAACGGTGCAGGTGGGCGGCATCTTTTTGTCCGGGAAAGACAATCGGGTCATTGTAACTGCTATGGGCGAAGTCACAGTTAATACGAAAAATCCCTCGCCAGCTATTGGGTTCTACCGGGCTAGGCGAAACATTGGTGGCAACTAAATCTTCATGGCCTTCAAAAATGACATTGTTTACATACCAGTTATAGGATGTCACTTCACCAAATTCTCCCGACTCATCATAAGCCCGTACGCTTAACCAGTTGCTGCCAAGTGCAATGTCTTCTTTGAACAATGGCGATTCACACTCACTGTAACTCTCTTCGTTTATGGCGCACTCATAACCCGCAGCATCAGGTGCACTGAACTCAAACTGCGCATAGCGCAAGGAAGTGGTTTCGTCGGGAGTTAATGCTAAAGTTACGTCCAGGCTAGAACTGGTTTCATCAACGCTGGTCGTCTCAGTATTCGAGTTGCTATCGCAGGCGGTTAAGGTTCCGCCCAACAGCAATAGCGGAAGGTATTGTTTGATGGATTTCATACACTGCTCCAAGGGTTGTTCGATAAATTGTGTTTACCCTTCTAAGCTTAACGATCCATTTTTCAAACAATGTGCAAGGATTGTGAAACTGCTATCACCAGTGTTCAGTCAAATTTATAACCCACGCCATAAATCGAGCGGATGGGATTATCTGCTAATGGTAACTGCTCCAGTTTTTTGCGTAACTTTTTGACATGGCTGTCTATGGTTCGCTCGGAAACCAATCGTTGATCGGTATAGATGGCATCCATCAATTGATCACGCGAAAAGACCCGGCCGGGCTGTTTCGCCAATGTGCTGATCAGACGAAACTCCAACGCTGTCAGTTCCAGCACCTGTCCTCCGGCACGAACCTGATATTTGTCTTCATCAATTTCCAGGGTGTCCTGTGCCGTTGCCATTCCTTCCACTCGACGCAGCACCGCTGCCACACGTGCGCACACTTCCCGCGGGCTGAACGGTTTACAGATATAATCATCGGCACCTGATGAAAGGCCAAGCAGGCGATCGATTTCTTCCACCCGAGCCGTCACCATAATAATCGGCAGATTAGAGTTTTTTCTGATGTCTCGACACAGGCTCAATCCATCCATTCCCGGTAGCATCAAGTCCAGCAAAATCAATCGAGCCTGATGTTTGCTAAGCCACGGCATGACTTCATCGCCGCGATGCAACATTTCTACCTCATAACCTTCGCGGATGAGATAGTCGCGCATCAGCTCAGCAATTTTAATCTCATCCTCGACAATCAAAATAGGCGTATTCATCTCTCTGCTCTCTTAAAATATGCTTATCGGTATAGCGGAAAATGCACGGCAATAGCGAGGCCACCCAATTCGCTATGCCTCGCTTCAATCCAACCCTGATGCCCTTCGGCAATGGCGCGACATATGGCAAGCCCCAACCCGGCACCACCGCTTGCACGATTCCTGGCACTGTCCGTCCGATAGAGTCGCTCAAACAGTTTTCCTAAATCCTCATCTGCCACACTGGGCAGGCTGTCTTCCCATAGCAGGGTGACCATGCCTTTTTGTCGCTCTTCAATAAGACTCACCCTTAGCTGTCCCCCCGCATTGGTGTAGCGCACGGAATTGTTCAGTAGGTTGCGGAATAACTGAATCAGTCGTGATTCATCGGCAAACAATATCAATGGTCGTTTCGGGAGCTGGAAATCCAGTTTGATGTCTTTCTCAGACAATCGGGTTTGGCTTTGTTCTAAAAAGTCGCTTAACACTGTCCCCAGCGAGCATTCCTGGCGGTGGTATGACAAAGAGCCCTGATCCGACAGTGACAGCTCATAAAGATCATTGATTAGACGGGTCAGCCGCTCCACCTCAGTATGCAACGACTCCAGCGCTGACGGCTGCAAAGGCCTGACTCCATCCATTAAAGCTTCCAACTCGCCCTGCAGAATAGCTACCGGTGTCCGCAATTCATGAGAAATATCCGCTATCCATTGCTGGCGTGCCTTCAGGTTGTCTTTGAGCGTATCGGTCAGCAGATTAAACGCATGAGCAAGCCGCCCCAGCTCATCATCAGAAGTTACGGGCAACGGCTCCAGTTTTTCTATATTGCCTCCGGCCAGTTGTTGCATGGACTCTTGCAAACGCGTCACCGGCCGAACCAGGCGCTTTGCAAATGGAAAGGCCAGGCCAACCGAAATCAACAAAATGCCTAACACGATCCAGGCCGATTGTTGCAACTGATGGGTAACAAACAGCCGATCCATCTCCCGCTCCAGCTCCGTTGAATGCGCGACGCCCAGCTGCCCTACCAACTCACCCTCCACTTTAATAGGCAACCACTGAATACTGGGTTTTCTTTGGCCTGGATTATTTGCAGGTAAGGTAATAATAAGATTTCCATGTGCGTCGCTGAGTAGCAGTCGCTGCGTCATAGGATGAGGCGGGCCCGGCATTCGTCGCGGTGGCTTTGCCGGTGAGAATTGTTCCTCAGCACCATTTTCAAAGTTTTCTCTCAGGATTAAATTTTGCTGTAGAAGCCGCTGCCATTGCCTGCGATTATTATCTAGCCATTGCCAACTTTGGCCATTTTGCTGATAGGCTTCAGCTAAACCTTCCACTAATGGCTGCAACTCTTTGGCTTGATCGTTACGCACATACTCCTGAAAACTGCGGTTAAAGTTCCAGCTTACTGCGGTAAACAAGGCTGCCGCCAACAACAGGTTGGCTACCAGTATGACTAAAAACTGCTTATATCGGATCTGCATTTATACCGCCGGTTCTGGTCCACAATCGCGCGCAGGAAAACCTAAAGGCTTTGTTTAGCTTTTCTCAAACGTCTGTAAGCAATATACACCTGGCACACCTTCGCACCAAATCGCGACTGGCAACTTGTCATTTTTTTCCACATTCGCTGAACAATTCCTGCAAATCTTGCCTGTAGTCTTACAGCTAATGGTTGGCAAAGATATGCCAATCATTATCACCCCTAACCATTAATTAAGAGGTAATGATATGAAGACTAAAATCACAATGCTATTAAGCGGATTCGCACTGTTAATCACGCTCTCAATGACGAGCGCCATGGCCCATCCGTCAGAATCCGGCAAACGCCATGGCCCACCGGAAGAAGCGGTAGCGGCTTGTGAAGGTTATATTGAAGGTGACTCAGTGAGCTTTGAAGCACCGAATGGCGAAACTTTGGAAGCGACCTGTAAGAAAGTGTCTGGCGTATTGGCAGCAGTGCCAAATGATCATGGAAAACGTCCTCGCAAACCCTGCGCAGACAAATCCAAGGAGTAATCCTTCCCACGATGCTTAGTCTACAACGGGCTACATAGTTTACTATGTAGCCCCTACTTACTACTTAACTTTTATATAAGTTGTGAGGTGCGTTTTTGCACCGAATCAAATTCATGCACCTGTTAATTGACGTTATCAAGATTCTTCAAGTTTTTCCCAAGATAGAAGAGAACTAAAAGAGCAATGCTAAATATAACTACTACAGCACAAGCTAAACTTAGAGCTTCGCTCGGAACTGGTTCAAAATAGTACATCGCTTTACCGTGATTGATTGCAAAGGATAAAGCTCCTTCTGGGACTTTATCATTGGATACATCATAAAACTCAATCATTTCGATAGGTTCACTCGCAAATAACCACGGAACATAGCGAAGAAAGATATAAAAGCAGATCAATGCAAAGGGTATCGCTGCTACCATAATCTTCCATTTCGAGTTTAAAATCGATTTCATTAAAGTCACTTAACGCTGCCAGCAGGGGCTGACAAAGCGCGCAGCGGTTTGGCTGTCCCACTGGCTGGCCTTGTTAGGCATTTAGCTCACCCAATATGTACTTCGCAGGTGAGCCTGTAATAGATTTACAAAAATGCTGCACGTTTTGGTTGAATGCCCCAGATTCTTCCTTCAGATATCTACTAAAACCTGCCAAAGACTCTTTAATACGACTATCGCTTTCTGCCAAATTGTTGATTTTACCTACATCTATGCCTTTGTTAACAAAGGCTAGATAAATATCAAAGGAATCCCGTTCCCGCTTCTGTTTTTGGCAACTATCCATTTTTGTAATAAACATTCCATCAAAAGTCACCAGCTTAAAGGTCTCTCCAGATTCTTTAAATTCATCAAATAGATTTTCTCTAAATAATATTTCAGAATTAGGCAGGACGATAGACATCATTTTCTTTAGCTTTTCTTCAGAGTTGTTTATGGGTACGTCTAACTCCAAATGATCTACAAACATCCCAATTTGATCTGAATTGTTAGCCATATTTGGGTGAAGAAGGTCTATGTTATAAACAAAATGTTTACCGTTAATTTCTTGAGACTTTAACAGCTGGAAAGGATGCTTGGCTGAGGGCATAAAGCCTGATTCAATAAAGGATTCGATCACACTCTTTAAGCTTCCTGACTGATATGATTCCTTGAACAATATATCAACATCCAAAGTTCCAGGATGAGTAACTTCAGATTTATTTCTTAATACAGGGCACCATCCGCCAATTACCATGTATTCAAGATCAGGAAAATATGAAAGCAATTTTGCTGTGTCTTTTAGTAGAGCTAACGCCCCATCTTCTATAGATTTGATGTTGTAACTCCTTTATCTGATCGCAAGCCTAATAACCGTCGCAGCTTTGCTGCGTCAGGCGCCAAAGGCGCGTAGTTGATTGACTTGTTGGGCATTTTCACCAATCCATATTTGCAGCATTGTCATGCATGCCTGTTAAATACTCGACAAAGTCTTCCATTTTTTCAATTGATGACATAGCCCGAGCGTAAGTTGAATCCGAGGCGTAGGGCAGGATAGATGGCATACTGCTCTGAATATAAATTATTTCCGGGAAAGCCTTGGACTCCCAATAGAATTGCATAAATTCTTCCACGGTTTTAATAGCCTCTGCTTCGTTAAATTCAATACCGCTCTGCATGGAGAACCGAGAACTACCTTTCTGGTGAGGCATAAGTAAAGGCACTGCTCCTGCGCCAGAGTGAATTTGAAAAGCCTCTCCGTTTTTACCAAATGCTCCATGTGCAACATAGTTTCTTATTTGGCGTTTGATAGACACCAATTGATCATAATGCACCTTTACTTCCTGATCCTGAATATCCAAGCATTCTTTAAATTTTGATGCCCACTCATTATCAGCCAGATTTGCGACATCTTCACCAGTTAATGCCGCCCCTCTCAAAATAGCTGCATGAATAAATACATGTTCAGTGAAGCTAAAAAAGGCATCAATTGCTGAAATTGCCAACCATTCCGATTCATTCTTTAAGCGATAATAAGGAATTTCAACACTCCAAGAATTCTCAGAGTGTTGGGTTCGAATTCTTTCATCTTTCCGAGTGTTCGCTTCTTGAATCTTTTTATAATACTCATCAATAAAATAGGTATAGCGATCATGTAGACGAAGACTATGATTTAGTACATTCAAATTTGAACGCTTAGCAGATTCATTCGCCACCCACTCAAAATACGGCTGGGAAATTTTTACTGCCTTATTTATTTTCTTTACAATCTCCTGGCACTCTGGCTCTTGATTTTCCTTATCTGAAGCAAATAGGCCCATTCCAAGCTTTCTATGCTCAAGTAGATAAGCTGTTCCGTTGTAATCAATAGGAACTGACCAAGCCACTTTTTCAAATTGACCAAGATTTTTGTATCCAAGCAAATCAACAAACAAAAAATATAGTTGGTAGTATGGAGGCAAAGATCGCCCTGCTTCCGTTCTCGATGCAGTAAAAAGAAAGTTTTTCTCACCTTTGGTCCCCTTTTCCACTGCCGAAGAAATAGGGTCGAGAAATTTTTCGACTTTTTCCTTTAGGATTTCAATATCATCTGGAAAATTCATCATGAGCTAGTAGGTGCCTAACGCCCGGCGAATATTTGTCCGTTTGAGCCGATTGTTATGTTCTTTTAAGATCATGCTTAGCTACCTCGACGAGCTTTTTCATTGCTTTATCGTGCTCTTTATATTCTTGCTCATAGAACTCAAATTTTGGTTCGTTATAGTAATCCAGCTGCTCTCGGCTTCTTAATTTTTGGAGAACATCTACTGCATCTTGAGATATATAAAATGCGCCAATGTCGGTAGCTTTACTTAGCGATGATGAAGCGCGTATATACTCTTGAAGTAATTCTCGCTCTCGATCATCAGACAACCCTGTACCTTGCCCATAATCTTCCTTATGTACCCTGAAGTATTTAATCATGTCATATAGAGCGACAATGATTTCTTCGTATGCTTGCTCACACCTAGTAATTTGGGATTTATAACTTTCAAGTTTTAAATCATATTCATGTTTTACTGAGGCTTTAAGTCTTTCTAATAGCCAATTACGACATAGATAAGTAAGAAGCGCGATTAAACCAACACTACTAACTGAGCTAAGAAATGCAACTAGAATAGTTTCCATACTTCCTCTTGAACATAACGCTCGGTTGTGCAGCAGTGAACGAGTACGCAAGTGAGCTGTCGCCACACCAACCGCATTTTATATTCAGATTGCAGAACCATAAATAGGCTCCCTTTCCAACTTTGAATATACTATTTCTCTTTGAAGTTTTGTGTATCCAAATTTATCAAGAATTGCTGTGACTGAGTTTTTAAAAAAAACTGGAGCTCCTGGCGATACATATATGGACTCAATTAAGGCGTTCAAATCAACCTTCCTTTCCAGACCGGTTGGTAATTCTTCTTGCTCCATATCTTTGTCAGAGGCAAATATTTTATTGAGTTTCTCGTTATACTGAATCACTGCACGGAGTTCTTGTTCATAATGGAAGGTTTTACCTTTGTTGAAAAACGGTACTAGTTCTGTTGGTCCATAGACACTTAATTGCTCTGTTTCATAATCTTTATAGTCCACAAGACCTAAAGTCACTTCATTGTAATTTTTTAATGCACCATATAATTTATTGTATGTCGACTGAATTGCGACAGAACTCCCTGATTTTCCATATATTTTCCACATCGCGTAAGACTCTATGTCAGAAATATGCCAACAATTAATAAAAGTGTACTTAGGTAATTCTCGTGCAATCTTTATTTTCTGAGCTTTTTCATCTTCAGTTAAATTTAGATTGTTCATCGTTTTAGCGTAAAGCTTTGAATGTGAGCCTTCAAAGGGATCATCGAAGAACTTCGCAGAGCTGAACCACAAAGATTCGTTTGCTAGCAAAGATACGAATTGCGCCAAATCCATGTAACGCCAAATTTTAGGATTTTCATTATTTGCGGGACGAGTCATTTTCCACGCTTTAGTATTCAACGATAACTCCTTTCAAAAAATAACGATTGAGTTGTGGGGCATAATAAGGCGCGCAGCGACTTATTTGGTCCCGCACGAACGAATTGTTATGTGCAAACTTCAAAATTTAGCTCTCCGCCTTTGATTGTAACCGAACCAAAATCACCCTCAACTTCAAACCCACCTGAAACTATTGAGAGCGTATCAATATTTCCATAATCAATTTATCCATCCGGGTCTGTTGATGAAGCAACAGCTTCGATAGGTTTTAGACCTTGGATTGAATCGACCCCTACAAATGACAGAAATGCTTTCTTATAACAGGTGTATTCATTTTTCTTTGGTTCAGTATAAAATTTTGATTCAGGCCAAATACTAGCCTCAAGGTCAAAGGATAAACGACCTTCACTCTGGGAACAGCCCAAAACAAACGAGTCGTTTAGATCAATCCCTTTAAATATTTCTAATTCAGTCCAATTCATGTTTTTTGCACATAACATTTTATTATACGAATTGATTCGTAAGACTTTATTATCATTAGTCTTTTTTTACAAGTGTCGATTTTATGGATATTTAAGAGATTAGCGGATGACCGAAGGGAATGCCCTGGTGCGGTAAATTCGGTATATCCCGTATATTTCAGGCAAAACAGGTAGCTTTATCAGCTATTTCTCACCGCTGTTTGCGAATAACCATATTTTCATTAACTAAGTACTTACTTATTATCTAGCCATCAATAACAAGTAACGTTATATGGCTAGTTCACCCTTTATTAGCAGTATCAGACAACAACTCCGTTTAAATCATTACAGTTATCAAACTGAGAAAGTTCTTACTAATCGCTATTAGTATTCATTCTCGCTTTTAGAACTCTATTCCATATTTCTGGTGTGCTACTTTCCCATACGCCTCTTAATAATTTCCTGAACTCAGGATTTATTTTGGCTTCCTCTTCAATTACCTCAATGTATTCTTCTCCATGTAAGTCTATTAGATCTTCCAAAGGCCCAGCAGCTAGCATTTCTTTTACTTTTTGACTCGGTTCTCTATGCAGAATTTCTAGTATAATCTTCCAGCAAAGCTCTGGATGCTCATTCTCGAGTTCGAAAAACTTATTAACTGACCAATGCAGTACACCATTTTCACTTATACTGGTATTGTTATCTTGAGCTTTAATATATTCATCGACCCAAGCCTTCATTTCTTTTTTAGTTAATTTCATTGGGCTTCCTAAGTTGAGTTGAACCCCCTTTCTTACTTTGTCTTACTTCTCTTAAAGTAAACAATCCTGTAATTGCAATGACTAGAATAATTGCTAGCACGATAATAGCTGTAGAGACCCACTTTGATTCATGCTGATGTAACTCCATACACTATTAATAAGTAGGCTACAGGCCCAATTATCACTAAAGCTGTTAGGAAGGCCATTAATATTCTCAAATATCCTTTCCAGTTCATACGTTAACCTGATTTATATCGATTATTTAATTTAACTTTTTTTCATATTATTTACTATTAGAGCATAAAGAGCAGATCCTGATTTTCATCAGGATGACATGCCTCTTGTCCATACATTATTTCCAACAAACCTTCCAACCATTTTAGCATCCCACACAAACTCCTTAATCTTTTTCCTACATAACTTTAAGACTTCTGATATTCATTCTTCATTCTTATTTCTCTACGATTGCGGGTTACATTTCTTATAACAAGGACAAAGGATGTCTCTCGCTATTGTGTATTCCCGCGCCGGGGTTGGAATTGAAGCGCCATTAGTTACCGTTGAAGTGCATTTGTCGCACGGTCTACCAAGTTTGAATATTGTTGGTTTGCCGGAGGCGGCGGTTAAGGAAAGTAAGGATCGGGTTCGTAGCGCGATTATTAATTCTAACTTTGAATTTCCGGCGCGCCGCATCACTATCAATCTGGCACCAGCGGATTTGCCTAAAGAAGGTGGTCGTTTTGATTTACCCATTGCGCTTGGTATTTTAGCGGCGTCTGGTCAGCTTCCGTCAGACTATCTTCCCAATTATGAATTTATTGGTGAACTGGCTTTGACTGGTGAATTGCGTCCGGTTAAAGGAGTTTTGCCGGTGGCTCTGGCTTGCACTGAGGATAAGCGAACTCTGGTTGTGCCAGAAGCGAATTCTGCAGAGGCGGGTTTGGTGCCGTCGGTGCAGGCGGTCCATGCCAAGCACTTGCTGGATGTCTGTCAGTCGTTGATGCGCAACACGCCTTTACCCGAATGTATTAATGATGCTGTGGTAAATGATTACGACTTTGATATGGATATGTCGGATGTCATTGCGCAGGAGTCGGCCAAGCGCGCTTTGACCATTGCCGCTGCGGGCAAGCACCACCTGTTGTTTATTGGTCCGCCGGGAACAGGAAAAAGTATGCTCGCTTCAAGGATGCAGACCATTCTGTCACCCATGACGGAACAGGAAGCCAAAGAGTCAGCATCCATTTATTCGGTGAGTCATTTTGGCTTTGATGCCAGTCAGTTTTTCGTACGCAAATATCGCGCGCCTCATCATTCATGTTCTGCGCCTGCTTTGATTGGTGGCGGAAGTCATCCAAAGCCTGGTGAAATCTCATTGTCGCATAATGGGGTGTTATTTCTGGATGAGTTGACCGAGTTTTCCCGTCAGGTGTTGGATAACCTTCGTGAGCCATTGGAAAGCGGAAAAGTCACCATTTCTCGCGCGGCCCATCAGGCAGAGTATCCTGCTAACTTCATGTTTTTGGCAGCAACCAACCCCTGCCCCTGTGGTCATTACGGTAACCCAAAAGGTTCCTGTCGTTGCACACCTGATGTTATTCGTCGTTATCTTGGCAAAATTTCTGGGCCACTTTTAGATCGAATTGATATGCAGGTTGAGGTTCCGCTTCTCAGTCAGCAGGAATTAACTAATGGCAAACCTAAAGATTCAAATCCACGAGAAACGAGCGAATTCTTACGTCAACGTGTCATCGAATGCCAATCAGCTCAGTATCAACGTCAGGGCAAACTCAATGGGCAATTACAGGCTGGTGAAATTGATGAGCATTGTCTCTTATCAGATTCCGCAAAAACACTTTTGAATAAAGCCCTTGAGCAACTGAATTTATCTGCCCGCTCCTATCACCGAATCATAAAAGTCTCGCGGACCATTGCGGATCTGTCGGGCGAGGATATGATTCAGCCCCAACATATCAGTGAGACCTTGAATTATCGAAAGATTGAACGCTATTTAGCGCAGTTGCCCTAAGATCTTTTAGAGCTAATCTTAACTTCATAATGAGTTATTGCCCGAACACTTAATGATTTTCATGTACGGATTTCTTTATATACGCACTGAATTATTCTTACGATTTTCCACGTAAAAACATTCTGGGACCTATGGCCAAAATCGTATTTTGAGACTTAAACATACTAAACGAGAGATATACTGGCTTGATATAAGGGAAAACCCTTATTGTTTATTTGCGTGTTTTTTTGTGTAGTAAATATAGAGCCAATGACTTTGGATGTTGCCAATGAAACCCTGGTTAGCTACCAAACTGCCAGTTCACAGCAACCCATAAACAGTCTGGTGGAATCCATGGCTGTCGGTACTTTTCCGAACGCTGAGTAGGAACAAAATGCAAAACGCTCAGATTGGGCTCCACCTTTAAACCACTAAGGAGGTTTGTATGAAATTTTTTATTACTACATTAATGGCTAGCTTTTTATTAATGGCCTGTGCTTCCAGCCCGGTTTACAGTCCTGCCTCAGATAACGGATTCGGTTATAGCCACAGCCAGTTGGACAGCAACAGTTATCGTGTTCATTTTAAAATGCGCGGCGACGATACCAAGCAAGCTATGGATTATGCTATGCGTCGTGCGGCCCAACTGACTCTTGAAAAAGGCTATGACTGGTTTGTCATCAACGATCAGCAAACACTGACTCATACCCGACAAAATGCAGATCCCAGTATTTCTCACAGCCAGACTATGGTTGTTACTCGCGACTGCGGACTGGTTGGTTGTAAAACTCGTAGCTACCCAGTTCATCAGACTACATTCGGTACTCAACTAGAGTCGTCACAGAGTATGGTTGAGAGTATTATCGCCATTCGCATGGGCAAAGGTGTCAGACCTCAATCTGACAATAGTTACGATGCTTTAGAAGTGCATGAGTCGATGTTAGCCAAAGACTCTTAACCATCTATTTCACAATAACCCCATAAAGCCTGGCTAGATTGGTCTAGCCAGTGCCTTTATGCCTAGCAGTTACTTGCTTATCTGCTACACCCTGTCTATATTAGCTTCTTTGCATATTTTTCCAGACTATTACTCCTATAATGAATCTTGTTGAACACTTTGCGCCATTCCGTCAGGGAATTATTGGCGAAAACCATCGCTATGACAGTGCACCCAATGGTGAGTCTATTTTGTATGCGGACTGGACGGCCAGCGGTCGTCTGTATCGCCCAATAGAAGACTTTATTATCAACACCTTAGGTCCTTATGTTGCTAATACTCATACCGAAACCACATTGACTGGCACCACCATGACTGAGGCCTATCATGATGCTCAGCAGATCATCAAACGTCATGTTAATGCCGATGAGAATGATGTGTTGATCGCCGCAGGTTCTGGAATGACTTTGGTTATCAACAAATTCCAGCGGATGCTGGGCCTTCGTGTACCTGAAAAATGGCGCGACCGTCTAGATATTAAGGAACAAGAAAAGCCGTTAGTGCTGGTAACTCATATGGAACACCACTCTAACCAGACAACATGGCATGAGTGTGAAGTGACTTTGGAGATTATCCGTTCGGATGCTCAGGGGCGCCCCGATCTTGGCCATATGCGTGAACTTCTCGAAAAATATAAAGATCGACTGGTAAAAATCGGCTCCTTCACAGCCTGCAGTAATGTTACGGGTATTAAGACGCCCTATCATGAAATGGCTAAAATCATGCATCAACATAACGGCCTTTGCTTTGTTGATTTTGCCGCCTCTGCACCTTATGTAGATATTGATATGCACCCATCGGATCCAGAGCAAAAACTGGATGCGATATTTATTTCACCGCATAAACTCCTGGGCGGCCCGGGTAGCAGTGGAATTTTGATTTTTGATAAAAAACTATATGACTGCAAAGTCCCCGATCAGCCTGGCGGCGGCACTGTATCATGGACCAACCCCTGGGGTGAACATCGCTTCTTCGACAACATCGAAGCTCGTGAGGATGGTGGTACACCCGGTTTCCTACAAACCATAAAAGCAGCGCTAGCTTTCAAGCTGAAAGACGCAATGGGCGTCGATAAGATTCAGCAACGAGAAGCGCAACTTGCAAAAATTCTACTTGATGGATTTTCTCAGATTCCTGATGTCAGAATTTTAGAAGGCGAACAAAAAGATCGTCTCTGTATTGTTTCCTTTTACGTTCTAGGTATTCACCATAACCTGATTGTCCGCCTGCTAAATGATCGCTTCGGCATCCAGACTCGCGGTGGTTGCTCCTGTGCTGGTACCTATGGCCATTTATTGCTTGGTGTTGATCAATTACAAAGTCATGAAATCACCAATAAAATTGATCAGGGTGATCTAACCGACAAGCCGGGATGGGTTCGGGTTTCACTTCATCCAACCAATCATGATGAAGAAGCCTATTTTATCGTTGATGCTCTGAAGCAAGTGGTTGAAAATGCTGAAAGCTGGTCAAAAGATTATGATTTTAATCCGGCCAGTGGTGAGTTTACCCCCAAGTTCAAACAGGCCCGTTTAAAGTCATTATGTGACTTTTCACCCATATAGGTGATTCTTTTAGGTAACAGTCGATTGCGCGATGGTATAGATTAAGGCAGAATTTAATTATGAATCAACTAGTCACAAACGGTAACATGGCATTCACTGATGAGATGCAAAAGCACTCCGCAGATGCTGCGAAATTGCTTAAAAATATTTCCAACGAACAACGGTTGATGATTCTCTGTATTCTGCTCGAGAAAGAGTTATCCGTTGGTGAATTAAATGAAATGCTACCCCAATTAAGTCAATCTGCTTTATCACAACATCTTGCCTTGCTACGTAAGAGCGACCTGGTCACTACACGCCGTCACTCACAAACGATTTATTATTCTTTAGCATCGACAGAAGTCGCTCGCATCATTCACTTACTCCATGAAATCTATTGTCAGGAGACCTGTTAATGCAACCTTGTTTACAAAATTACATTGGCTCGATAAAACAAAACATCAAAGAAATCAGCATTGACGATTTCAAATGTACAGATTGTACCAATGCTCTAATTATTGATGTTCGTGAACCTGCTGAACATGCAGAAGGAATCATTGAAGGAGCCCTACCAATCCCACGCGGAGTCTTAGAATTTAAATTATTTAGTCATCCTGTTTTAGAAGGATTGTCTGAAGAAGAGATTCTTAATAAACCAATTTATATTTATTGTGCATCAGGTGGTCGCTCTGCGTGTAGTGCTCATGCCTTGGAACAGATCGGATTTAAGAATGTTTTTTCTGTTGCCGGTGGTATTAAACAGTGGACGGAATCTGGCGGAAATCTTGTTAAGCCATAATCCTTTATAATATTTTTATAGTTCAGGTAAGGGCAGGCCAATGTGCCTGCCCTTTTTTATTTTCCCTATTACAATCCCTGCGCTGCCTGCTTTTCTGTTTTAAATCCCAATTTTTTAATCACCATCATAGCTGGGCAAAAGCCCGTAAACGCAGACTGAAATAAATTTGCGCCCACAAATACTGTTAACCATAACCAGTAAGGGTGAACGTACCAGGTTAATACTACTGATAATAGAACCATAAAGCCGGCGAAAGCCATCAGTACTCTTTCGGCGGTCATTTTTTTCTCTGCCATAGGATTACCTCCTAAAATTGATATCTCACACGCACATAGGCGTTACTTGCATCTTCAAACTGACCAAAGAAAGTGTGTTCTTCCTGGCCATTGAATAGATTGGCTCCAATCGTAAATAACCACTCGTCACTAAAACGGTAATTCAAGCTGGGCCTTAAATAACTGTCATCATCTGTTGGTGAATAAAACGCAAACAGTGACCATACAAATTTATCTTTAGCTGTTCGATAAGTGACTCGTGTAGTCAGCAAGTGTCGCTTTTCTTCAGCTTCATACTGTGGGAATGGTGAGTTCGCTATTAACTCATCGTAATCCTTAGTCCACTCCAGATAATACTGTAGACCCAAGGTTAAACGGGTTGCCACTTCTGCTTCATACCCTGCCAGAAATCGCCACTGTGAATTTTTCACAAATGGATCGCTACCCTCGCTATCTTCTACTGCGTCATGATAAGCAACTTCCACATTGTAAAGGCCGCTTTCAATACTGCCTCGAACGCTTGCACCAAAGATATCTTTTCTGTGGAATGTTGGTTGCAATGTATTGGTGATGCCAACCGGCTGTTTGTCGAATCCACGATAGCCATACAGTGCATACTCAGTGCCTTCTACATTCTTATACAGTCGCAGCGCAATTTCGCTATTACCTAAATTCTCATCTGGCTCTACCGGATTGACAACATCGGTTCCACCAATACTTCCGCCAACTATCGGATTAAATAATGAAAATCTTTCGCCATTAATATAACGATCTTCTTCAAATACTGGCGTCCAGACCAGATCCACATTCACTGCATCAAAGTAACTGGTTACTCGAACCGAGTTTGCTGGCGCTTTCAAATAGGTATCTTCTCGACCTGAAAAAAATGACTGCCAGTCTTTGGGAAACAAGTCATTAAGAAACACCAGGTCACCGGTTCCCCAGGTGCTGATTTGACGTCCAATTTTAAAATCGGTGTTACCAAATGCTGAAAAGCTCCAGGCTAATTCACGAATGTCCAGTTCCATTTCATCTGTTACACCGTCATACCAGGTGTCTCCTCGGAAACTGAAGTCTACGTCTTCGCCTTTATAATCAGTTTCCAGATGACCACGCAGTTCATTCAAGGTTTCTTTATTCTCAAACAAGGGATCGGTTTGTAGTCTTTGGCCGTAACCTGCTTCTACAAACCCTGCCCATGACCAGTTGGAAGATTCTTCTTCATCCCACTCCTCTTCCCAGACATCGCCCCATTTTTCATCTTGAGAGTCACCCTCTTCTGCGGCGAAACTGGCAGGCAATCCATGAGCGGCTAGTAAGCCGCCCATAAATAACCATTTAAAGATTCGAGTTTTATTAGTCATCATCATTCCTTTTAAACCAATCTTACTCTTGCTCTGCTTCCAGCCACTCGCGTGGAGGGTTTCTTAAGGAGCGCGACGTAAATACATCTTCCGGTACGCCAATGTTATAAACCGGACGACGGAATTCCATGTAAGTCACGCTACCTGTTTCCAGGTTCGATATTTTTGATTTCATCACTGTTGGAATACCTTGCACCTCTTCAACTTCCGCAACATCCATTCGACGATAGACTTCACCTTTTTCATTAAAGTACTCAACCGTCATAGGCAAAAAGGTTTCTTTGTTGATGTTGGCAATGTAATACGCAAACTCCACATTACTTTTATCCTGTGGAATATTTTTTACAATGTAAGCCGTATCGGTGACTTCCAATAGTTCATGTGTATCGAGCGCTGGGTTGCGACCCGAAACATCTTCATAGAAGAAATCGGAACCTACAAAGCTGGTACGTTTATCACCGGCTGAAATTCTTTTTTCCAAGTCCAGTCCCGGCAAATATAGCCAACGGTCATCATCACGATCGACATGCTTGTTCACTAAAAATACTGTGCCCCGCACATCTGATGGTCGACTGAACACAACCAGAAAGTTCTGATCACCTTCGTCCTGTATGTCTTTACGCAATATCACGAATTGTCTTAACTGACGATTACCGTCTTTATCGACAATCATCATGCGCGCATCGCTACGCCCATCATCGCCAGCGTAATACGAAACCTTATTCGCCTTGCTGATAATTTCTTCAACACTTAGCTCACTTTCTGCCGCCTGCAAACTGGCTGTCATCATTGGCAAGGTTAAACCTGTTACCAACAATGTTAAAAATTTCTGCTTAATACTTTTCTGTAAGCTTTTCATTTAAAGCCTCCTTAAGATTTAAATGCCCACTTGCGTGTAGCTTTTAATGCCACTGGCAATAACACCAGTGTTACCACTGCTGATGCAGCCATAATCGTTGCCAGGAAGAAACCAACCGTTATGTAAGGCACTAGCGGCGCAAACAACAGTGGCGTAAAACCAATTGCAATAACAATAGCGTTTCTGCTGATTGCTGATGCAGGTTCTTCAAACATCTTGATCATGGTTTGTTTAAAATCACCTGTCTGTTTAAAGATATCTCTGGCCCTTTCCAAAAAGTGAATTGCAAAGTCAATGGACAATCCCAGGGTCAACGATGACAACACTGCAATTGGCATATCATAATCTTTGCCAACCCAACCAATTAAGCCGTAGATAAACAGAATCGTAATACTCAACGGCAACATGGCCAGCAAACCAAACAGGATGCTGCGGAACAATACGATCATCATGACCAACACCACGACAAAGGCACTCATTAAACTATCCAACATGCCCTTCACCATTTCATCCTGCCACACCATGTTCAGATAACTCTTTCCCGCCCATTGCGCTTTTACACCTTCTGGTAACGGGTTGTCGGCCAGATACTGATCGACAAATTCCACTACCTTGGTCATATCCTGATTATCACCACTGGTCAGCTGTAACCAGATAGCAGTCGAGCTGTATTCCTTGGTCACCATGTGCCACAAATCCTGCGGTCTGTGTGATGATTGATATTGCAACAGAGCCTGTGCCACACCATTCTGGCTGTCTGGTATGACAAAGTCCTTAGGCTGACCGGTTTTCAATTCGCGTGTCACTGTTTTCACTACATCGGCCAAAGAATTACTTTTACCAACGTATCCACTTTCAACTAAAGCCTGCTGCAGTTTTTCAATTTCACGTAAAATTTCTGGCTGCTGGAAATAGGCCACTTTAATTCGTGCCTGATCTGCTTTCATAATCAGATCTTCCAGTACTTCCGCCTCTTCGTCAGTAGCATCAAACAGTTTATCTTCAAGCAATATCATGACCTGATTCAGCTGTGTTGTTAGCTGATTTTCGTTTTGCATGATATTCATCACTTCAGACTTTAGTGCGTTGTCTTCTATTGCCTGAACCGACTTCATCCAGTTTTCTTTCGCTTCTGATTCATCAGCTTCCAACACCAGATAGGCGTCATAGGTTCCCGCAAAGTGATCGTTTAACACCCTATCCGCCACTCGAATTTCGTGATCCGCTTTAAACCAGCGTACCGGGTTATCATTTATCTGAATCTGCGTAATGCCCCAGACACTCAAGGCAACTACTGCTACAAAAAATACCGTTACTAACTTACTGGCAGCCAGACTGCCCTTACCAATCCTTTTAAGGATTTTTTGTAGCGTGCCTTCTTGCTTAGCTTCACTCTGTAGCGACTCTAATGACTTTGGCTTCAACGCAATCAGGTAGGCAGGAATAAATATAATGGTCAAAATAAACGCCAATAAAATTCCAAAACCAACATATGCACCAAAGATCTGTACTGGTGGTATTGGTGTAAGCAACAGCGAGAAGAAACCTACTGCCGAAGTGATACTGGTATACAGCATGGGCGTAAATAGATGACCGATCACTTCTTTAATCACTTCTTTTCTATCACGTCCGGGTTTGTAGCTGTCTGCAAACTCCGACATGATGTGAATCGAATCCACCACAGCAATCGGCATCAGGAAGATTGGAATCATCGAACTCATGATGTGTACGGTAAAGCCCATGCCAATCAACAACCCCATCGTGATAATCACCGTTGCCATGGCAATAATCATTGGCGCTGCAATAAATTTAAAGTTGCGGAAGAAAACCCACATCAATATAAATATCACCAACGCTGCCAATGGAGCTGAAATTCCCATCTGCACAAACATCTGATAACCGAATGTATCTTCGGCTACCGGTAAACCTGTGATGTGATATTCATCTTCTGAATCGAGCTGACTGATTAAGCCCTGTATCTCCTGAGAAATTCGGTAGCTCTCATCCTTATCTAATATAGGCACATAGATTGCAGTGGCCTTATCATCACCAGATGCCAGGGTATCCTGTAATAATGGTAAGCGTTCTACCTGTTGATTTATCCAGTCTGCCTGGCGCTGAGTTTCAGGGGCTTCTTTCATCAACCACTCAAAGCGAATGGTGCCAGGTCCTTCCTGGCTGATATTATCGACCGTCGACAATGCCATCATATCCGGTGCAACTACACCTTCTATTTCTGCAATTCCATCAGTTAATTTTTTAATCGCTGCCAGTGATCGAGGGTTAAAAATCCCCTTTTCACTATTATTCACCGCGCCCACAACAATAATGTCATATAAATCAAAACGATCTTTTACATCATTATGGTAGACGCGTGAGGCTTGATCTTCAGCCAGCATATTCTCCGGATCAGTATCCACCACAATATTTGGAATCATGGCTCCGGTAATTGCCGTTATAAGCAATGTAATGATGAATACCCATTTGGGCTTCGTCATTGAGAATTTAAGCAGGGACTGTTTCATATAACCTTCCATTCAACTCTTTTTTAGAGTGTTAATTAGAGATTTCTAATATATTGTAGATTAGTATTTGCTAATATTCAAACAATAAACTATCCTAACTAGCAAATTTATTGATTCAATATAGCATGTCTATCGAAATTAAATCCTTCTATCACGATGATACTGGCACCTGGAGCTATGTTCTTCTTGATCCTGATCAAAATTTAGCCACTATTATCGATCCTGTCATGGACTTTGATTTAAGTTCCGGCAAGGTTAGTTACCAATCGGCTAACCAACTTATTGATTACATTAAACAAAATTCACTTACCTTACAATGGATTCTGGAGACTCATGCCCATGCAGATCACATTTCTGCGGCACAGCACATAAAGCAGCAACTTGGGGGGCAAATTGTCATCGGCGAGGGTATTAAAGAGGTTCAGACCCATTTCAGTGACTTCTTTAATATTGATATGCCGATTGATGGTAGCCAGTTTGATAGGCTGATGGCCAAAGGTGAGAAGCTACCCTTCGGTAGTTATGAATTTACCGCCTATCAAACTCCCGGGCATACCAATGACAGTATGAGCTATGAAATTGAAGGCAATCTGTTTATTGGCGACACTTTCTTTCATCCTGATACGGGTACTGCTCGCTGTGACTTTCCAGGCGGCGATGCTGAAAAGCTTTTCGATAGCTTGCAATTGCTGTTGTCATTCCCGGAAGACTATAAACTTTGGCTTTGCCATGACTATCCCGATGGGCGTGAGCCAGAAACCGGAATTAGTGTTGCCGACATGAAACACAATGTTCACCTGCAGCAATCCAGGAACGATAAAAGCGAATTTGTTAAGATTCGCACCAAACGTGACTCGACTTTGGATGTTCCCCGCCTGATTTACCCATCTGTGCAACTAAACATTCGTGCTGCTGAATTGCCACAGGGCGAAAGCAATGGTCGTAAGTATTTGAAAATGCCTTTGTTTGTGCAAAAAGAACACAACTGATTTCTCATAGGCTCTGCATTTCTTGAATTACCATTGTCTTTGCTGGCGGCAAATTGCTAAACTTGCCGCCAGTTTTGATTAACCTTTTTCCAGCCTTGTCTTTACCTCAACTCAATGAAAAACAGCGCGAAGCTTTGCTAGCCACCCAGGGCCCCCTGCTGGTGTTAGCGGGTGCAGGTAGTGGTAAAACAAGTGTGATCACTCGCAAAATCGTTTACTTAATCAAAGAAAAACAAATTCCTGCCCGCAATATTGTTGCTGTTACCTTCACCAATAAAGCTGCCCGTGAAATGAAGCAACGGGTCAGCAAACTGGCAGGTTCTAATGCAACCCAAGGTCTGACCGTTTCGACCTTCCATAACTTTGGCCTTAACTTCATCCGACGCGAATATAAGAAGCTGGGTATGAAGTCCAACTTCACTATCTTTGATGATCAAGATACTCTAGCCTTGCTCAAGGATCTGGGCTTTAAGGAAGCTGAAAGCGACAAGCAATTACTGTTCAGGTTACAACAGCAAATTTCTGCCTGGAAAAATGATCTGATCCTTCCGGAGCAGGCTATTAACTACGCCAAGGATCAGGAGCAGCTCATTTTTTCTAAAGTCTACGAAAAATATGCTCGTAGCATGAAAGCCTATAACGCTGTCGATTTTGATGACCTGATTTTGATCCCCACATTGCTATTACGTGACGATCCGGAAGTTCGCGAAAAGTGGCAAAATAAAATTCGCTATTTGTTGGTCGATGAATATCAGGATACCAACACCAGTCAGTATGAGCTGATTAAGCATTTAGTCGGTCAGTTTGGCAGCTTTACCGTGGTTGGCGACGATGATCAGTCTATCTATTCCTGGCGCGGTGCTCGTCCTGAAAATCTTGATCAGCTGGCAAAAGATTATCCCAATTTACAAGTTATCAAGTTGGAGCAAAACTATCGCTCCTATGGGCGCATTTTAAAAGCAGCTAACGTTCTGATTGATAACAACCCTCACGTGTTCGAAAAAAAACTCTGGTCTGACAAACCTTATGGAGATCCGCTTAAAGTCGTTACCTGTCCGAATGAAGATGCTGAAGCGGAAAAGGTTGTCACTGAGATTATAAGCCGCAAGGTTCGCACTAAAAATGGTCGTTATTCTGACTTCGCGATTCTTTATCGCGGTAATCATCAGGCGAAAATTTTCGAGCGAACCTTAATTGCCAATAATGTCCCCTACAAAATTTCCGGAAGTACATCCTTCTTTTCTCGTGCAGAAATCAAAGACATTATGGCTTACCTTCGACTGCTGACGAACCCTGACGATGATAATGCTTTCTTGCGCATCGCCAATACTCCGCGTCGTGGCATTGGACCTACGACCTTAGAACAGTTGGGTTCTTATGCCAATATGCGCCATATCAGCTTGTTTGCCGCCACTCAAGAAATCGGATTGGAGCAACACCTACAAGGTAAGGGTTTAGAAAACATCCGTCGCTTTGCCGATCTAATTTCGCGTGCTTCTGATAATGCCGAGCGCGGTGACAGCGTTGGCGTTATACATGATCTGGTAGCACGTATTGGTTACCACTCCTGGTTACATGAAACTTCCAGCACACCAAAAGCCGCTGAATATCGTTGGAACAACATTCAGGAATTATTAGGCTGGGTAGAAAAAGGGATCGATGATAATGAGCATGATCCCAATCCGTTTGCAGCAGCTGTGGCAAACCTGATGTTGCGTGACATGCTCGATCGTAATGAAAAAGAAGAAGAAGAATCCAACGAAGTTCAGTTAATGACGCTGCACGCAGCGAAAGGTCTGGAGTTTAATCACGTTTATCTGGTGGGCATGGAAGAAGAGTTTCTACCACACAAGTCCAGTATTGAGAACGATGATATCGAAGAAGAAAGACGCCTCGCCTATGTTGGCATCACCCGCGCCCAGCAGACTTTGACATTTACTCTCTGCAAAAAACGTTCGAAATATGGTGAGGTCATGGCTTGTGAACCCAGTCGCTTCCTGGAGGAGTTACCTCAGGACGATCTCGACTGGGATGCTAAGCGCAAACCATTAAGTGAAGAAGAGCAGGAACAATTGGCAAGTGATAACATTTCAATGTTGAAATCCCTTTTTGCAGATTAAAATTATCTACTCTGGTTTACCTTCCTTAAATTGTGCGAAACAAATCCAGTTCCCATAGGGATCAGTACAAATCGTTTCCGTGGCACCATAAAATGTCTCGCGCTCTTCAATCAGGATATTTTCACCTGTAAGCATCTTTTGTATCCCTGAAATATCTTCAACCTCGACAAACAAAAAGGTGTTTGATTCTGGTAAAACTTGATTGATATCTTCTTCGATACTGGCGGTTGTTTGAAACATTATTTCTGTTTTTCCATTGCCCAAAATAACAAAACCGATCTCATCACCTTGAGGGACTGAAGTAACCACTTCAAAGCCAACTTTCTCCCAAAATTTTATGCCTTTCTCCAGATTCTTGACCACAATCACATTTGTAATCTTCTGACAGTTCGACTGCATCACAATTCTCCTATTGATGTTCACCTTAGATTCACCCGTTTCAGTATAGACTACAATTAAACTTTTACATTCTTTTAGTTGCTAACTTTTCTTTTATTAGCCAATATAAAAGAAAAGCACAGGAGGTGCACTATGACAATATTTGAGTGGATAATCGTAATCCTTGTATCAGTACTGATATTTTTATTCGGCCTGGCCGGCGTCACCGGCAGTATATTTTTTGATACCGAACGTCAACAAAACCGTTCAGAAAAAAAGCTACAAAATAAACCGTGACATATATCCCCACTAAGCTCTTCTCAAATCAAAAAAGGCTCCAGATGGAGCCTTTATATCTTGTATAGTTTAATATCAATTCAACCTCTGGAACACGGTTGCAATACCTTGCCCCAAACCAATACACATAGTTGAAATACCGAACTCTTTATCCTTGTCTTCCATCAGTCGAAGTAAGGTTGTAGAAATTCGAGCTCCTGAACAACCTAGCGGATGGCCAAGTGCGATAGCACCACCATTTAGATTGACTTTATCCTGCCAGTTGTCACGCATCCCCAATCCATCCAGTACTGCAATTGATTGAGCCGCGAAAGCTTCGTTCAATTCAAATAGATCGATATCAGAGAGTTTCATTCCAGCACGCTTAAGTGCTTTATTGACTGCTGGAACTGGGCCGAATCCCATGATTGACGGATCACAACCGGCCACACCCATTGATACGATTTTGGCAATCGGTTTTAAACCTAAAGCTTCGGCTTTTTCTCGAGACATGACCAACATTGCTGCTGCGCCATCTGATATGGCTGATGATGTTGCCGCAGTTACGGTACCGTCTTTTGGATTAAAGACCGGACGTAACTTTGCCATATCTTCTATTGTTGACTCAGGACGAATCACTTCATCAAAGTCATACAGTCTAAGGCCACCGGTTTCATCATGCGCTTCCATTGCCAGGATTTCTTTTTTGAAACGACCTTCGACAGTAGCTTTGTGTGCTAACTGATGCGAACGGTAACCAAACTCATCCTGCTCCTGGCGAGATACTTTATGCATAATCGCCAGCATTTCTGCGGTTAATCCCATCATGCCTGCAGCTTTTGCTGTGTATTTAGCCAGTTCAGGATCAAAATCAATACCATGGTTCATAGGTACATGACCCATATGCTCAACACCACCGATAATGAACACGTCACCATCACCGACCATAATCGAACGGGCAGCCGTGTGTAGCGCCTGCATTGAAGAACCGCATAATCGGTTAACTGTTTGGCCGGCTACGGTATGCGGTAAGCTGGTTTTTAACATAGCATTACGGGCAATATTAAAGCCCTGCTCGAGAGTTTGCTGCACACAACCCCAGATCACATCTTCCACATCTGCCGGATCCAACGCGTCATTGCGATCCAGTAGACCCTGGATTAATCTAGCGGATAGTTCTTCGGCGCGAGTGTTTCTAAACATGCCACCTTTCGAACGCCCCATTGGGGTACGAATGGCATCTACTATTACTACTTCATTCATCATTAATTCCCCTTTGGTTATGCGTTGTAAAATGTTTTGTTTTCTTTAGCCATTGCTACCATACCTTCGGTAGGCTCATAAGCCTTACCCAAATGTTTGTACTTATTGGCCAAATCAACAATTGCCTGCATGCCGTTATCATCAACATACTTGAATACACCGCCGCGGAATGGAGGGAAGCCCAACCCGTAAATTAAGGCCATATCACCTTCTGCCGGACTGGCAATAATGCCTTCTTCGAAGCAGCGAATAGTTTCGATAATCATTGGTAGCATGGTGCGAGCAATAATTTCGTCGTCTGAGAAATCTTTGGTTTCCGCACAAACTTCTTTTAAAATTTCATAAGCTTTCGGATCGGCTTCTTTGGTCGGCTTGCCTTTTTTATCGGTACCGTACACATAAAAACCTTTACCATTTTTCTGACCATAACGGTCATGTTCAAACATGACATCAATAGCATCTTTCTCTTCCTTGCTCATGCGATCCGGGAATCCTTCAGCCATTACTTCAGCTGCATGTTTACCAGTATCCATTCCCACCACATCAAGCAAATAGGCTGGGCCCATTGGCCAACCAAATTTTTTGCTCATGATTTTATCGACCTGCTGGAAGTCGGCACCATCTCGCAAGAGTTTGGTGAAACCACCAAAGTATGGGAACAGGACACGATTTACAAAAAAGCCCGGACAGTCATTGACCACAACCGGTGATTTACCCATGGCGCTGGCATAAGCAACAACGCTGGCAATAGTTTCTTCTGAAGTGTCTTTGCCGCGTATCACTTCAACTAATGGCATTTTGTGTACAGGATTAAAGAAGTGCATCCCACAGAATTTCTCAGGACGTTTGAGCGCACTTGCCAGTCTGTCAATTGAGATAGTTGAAGTGTTTGAACAGATGATGGCATCTTCGGGCATCATTTCTTCCACTTCTTTCAAAACAGCTTCTTTGACTTTTGGGTTTTCTACTACTGCTTCAACCACAATATTAGTATGCTTGATTTCATCATAGCTAAGCGTTGGTTTAATGCTGGCAATACCCTGGGCCATTTTCTCAGTGCTGATCTTGCCGTATTTAACTCCTTTACCAAACAACTTGATGGCTTCGTTCATGCCTTGCTCAAGAGCTTCCTGGCGAATGTCTTTCATAATTGCAGGTACGCCTCGTGAAGCCGATTGATAGGCAATGCCACCACCCATAATGCCCGCACCCAGTACAGTTGCTGCTTTTACATCAACATTTTTCGCCATGGAAGCCTGCTTGGCTTTTTTCTTTAATACCTGATCGTTAAGGAACAGTTGAATCAAAGAAGAAGCCTGCGGGCTTTGCGCTACATCAGCAAAGGCTTCATGTTCAAACTTAATTGCATCTGCCAAGGGTTGTCCTGCACCTTTTTCGATTGCTTCAACGGCTTTGACCGGTGCTGGATAATGAGGACCTGCCTGTCCAGCAATATAGGCTTTCGAGGTCATAAATGACATGGTCGCTTCAATCTTATTAAGCTGCAATGGCCCTGTTTTTTCAGCACGGCGGCCTTTCCAGTCTATTTTGTCTTTAATCGCTTCTATTAACATGCGCTCAGTGGCTTCGAACAGACTCTCACCATCAACAACCGCATCTACAGCTCCTACTTTTAGAGCAGCTTCTGGTTTGCTTGGTTTACCACCAGCAATCCATTCAAAGGCATTATCCGCGCCAATCACTCGCGGTAGACGAGTAGTTCCACCAAATCCTGGAATTAAGCCAAGTTTCGTTTCTGGTAAGCCAACCTGAGCATTGGTTGAGGCAACGCGCAGGTCACAACTTAAGCACATTTCCATACCGCCACCCAGGGCCACACCATTAATTGCTGCTGCGGTTGGGAAAGGCAGATTTTCAAATCCTGAGAAAATGGCATTTGCTTCCACGATCCATTGCATCAGCTCTTCACGCGGTAAAGCGAATAAACTTAGAAACTCAGTGATATCAGCACCGACAATAAAAACCGGCTTGCCACTGGTAACCATGGCGGCTTTAACATCTGAGTTATCTTTTAACAAGCTAATGACTTTATTTAGTTCTTCTAAGGTATCGCGGTCAAATTTATTGACCGACTCTTTCTGATTGTCAAAACAGACTTCTGCAATCCCAGTTGGGTGCAATCTGCATTGAATCGATTGACCTTCAAATATCATTCTTAATCTCCATTGCTGGCTGCCATTCATTAGCAGGAAATGCTTTGGCGGTAATTGTCTGGCAGCATAGTTGTTTGTTTTAACTAAGTGCCAAAATAAAGAAAACCAGTGTACTGCTGCAGGTCAGCAGACACAATTGAAACTTCTGGTCTGACCAATCATAACGAAGTTTGCCGGCAAACGAAAGCCCCCGACTGCCCTTCTGATCGAGCGTGATTTCTGGAATAATGGTGCCACTATTGATTAACCACAATCGGATACTTTATGCACGATTCTTCGTTGGCCCCTTTATTCAAGCAACATATTGATGTCGTTACCAAGCGCTATCAGAAAGCCATGGAAAACCATGACTTTGATCACCTGGTGATCCCGGCCGGCTCACAACATGGCATTTTCCTGGATGATATGTCCTATCCGTTTAAATCGAATTTCCACTTTAACAGCTTTGTGCCATTAGACGATCTGCACGACAGTGTTCTCATCATCTCTGCAGACGGTACGCGAAAGCTGTGTTACTACCAGCCAGTAGATTTCTGGCACTATGTGGCAGGCGACCCGGAAGGTTTCTGGGTAGAGCATTTTGATATTGTGATGACCCGCACCAAAGACGAGGTGCTTTCTCATATCCCGACCACTGGCAACGTTGCCTACATTGGTGAAATGGGCCGTCCCTTTGATGAAGACAATTTTGCAGCGGTTAACCCAGGTTACTTCATGAATGAAATTAACTGGCACCGCGCCATCAAATCTGACTATGAAGTTGAATGTGTTTCTCGTGCCAATAAAAGAGCTGCTTTGGGTCATATGGCTGCTCGCGACATGTTCTTCAAACAAGGTTCAGAGCTTGAAATCCATCTTGCCTACCAACTGGCTACCGGTCATACCGAACACCAACTTCCCTATGGAAGCATTGTTGCACTGAATGAGCACGCAGCGATTTTGCACTACACCTTATATAACAATAAGGCACCAGAGCAGTACCGAACTTTCCTGATCGATGCCGGTGCCCGATACAATAACTATGCCGCTGACATTACTCGTACTTATGCTTATGAGCAGAATGAGTTTGCAGAACTGATTGGTGATATGGATGCTCTGGAGCAACGTATCTGTGGCAAGGTTGCTATTGGCCAGTCCTATGTGGATTTACACATTGAAACCCATCACGAAATTGCCAAGCTACTTAACAAATACAAGTTCTGCGATATGTCACCAGAGTCTATGGTAGAAGCAGGTGTCACTTCGACCTTCTTCCCACACGGCCTTGGACACCATATTGGTCTTCAGGTCCATGATGTTGGCGGTCATCAGGCCAATGTAGAAGGTGATCCAGCACCACCACCGAAAGCACATCCCTTCCTGCGTAACACTCGTGATATCGAAGTGGGCAATATTCTTACCATTGAACCGGGACTTTATTTCATTGATTCATTACTAGGTGATCTAAAGCAGACCGAACATGGCAAATCTATTAACTGGGACAAGATCGAACAGTTTAAGCCTTTCGGCGGTATCCGTATTGAGGATGAAGTACTGGTTACTGCAACAGGACCACGCAATTTGACCCGCGAGCATCTGGACTAATTTCACTTGATGTCAGACACGACTAAGCTGGAACTTGCTGGTTACCGGGTGCCTCAACATAGTGTTGAGCACCCTTTTTCTTTTGAGGAAGTCATAAAAGGCAGTCGCTTCATCGCCAGAGTAGCTTTTACCCCGACGGTTGAGGATGCCAAGGCTTTTGTTAACCACTTTAATCAGACTGAACCAGACGCCACCCATCATTGCTGGGCCTATATTGTAGGTAATCCTGCCAGCACCACTTTGATTGCCTGCTCCGATGATGGTGAGCCAAGTGGCACTGCGGGTATGCCAATGCTTAATGTTTTACAACATAGTGAAGTTGGTGACATTACTGCTGTGGTAACTCGTTATTATGGCGGTACAAAATTAGGTACCGGCGGACTGGCCAGGGCCTATGGTGGATCAGTCAAGCAGGCTATGGAGCAGATAAAGCTTGGCTCTCGCATTTACACCGAGAAACTTGATCTAACCTGTGCTTATGAGCTACAAAAACAGGTAGAATACCTGCTCAAGGAAGCTCAGGCTGAAATAGTGGGTACCGATTTTGCAGAACAGGTGACCATTCGAGCTGAGGTACCATTAAATACCCTGCCCGAATTAGAAGCAGCACTAGAAGCCTATATTAACCGTAATCAAATAGAGGTAACCAAAGTTACATGTTAGCGTTAAAACATTTTCATATGAGTTTGGCGGCATTGACCGTACTAGGATTTTTGATTCGTAGTGTCTGGTTATTCAGAGGCAGCCAATTACTACAGAAAAAAATAGTTAAAATCCTGCCACATGTTATTGATACCTTCTTATTAGCCAGCGGTATCGTTCTGATGGTTCAGACAAAAATGTACCCTCATCACCAGCCATGGCTCACCGTTAAGATTCTATTGATCGTTACCTACATCTTTTTCGGTATTAAGATGTTCCATGCTACTGAAAGTAAAAAGCGCCTAATCTTTTTCATTTTGGCAATCGCCAGTATTTTTGCCGTTCTCTATCTTGCTCGCTTTAAACCATTGCTTTGGTAATTGAGGAGCTAACCATGATTGATCCTAAAGTGCTTGATGATATTGCCAATAAATTGTCCGATGCAATTCCTCAATCCGTTAAAAACACAGGTGATGAATTTGCAAAGCAGGCAAAGCAGATTCTACAGAGTCAATTAGCCAAACTTGATCTGGTCACTCGTGAAGAGTTCGATGCACAAACCAAAGTATTACAAAGAACTCGTTTGATGCTGGTAGAGCTGGAAAAAAAGCTGGCTGATATCGAGTCTAAACTTTAGTTTTTATATATGACAAAAGGAGCCATCGGCTCCTTTTTTATTACACCTAATACTACCTAAAAGTTGTTACACTTCTTACTCTGATGCCTCTATTGTTAGGCTTAACTCTACAGGCACTGGAATAATCGTTGCTTCCGCTTCTGAGGATCCTAGATGTACCTTCGCATAACCTATCACTGTATAGTCTCCTGGTTGTAGATATTCACCAGTAGCTGAAATTGCTCCAGTATCAGGATCCACATTATATAACTCTTGATCCCAAAGTGTTGGTGACCCAATTGTTTCTCCCGTGTACATAACCTCTACATACCACACTGCGCCGCAACCTGTTGTTGTAATTTCTGAACTATAAACCATGTCTCCATTCGAGTCGTATATTTCAATGACATCAAACCCACACCCGCCGAACTCTACACGCTCTGTTTTGAATCCAGTATTGGTCAACTTCATATCAAATGCTATTGGTTCCTTTTCCATGAAAACAGTCTTCTCTGGACCATAAGTGATATCCTGTGACCCCACTTCATAAGTTTTCATGGTTAACGAAGCAGATAGCTTAGTTTCTTCATCATCATTTTTACAACCTAATAACCCTAACACTACTACGCTTATGGCCAGTAATATTAAATTTTTCATATCACCCCCTTTTATCCATTAATACAACAAGTTACATCAGCTAAGATGCAGTTTCTACAACTCTTTTTGTTTGATGTTTACAGGTAGACGATTTGAAATTATGTTTGGTTACATTATTCTTCTTCCAGTGTTTTTATCTGGCTGGCATTGGCCCTGATTTTATAGACCTCTAAAGCCGAGATTTCTTTTTTGCGTGCTAGTTCTAAAGCCATTTCCGCCAAGGTAACCATTCCCTGTTTTTTTGCTATTTCATTGAGTTTGTTGATATCCAATGTCTCATTAATTTCGAGTGCTACTTCAGGTGAAATACTGAGTAACTCATACACAGATCGTCTGCCTGCTATGCCGGTATTAAAGCACTCCGCACAACCGGCTCCTTTATAAAACTTATCATTTTTTGCAGCTTGAATTTCTTTGCGAATTGATTCTGGGATTACTTCTTCTTCGAGACAGTGCGGACAGTTTTTCTTTACTAATCGTTGTGCCAGAATTCCAACCAAGGCATCTTTTAACAGATAAGGTTCAACACCCATTTCAATTAGACGCGTAATGGTACTTACTGCACTATTAGTATGCAGAGTGCTTAACACCAGGTGACCCGTTAATGAACTTTCTACAGCAATTTTAGCTGTTTCCCCATCGCGGATTTCTCCGACCATGATGACATCAGGATCATGCCGTAAAATATTTCTCAGCGCCCTGGCAAAGGTATAGCCTATCTTATGATTCACCGGGATTTGGGTTACGCCTTCCATCTTGTATTCCACCGGCTCTTCTACTGTAACGATGTGCGGGCCTTCTTTTACTTTCTCATTAATGGCAGCATAAAGTGTAGTTGATTTACCTGAACCGGTTGGTCCTGTTACTAGAAACATGCCATAACTTGAATGCAATAAATTCACGAATCGTTCCGTGTCCTTTTCATTGAAGCCAAGCTCCGTTATGTCACGCAACCCTTGCGAACTATCCAATATACGAATGACAACGCTTTCCCCATAAACGGTCGGCATGACTGAAATACGCATATCGATACTTTTTCCATTGCCGGCATATTCTATACGTCCATCTTGTGGTAATCGACGCTCTGATATATCCATACCACCAATAATTTTTATACGACTGACTAATGCCTGGTGTAATGACAAATTCAGTTTTCGAATAGGCGTCAGTGTGCCGTCCATTCTGTACAAGAGTTGTAGATGTTTCGCCCGTGGATGTAAATGGATGTCTGAAGCTCCTTTCTCAATCGCATCCGTTATGATTGATGCCATTAAGTTAATCACACCTTTCTTTTTACCCAAACTTTCAATTTCATTGGTGGCTAGGTTTTTACTGGCATCTATTCCTACTCGCTTCAGTTCGTTTAGCGCTTCTTTTTCGTTTTGAAATTGAACGATGCCACTTAAATATTCCAATAGATCTCGCTTGTTGGCTTTTAGTGGTTCAATGTTACAGCCCGCTATGAAGCTCAATACCTGCATCGCATCTATTTGTTGTGGGTTGGTAAAAGCTACTTCAAGATAGTTGTTTTTTTTGTATAACGGTAATGCCTGATATTTAAATAGAAGTTCCGGCGGAAATTTCCGCACCCATTTCTCATCTATTTCTATTGAACCCAAATCAATATCCCTGATTTCACCGGTGTATCGATCTTCTTCTTTGCCAAAGGTCGAACGACCATTTCCCTGCAGTATGTCCATATTAGTTATGTTGGCTTCTGATATAAGTATAATGAAAATGTTGTTATGATGCAGACGCAGTACTTTCCAGAGACCATTCTCTTTTTCACAGAAAACACACTGCCCGGTTATGGTAAATTTATCACTCATCTCTACCCGATAGTTGGAGTAGTTTAGATTGCCCGTTTCTTTCTGATATTCCTCGAGGCTTTCAAAAACAGGTTTTTGGATGACAATATATTGAGTTTCGGAGAATGGTGTTTTGTTATCTTCGGTAATAAATAACTGGTTTTCAAAATCAACCTGTTCTAGCTTTACATCCTGTAGTTTATTTTTCTTATCACATAAGACACTATTTGTTGTTTGCTCATTCGTTGAGCTTAGCGTCTTTTCCAGCAACAAATCAAAATTCATGTCCCCTCCCAGGTTGGCCCTCTTTCTACTCTTAATCTACGCTATTTTCGTCTTAGTTTCTTGATTAATATCAACTTTTCTTTGCTGTCCCAGCCAAATCTTTTACTTGCGTTTTGATTGTGATTATTTATTCTGAATGAATAATTATGCATGGACTGACATTATGATACTAATTGGCGGTAATAACGAACAACAACATATTCAATTGAATCCCAAAATGGCAAACCGTCACGGCCTAATTGCTGGTGCTACCGGTACCGGCAAAACGGTTACTTTACAAGTCCTTGCTGAGGCCTTTTCTAATATAGGAGTTCCTGTCTTTGCCGCTGATATCAAAGGTGATTTAAGCGGAGTTGGCAAAGCCGCGCTACCCCACCCCAAAATCTCAGAACGAATTGAAGCTATTCATATACCCGACTATAAATCTCGTCCTAACCCTGTTTTGTTTTGGGATGTTTATGGCAATCATGGTCATCCAATAAGAACTACTATTTCGGAAATGGGTCCCTTGTTACTCGCCAATCTTCTTGAGCTTAATGATACCCAGAGTGGTGTATTACATATTGCCTTTGACATTGCCGATGAACAGGGGCTTTTACTGCTCGACATTAAAGATCTTCGCTCGATGCTTAACTGGTTAAGTGATAACCGTCAGGAGGTCAGTCGTAATTACGGCAATGTGACCTCACAAACCGTTGCAGCCATTATTCGAAAGCTCCTGGTTCTTGAAAATTCTGGCGGCGATTACTTCTTTGGTGAACCCGCCTTAAACATCAATGACATGATGCGTTTAGACCCTAATGGTAAAGGCTATATTAATTTACTCTATAGCCGAGAATTGATGCTTAATCCAAAAATTTATTCCACGTTCTTGCTTTGGCTACTGTCCGAACTTTTTGAAGAACTGGATGAGGTTGGTGATGCTGACAAACCCCGCCTGGTCTTCTTTTTTGACGAAGCTCACCTGTTATTTGACCATGCCCCAAAAATTCTTTTGCAACGTATCGAACAAGTTGTTCGATTAATCCGTTCCAAAGGCGTTGGCGTTTACTTTGTCACTCAAAACCCAACCGATATTCCAGACTCTGTCCTTGGTCAGCTGGGTAACCGCGTTCAACATGCTCTACGCGCCTTTACACCGAAAGATCAAAAAGCCATTCGAGCGGCCGCAGAAACCTTTAGACCCAACCGTAAACTTAATACAGAAGAAGTGATTACTCAATTATCTGTGGGTGAAGCTTTAGTTTCGGTCCTCGATGAGAAAGGTCGACCCACCCCTGTAGAGCAGACATTAATATGCCCACCTTGTTCCAAGATAGGCCCACTCAATGATGATGACTGGAAGTCACTATTCACCAAATCTGTAATTAAAGGTGTTTATGACAATTCTATCGATAGACAATCAGCTTATGAAGTATTACTGCAAAGGGAGCAAGAGCTGGCTCAGCGTCAAGCTAATGAAATGAAAGAGGCAGAAAAAATCCGCAAACAGTCGAAACCCGCTCGACGATCAAATCGTCAGTCAATTGGCGAAGCCTTTACCAAAACCCTGGTTCGCACCATCAGCTCCGGGCTTGGTCGCAGAATTGTTCGTGGGTTGCTTGGTTCTATTCTTGGTAGTAAGTAACCACTAAAGTTTAACTTCCTGATAGCAAAAAGCCCATGGCGTGACATGGGCTTTTGGTTAATAGGGTTAGGTTAATCTTTTAAGAGGAAGGTTACTTTCATAACTACTCGAAACTTATCCACCTCTCCATCTTTTATGACAACCTGCTGCTCTTTTATCCATGCAGACTTTACCTGATCCAACGTTTTGTTTGCTCTTCTGATGCCTTGTTTCACGGCATCCTCAAAACTATCTTTTGAATCTGCAATAATTTCAGTGACTTTTGCTACTGACATAAATTCTCCTTTTTGTTTTTGATTCCTAAGTTATCTTACTCCTGCTGACTTCTATATCAATGATTTACAGCTCATTTCTGAATGTTTAACAATTGCGGCTTGTTATTTTTTTCAATTTGATGGATCTTGTAATCATTGTTTATAAGGTACCTACTTATATGGCTGACAGTCATCAAGCAAACTCATCTTTGTTTCATTGTGTTGATTCACCTTTCCTAATGCCGTTTGATGGTCAATTAGCCATCAATCAACTACAAACGTCTCCTTCATCAGCTCTAACTAAGGATGAATATAAGGCTCAATTACAGGTAAACTCTGATGCGCTCTATCATCTGCAACATAAGATGTTTGCTGATAATCGTTTTTCTGTTCTTTTAATTTTTCAGGCACTGGACGCTGCTGGTAAAGACAGCACCATCAGAAAAGTCTTCAGTGGGATAAACCCAGCTGGATTCCAGGTTCACAGCTTTAAACAACCCTCTAGTCAGGAGCTGGACCACGACTTTTTGTGGCGCACTAATAAAGCTCTTCCTGAGCGCGGCAGAATTGGTATTTTTAATCGCAGTTATTATGAAGAAGTGCTGGTGGTTCGAGTACACCCCAAATATCTGCTTAATCAACGACTACCTAATCTAACTGATAATGATATTTCTTCTATTGTGCATGATACCCATTTTTGGTCAGACCGGTTTCAGTCCATTAATTCTCATGAAGCTCACCTTGCTCGAAATGGCACCATGATTCTCAAGTTTTTCCTGAATGTTTCACAACAGGAACAGCACCGACGATTTTTGTCTCGTATCCACAATCCAGAGAAAAATTGGAAGTTTTCCAGTTCGGATATAGAAGAAAGTCAGCTATGGGACAAGTATCAACACGCCTACCAAGAAGCTTTAGCTAATACATCTCGGCACTGGGCACCCTGGTATATCATTCCCGCTGACAATAAAGCTGCTATGCGAGCCATAGTATCGCAACTGGTATTAGACAATATCTCTCGCCTCCCTTTGCAGTTTCCAAGTCTGTCTGACGAAGATCAGGCCGCTCTACCTGCCTATGAAAAGATCTTAAATGACAGTGTTGATAAGTAAGTACTTACTTTTAATTAATATTCCATCATAAAAAAGAAAACCGCCATATGGCGGTATTCTTTTAAAAGTCTGAGTTTAAATTTAAATCATATTACACGTCGAGGTTCGAGACCGATAACGCATTACTTTCAATAAACTCACGTCTAGGTTCTACCTGATCACCCATCAGTGTGGTAAATAACTGATCAGCCGCAACAGCATCCTCAATGGTTACCTGAAGCATACGTCGACTTTCTGGATCCATGGTAGTTTCCCATAACTGCCCAGGGTTCATCTCACCTAGTCCTTTATAGCGTTGAATCGCCTGACCACGTCGTGCTTCACCCATCAACCAATCAAGAGCATCCTTGAATGATTCTATTTCCTGGATTTTCTCTCCACGCTTCACGAATGCACCTTCTTCGATTAAGGTCTCCAGTTTTTCTCCAAGTAGTGATATCTTTTTGTAATCACTGGAGGCAAAGAAGTCTGTTGACAGTAAGTATTCACTTTCAACACCATGATGGAACATTGTGAAGTGTGGTAGATAGTGCTCTAATTCATTATCCTTACGCAGGTTAAAGATAAAGCGTACTGCACCGCTCTTCTGATCTTTATTCAGTTTTACTGACAGAGTTTCCATCCACTCTTTAACTTTTGCCTCATCTTTTAAGTCATCCGTTTTTAAGGTTGGATGATAGATCATGCTGTTAAGAATATTTGATGGATACAAACGACCCAGGCGACGAATTGTAGTTTGAACGTCCCTATACTCATTGACCAGACGCTCAAGTCCTTCGCCACTGATTGGCGGTGCATCTTTACTCACATAAAGCTCAGTATTGTTCAGTGCCAATTGCGTTAAGTAGTTTTCTAACGCTTCATCATCTTTTAGATATTGTTCCTGCTTACCTTTTTTAACCTTATATAAAGGTGGCTGCGCGATATAAATATAGCCTCGCTCAATAAGCTGAGGTACCTGACGGTAGAAGAACGTCAATAACAGAGTTCGAATGTGTGCACCATCTACGTCCGCATCGGTCATGATTATGATTCGATGATATCTTGTTTTATCGGCATCAAACTCTTCACGGCCGATTCCGCAACCCAATGCAGTAATCAAAGTACCTACTTCCTGTGAGGATAGCATTTTATCGAAACGGGCTTTTTCTACGTTTAGAATCTTACCTTTTAGTGGCAGAATAGCCTGATTCTTGCGGTCGCGACCCTGCTTAGCTGAACCACCCGCGGAGTCACCCTCCACAATGTAAAGTTCTGATAAGGCCGGATCTTTTTCCTGACAGTCAGCGAGCTTTCCTGGCAAACCTGCGATATCAAGAGCACCCTTACGACGTGTCATTTCGCGAGCTTTTCTCGCCGCCTCTCGCGCTCTTGCCGCGTCGATCATCTTGTTCACGACAGACTTAGCTTCACCCGGGTTTTCTAAAAGGAAATCTTTCAGATGTTCACCCATTGCCTGCTCTACTGCTGTCTTCACTTCACTGGAAACCAGCTTATCTTTAGTCTGTGAGCTGAACTTTGGATCTGGAACCTTAACCGAAATAACAGCAGTTAAGCCCTCTCGAGCATCATCACCCGTGGTGTTAACCTTACCTTTCTTGTTGTAGCCTTCATTTTCCATAAAGTTGTTAAGACCGCGGGTCAAAGCTGCGCGGAATCCTGCAAGGTGAGTACCACCATCGCGCTGCGGGATATTGTTGGTAAAGCAGAAGATACTTTCCTGGAAGCCGTCATTCCACTGCATAGCCACTTCAACGGTGATGCCATCTTCTTCACGCTCATGGGTAAAGTGGAAGACCTTTTCATGAATTGGGGTTTTCTTACTATTCAAGTATTCAACAAAGGCCTTGATACCCCCTTCATACATGAAGTGATCCTGTTTACCAGAACGCTCATCAGCCAGACGTATGCTAACCCCGGAGTTAAGGAAAGATAATTCACGCAGTCGTTTGGCTAGAATATCGTAGTGATACTCTGTGTTTGTGAATGTCTTATTGCTGGGTTTAAAGCGTATTTCAGTACCAGTTGTCTCAGCATCACCTACCACTTCTAATGGTGCCTGTGGCTCACCATGGACATAAGTCTGCTCGTATCGCTTACCACCACGACGGATCGTCAGCTTTAACTCTTCTGACAAGGCGTTTACAACAGATACCCCTACACCATGCAAACCGCCTGACACTTTATAAGAGTTATCATCAAATTTACCACCTGCATGGAGTACGGTCAGGATTACCTGAGCTGCTGAAACCCCCTCTTCTTCATGAATTTCAGTAGGAATACCACGTCCATTGTCTTTAACAGATACTGAATTATCACTATGGATGGTCACATAAATATCTGTACAGTGGCCAGCCAAAGCTTCATCGATGGAGTTATCAACCACCTCAAACACCATGTGATGCAAACCAGTGCCATCATCGGTGTCACCAATGTACATTCCTGGACGCTTACGAACAGCATCCAAACCTTTCAATACCTTAATACTGGACGAATCGTAACTGTTATTTTCCGACATACGGATTCCTTATGATGTTCTATATGAGCTTATTGCGCATTCACTTAGAGGCCTCTATCGCTGTAACGGCCCCGTGTTCCACGTGGAACAACTTGGCATTATTATACCTGTTTAGGAGGCTTTTGAGAGGATCTAAATGCACGCAAGTGATAAATATCTGTTGGTTCTCTGGTTGCTGAGCTAGGAAATCTAACAGCATTCTTTGGTGCTTTTCGTCAAGCTCAGCTCCAATATCATCAAGCAAAAAAACAGGATACTGCTGGCCTCGCTGCTGTGCAAGGCTTAATTGAGCAAGCTTTAAAGCAGTAGTTACAAGCTTTTGCTGACCACGAGAAAGGTAGTCTGCCGCAAGCTTTTTACCAGACATAATTTTAATATCTGCTTTCTGAATCGTGGACTGGGTATAACCGAGTCTCTTGTCTTTGTTATACTGTTCTTTTAGAAGAGCAGCCAGGTCATTACCTTGCCAGCCTTGGTAAAAAGCGAGAGAAAGCTTAACTTCAGGTAAGAATTTGCCTGCGATTTGTTTAAACAAGGGAGTTAAAAGATCAATGTATTGCTGACGGTAATGTGAGACTTGTTCGGAAAGAGGCACAAGCTGCTGATCCCAGACCGAAAGCTCCTGATAATTACGACTGGTTTTTAACAGCTTGTTTCTCTGCAATATCAGTCGGTGACAACTTTGCCAGCGTTTGAGGAACGAATGTTCCACGTGGAACACTCCCCAATCCAAAAGCTTGCGTCTTCCACTGGGACCCTTGGTCAATAATTCATAGTGTTCTGGAGCGAGTACTTGTATTGGGGCCAGGGCAACTAAATCACTCAGCTTTGTAAGAGGCTCCTGATCAAGACGCATCTTGACGTCATTATTTCGAAACCGTTGAATCCCTAATCTGTGCAGAACATTATATGCATTGAGTTCACCATACAGGGTAAATGAGTCCTGCTCATGGTGAATTAATTTACTGTGACGACTGGTACGAAAAGAACGACCATGCCCAAGAATAAACAAAGATTCAAGAATACTTGTTTTTCCAGCGGCATTATCCCCGTAGATTATATTAAGCTGGGGAGAAAAATGCAGCCTCAAGGGCTGCAAGTTTCTGAAGTTCTGAATAGATAAGGATTGGATTTGCATCTAGGATGCTGAAAATACGATTAGGATTTATAGACGCATCGGCATAACAACGTACAAACTTTCGCCGCCATCCACTTCTTCAATTAAGGTGCTGCTGTTAGCATCTATAAAGGTCAACTTAACTTGCTGAGTTTTTATAGTATTCATAACGTCAATCATGTAACTGACATTAAAGCCAATCTCAAGATCGGAACCCTGGTATTCAACACCGAATTCAACTTCAGCTTCTTCCTGTTCAGGGTTATTGGCATGCAATCTAACTTGTTCGTTAGATAGCATAAAACGTACCCCTCGGAATTTTTCATTACAAAGAATGGAAGCTCTAGATAAGGATTCTTTGAATAGTTCGCGATCGGCTATAACAACTTTGTCACCATTGCGTGGCAATACCTTGTCGTACTCTGGGAAACGTCCGTCAACAAGCTTAGAAGTAAATGAATAGTCGGCACCGATAACTTTAATATGATTAGAGCCAAGGTTAAGGGTAACTTTCTCTTCGCTGTGTTCTAGCAGACGTGCCAGCTCGGTAACACCTTTGCGAGGAATGATAGCGCTAATTTTATCTTCTGTATCGATTAATACTTTAGCACGAGAAAGTGCCAGACGATGGCCATCGGTAGCAACAGTCGTTAAACGGTCATTATCAAACTCAAACAACATACCGTTGAGATAATACCGAACATCTTGCTGGGCCATTGCAAACTGTGTTTTCTCAATCAGGGTTTTTAGTACTTCCTGAGTCAATTCCAGAGATGCGAGACTTGCCGTTTCATCAAGATTAGGAAACTCATTTGCAGACATAGTAGATAGGCTAAAGCGGCTGCTAGGAGTAATTAACTTAAGACGTGTTTCTGACTGTTCAACCTTAACATTTTCGCCATCACCGAGACTGCGTACGATATCAAGCAGTTTTCGGGCCGGAACTGTGATTTCACCAGGCTCAAATTCTCCTTCAAGTTCAACCTGTGCTTTAAGCTCTACTTCAAGGTCTGTCGCAGTAAGTGATAACTTACTATCATCAACAACCATTAAAACATTAGATAGAACAGGAAGAGTTTGTCGCTTTTCTACAGCACCACTGACCAATTGAAGTGGCGCCAGCAATTGATCCCGGCTTATGGTAAAACGCATAGAGACACCTTGTTATTAGCTGGACAGAGTCCTTAGTAAATTGGAAAAGTCTTCTTCAATATCGATGCTTTCGCCTTTAAGCTGCTCTATCTTACGACAGGCATGTAAAACCGTAGTATGGTCCTTTCCCCCAAAAGCATCGCCGATTTCGGGTAGGCTATGATTGGTGAGGTTTTTCGCCAATGCCATAGCCATTTGTCGAGGTCGAGCAATAGACCGACTCCGTCTTTGAGATAATAGATCAGAAACCTTGATCTTGTAATAGCTGGCAACAGTTTTTTGTATGTTTTCAATAGAAATCAATTTGTCCTGAGCAGCAATCAAATCTTTAAGAGCGTCTTTAACAAAATCCAGGGTAATAGCCCGCCCAGTAAACTGGGCATTCGCAATGACACGTTTTAACGCCCCCTCCAGCTCACGAACATTAGAACGTATGCGTTTAGCGATAAAGAAAGCAACTTCATTAGGTAGCTCGATTTTAGAGGAATGAGCCTTGCTCATTAAAATTGCCACTCTCGTTTCAAGTTCGGGTGGTTCAACTGCAACAGTCAGGCCCCAACCGAATCTAGACTTAAGACGCTCTTCAAGGCCCTCAACCTCTTTAGGAAATCTATCACAGGTGATAATAACCTGCTTGTTCTTTTCGATCAGGTTGTTGAAGGTGTGGAAGAACTCTTCCTGAGTACGGCCTTTATTAGCAAAGAACTGGATATCATCAATCAGTAGGGCATCAACAGAGCGGTAAAAGTTTTTAAACTTGTCCATCGTTCCGGTCTGTAGTGCTTTAACCATATTGGCCATAAACCGTTCAGAATGCAGATAGACAATCCTGGCATTGGGCTTTTGTTCTAAAATGGCATTACCCACAGAGTGCATCAAGTGGGTTTTACCCAAACCTACGCCACCGTAGATAAACAAGGGGTTATAAGCTTCACCTGGATTTTCGGTAACCTGCTGCGCAGCTGCGCGAGCTAACTGATTTGATTTACCTTCAACAAAATTACTAAAAATAAAGTTAGGGTTAAGATTGTTCTGTTGGAAACCTGAAGGTGCTTGTTCAGTTTTGGCAAATGTTGTTGAGCGAATCTGGTTGGAGGTATCTACACTGGCACCATTAGAAGTAGACGATGCGGCAGAAGTAGAGCTGCTTTGCTCTACGGCCTGGTTTAAGTTACCCACATGCAGTGAAATTTGTTTTTGAGAAGAAGAGTCTTTCTGTTCAAGGTATTCATTAATACGATCCAGGTATTGCTGACGAATCCAGTCAACGAAAAAGGGATTCGGTGCATACAAAGCCATTTCCGAATCTGTTTCCTTGACTTGAAGAGGTTTGATCCAAGTGTTGAATTCAGTAGCAGATAACTCTGACTGCAATTTCTGTAAACAACTCCGCCACACATTACCCATCAT